>CAZYWA010000573.1:0-4885 GCA_964650975.1 uncultured bacterium
CGGCATGGGCGACCGACGTGGCCAGGGTCTCGTCCAGCATGGAGCGCGCCACGTCGCTTCCGGTTCCGCCAAAAACCTCGGAATCCGGCACCGTTGCGCGCATCGATTGAATCATTTGTTGAATTAATAGCCCCTCGAATTTCTCGGCCACCTGGCCCGGGTCGCTGGGCTTGGCGACCCGGTTGAGGCCCAGGGTGGAGCCCCACCCGGAGTCGGTCCGGGCCGAGACTGGCCCGGTGGTGGCGTCGAGGTCGTTCATTTTGGGCTCGTGGGGGCGCTCCCGGGTCCGGTCAGATGATCACCAGCTCGGCGTCCATGGCCCCGGCCTCCCGGATGGCCTGGAGGATCGCGATCAGGTCGCGGGGGGAGACGGCCAGGCCGTTCAAGGCCCGGACCAGGTCCGCGATCGTGACACCCGGCTCGACCAGGGTGAGCTGGCGCGAGTCCTCGTGGACCTTGATGTCCGAGTTGGGGACCACCACCGTGTGGCCACCCTCCGAGAACGGCGCGGGCTGGGAGACGCCGAGGGTCTGGCTGACCTCGATGGTGAGGCTGCCGTGGGCGAGCGCGATGCGCGCCAGCCGCACGTCGGCACCCATGACCACCGTGCCGGTGCGCTCGTTGATGACCACGCGGGCGGGGCGGTCGGGCTCGACCGAGAGCGCTTCGAGGCGCGACGCCAGCACCACGCCGTCGTTCGCCAGCTCGGCGGGTACCTTCACCTCGATGGTGCCGGGGTCGGTGGCCGTGGCCGCGGGTGTCGCGAGCTCGGCGTTGATCGCGTCGGCGACTCGCCGCGCGGTGGTGAAGCTCGGGTTCCGGAGCGCGTAGGTGAGGCTCGTGTGGCCGTCGAAGGCGACGTCCACGGAGCGCTCGACTCGCGCGCCCTCGGGGATTCGGCCCACGGTCTTCTGGTTCTTCTGCGCGACGTCGCCGCCGCCCTTGCTCGCGACCGAGAAGCCGCCGATCGAGACCGGACCTTGCGCGACGGCGTAGACGTGGCCGTCGGCGGCGCGCAGCGGTGTCATGAGCAGGGTGCCGCCCTGGAGGCTCTTGGCGTTGCCGATCGACGACACGATGACGTCGATCCGCGCGCCGCTGCTGGCGAAGGGCGGCAGCACCGCGGTCACCGACACGGCCGCGGCGTTCTGCGGCTTCATCTTGGCGATCTCGGCCTGATCGAGGGTCACGCCCATTCGATCGACGAAGCTCGCGAGCGACTGGCGCGTGACGCCCATGTCGTCGCCGCTGCCGTCGAGGCCCACGATCAGGCCGTAGCCGATGAGGTCGTTGCCGCGCACACCACGCAGATCGGCGATGTCGCGAAGCTGCGCGGCGTAGGTCGGCAGCGACGCGAGCGTCGCGACCATGGCGAGTGCTGCGGCGGCGAGGGACCGCCGCCCTCCGGAATGGGTGCGGCGTGTGGCCTGTGGCCCCGCGCCGCAGGCGCGCACGGGGCCTGTGGCCCCTGAGCGCAGCGAGCTGGCTCGGGGGTGGGGCCCCAAAAAACTCGCACTTTTTTCGGGGCGGGGGGCTTGAAAAGCCCCTCGCGGAAACATCGTCGTCTTCATAGTGGCCAGATCCAGTCGGTGAGCCAGGTGAGCCATCCGGGATGCTGCTTGTCGGTTACCACGCCGTTTCCGCCGTAGCGGATGTCGGCGTTGGCGATGTAGGTCGAGAGCACGGTGTTCTGCGAGTCGACGTCCTCGGGCCGCACGATGCCCGTCAGGGTGAGCATCTGCTGCTCGTAGTTGAGGCCCACGACGCGGCTGCCGGCGACCATCAGATTTCCGTTGGGCAGCACCCGCTGCACCACCACCGTCATCTGGGTGGTCAGGTCGTCGCTGCGGGTGGTCGAGCCGTCGCCCTCGAACTTGTTCTGGAACTCGCCCTTCAGGAGCGACGAGGTATTCACGAACGGATTGCTCGCGACCACCGACTTCTCGATGCCGAACAGGTTCTCGAGCGAGGCGTTCATCGAGTTGTCGCGGCTCAGCTTGGTGTCCGCGGCCTTCGACGCCTGGGCGCTCTCCACGATCTTCACGGTCAGCAAGTCGCCCGTCTTGCGCGCCTTGTGATCGCTGAAAAGGTAGCCCTGTTCGTCGGACGGCCAGAGCGAGCCCGTGCTCGCCGGCCGGGCCGGCGGCGCGATGCGCGAGTCCGCCATCTCCGGTCCGGTGGTGGGCAGGATCCCGTCGTCACTCGGCTGCACCGACTGATGCGCGACGCAGCCGAGGGCGGTGAGAAGCAAGAGCAGCCCCGCCGCCGCCAGGATCGCGGGAAGCGCGGAGGTTTTCGACGACGGCGTGTTCATGGCTGGTTCCCGCTGTTGGAGGCGACCGAGGTCTCGATCGAGGTGCGAACCCACGAGGAGCCCACCACTCGCGCGGCGAGCACGCGACTGGTGCCGGGCATCTCGACCCGCACCACGTCGCCCAGGTGGCCGTCGCCGAGCGCCTTGCCCTCGCCGACCACCGAGAGGCTGCGGGTGACGTAGTCGACCTTCACCAGCTGGCCGCGCTTCACCATCGTCGGCTGGCCCACGTCGGTGGCGCGCAGCGGCTGATTGGCGGCCAGCGCTCGTCGCGCTTCCTGGCCGATCACGTCCTCGGCGAGCGGCAGCTGCTGAGTGCCGTCGTCCCAGATCACGTCCGCGACCAGGTCCTCGGGCGACACGATCTGACCGCGGGGCACCGGGCGCGCCACTCGCAACCGCTCGCGCCGCACGGTGATGCGGCCGCGCAAGGCGACGTGGCGATCGGGAGAGCCAGGCTTGGTGACTCGTGCTCGCAAGGTCACCGAGCCGATCATGGTCGCGAGCGAGTCTTCTTCGAGGCTCATGTGCTCGTCGGCCGCGATCGCCTGCGGCAGGTCGAAGCCCTCGGCGTGCACCGCGTCGAGCGGCGCCTCGAGCCGGGTGGCCACGAGCCGCGCCACCTGCGTGCGAGCGGCGTCGGCGTCGAGCGCTTCGGCGCGAGCGCACGGGTTGCCGAGCGTGCCGAGCGCGGCGGCCGTGAGCACGGCCGCCGCGACGGCGTTCGAGTGAGAGCGGGAGAAGAACACGACATCACCTCATGTTGTTCGCGGTCTGCATCATCTCGTCGGTGACCTTCACGGTCTTGGCGTTCACCTCGTAGGCGCGCTGCGCCACGATCATGCTCACCAGCTCCTCGGCGACGCTCACGTTCGAGCCTTCCAGGAAGCCCTGCGCGAGCTTGCCGACGCCGTCGCTCGACGGGTTGGCGACGGTCGGGGCGCCCGAGGCTGCGGTCTCGAGGAACAGGTTTCCGCCGATCGCCTGCAGACCGGGAGGATTGGCGAAGCGCGCCAGCGTCAGCTGGCCGAGCTGCGTCGGAGCCGTCTGGTTCGGCTGCACCGCCGACACGGTTCCGTCCGGCGCGATGGTGATGTTTCGAGCGTCGGCCGGGATCTGGATCGACGGGTCGAGGGGAAGCCCGTCGGGCGTCACCAGCTGGCCCTGCGAGTTCAGGCTCATGGCCCCGGCGCGGGTGTAGGCGACGTCGCCCTCCGGGCGGCGCACCTGGAAGAAGCCCTCGCCGTCGATGGTCACGTCGAGCGGGTTGCTGGTGGCCTGCATCGGCCCCTGGCCGAAGAAGCGGCGAACCGCGACCGCGCGCACGCCGTGACCGATCTGGGTTCCGGTGGGCGCCTCGGTGCCGGCCGCGTCCTGCGTGCCGGGAGTCGAGAGGTTTTCGTAGAGCAGGTCCTGGAACTCGGCGCGCCCGCTCTTGAAGCCCGTGGTGTTCACGTTGGCCAGGTTGTTGGTGATGTTGTCGATCTCGAGCTGCTGCGCCTCGAGGCCGCTGGCGGCGGTGTGGAGTGAACGGATCATGGTCAGCCTCCGTGGCTTGCCGTGGCACGGCCGAGCATGCCGTCCAGCGTCTTGATGGCGTGGATCACCGACTCGTAGCTGCGCGACACCTCGATCATGTCCACCAGCGCCCGCGGCGCGCTCACGTTCGAGCCCTCGATCTGACCCTGCAGGAACTGGGGCGCGGCGCTCGGTTGCGCGCCGCTCGACGCCGAGGAATCCGGCGAAGCGAGGCGGTAGCGGCCCTCGCCCTCGCTCGTCAGCTGGCTGCGATCGGCGATGTCGACCGCGCCGATCTGGGCGACCTCGGAGCCGTCCACCAGCAGCGTGCCGTCGGCCTTGATCGTGGGTTTGCCGGCGGGGACGTGGATCTCCGAGCCGCGGGTGTCGAGCACCGGCTCGCCGGTGAGACGCACCAGGGTGCCGTCCTTGTCGAGCTGCATCCGTCCGTCGCGCGTGTAGCGCGTTCCGTCCGGTGTCTTGATCTGCAGGAACGCGTCGGAGCCGAGCGCGACGTCGAACGGCGAGCCGGTCGAGTCGAGCGGACCATGGGTCCAGTCGCGGCCCGTCATCGGATCGGCCGGCAACGGCACCGCGGTGGTGGCGTCGGCGAGCACGTGTGCGAACGGCGAGGCCTGGGCCGCGGGGCGCAAGCGCTTGAACCCGGGCGTCGCGACGTTGGCCAGATTCTCGGTGACCGCGTCCATGTCGTGGTCGAGCATCCGGCCGCTCGCGGCGGCGGTGTAGAGTCCGTCTTCGATTCGCATGGCGTCACCGGGTGGCGAAACCGCTCCGTCCGGCGCCCTGCGCGACGCGCAGCGCCTTCAGCACTTCGATTTCCGCGATCGGCAGGCGGGTGTCGCGAGCGACCTCGTCGGCATCGAGCCCGCCGACCAGGAGATCGCAGGCGAGCTCGTAGGCGTGCGTGGAACCGTCGGCCGGTGTCGCGGCGATCGAGAGCGAGGGGGAGATCGACGCGGTCGGGCGCTCCGCTGTCGGCGCGGCCGCGACGCTCGCGGGAAGCGTCGCGTTCGACGCCAGCTCCTCGGCGCG
>CAZYWA010000574.1:0-4880 GCA_964650975.1 uncultured bacterium
GGGGCAGCCTCGAGGATTTGTGGGGTTTCAACGAGGAGATCGTAGTCCGCGCCGGCCGGGCGATAGGGCTCAAGCCAGCTCCATCCTTCCCGCGAGGGTTGCTTGGGGCCGATCCGCGGCAGCACACAGGGGTAGCGCAGCATCGCCAGGCGGAATCGCAATTCGCCCCACGAGGCCAGGTGCGATTCGAGCCAGAACGACGTCGCGCGAAAGCCGTGATTTCCCGCGAAAAACGCATCGGCCGTCGGCGGCTCGTCATCGCGAAAACAATCGGCCGGATAGCGGTCCGCGACCAGGTAGTGATCGAGGCCGGAACCGGGAAGCTGAGCGCTGGGAGCGCGAGCACGTCGGCCGCGGCCGCGAGCAGCTCGACGAGCCATCCGGCGACGATCCGGAGCGTGCGCAGTCGAGTCACGGTCGTCGGTGCAAACGACTTTCGGAGTCCGCTACCCGAAAAGAGGAACGCGGTCCCTCCCGTCCGCAGCCGATCGATCGCGATGCAAAGCCGCGGCTGCGAGGGACCGCAGCCCTCCGAAGGCACTGGAGCGCCGCCGGTCCTTCGGCGGCGAGCGAACGACTGTGTCGCGAATCGGCGATGCAGGAACCGTGCAGCGCCTCTGGCGCACTCGATCAGGGCGCGATGCCCAGCGTCTTCCAGGCCCTGCTCGCTTGCTCGTTTCGCGGCCGAAAGCGGCGGCGCGGTGCGTGGCGATCGCGATACCACGCGAGCGTTTCGGCGAGACCGACGTCGATCGCGCGCGGCCGCCAGCCGAGCTCGCGCCGCGCCTTCTCGCCCGAGAAGGCCCACGTGAGGCCGGCGCTCATCGCCACTCCCTCGGTGACCACCGCGGGCGGCAGGCCGGCCAAGCGGGCGAGCGGGGCCAGCAACGGCGCGGCCGCTTTGATCAAACCATCGGGAGCGCTCCAGATCGGGCGAGCGATGCCAGTGAGATCGCACATGAGTGCCACCCACTGGCCCATCGTGAGCACGTCGGCGCCCAGGATGTAGCTCTCGCCGGCGCGGCCGCGGGTGGAGCACCGGAAAAGCCCGTCGGCCGCGTCCTCGACGTGCACCAGCGTCATGCTCATCGCGTCGAAGCCGCCGATGCGCACCATGCCTCGCACCAGCTCGCGATAGAAACGCCCCACCAGGCTCGGGTCCTCCGGTCCATACACGGTTCCCGGCATGCCGATCCGCACCGGCACGCCGCGTTTCGCGAAGCTCGTCGCGACGTCGTGCGCTTCCGCCTTGGTCTTCTCGTAAAGGCTGCGATAACGGCCGTCGTTCTTCTGGGTTTCGCCGGCGAGCTTGCCGCCGGTGGGGCCGAGCGCGGCGACCGTGCTGCAGTGGACGATCCGCTTCGAGCCCGCCTTTTCCGCGGCGGAGAGAATCGCCTCGGTGCCCGCGACGTTCACCCGGTGGATGCGGTCCGCGTCCTTCGCGGCGACGCCGATCTCGTACCAGGCGGCCAGGTGATAGATCTCGTCGCAACCGCGAATCGCGTCGGTGAAGCTCGCCGGGTCGGTGAGATCGCCGGGCACTGTCTCGCAGCCGAGATCGGCCAGGTGCGCGGCCTTCGCGGGCGTTCGCACCAGTGCCCGTACCTCGCGGCCTTCGCCACGGAGCTGGCGCGCGAGCCGGCCGCCGATGAAACCGGTTCCACCGGTGAGAAACGCGCGCATGCTCACGCTCCCGGCGGCGAGGTGCTCGGCGCCGGCTCGACTGCCGCCTTGGGCGCGGTCCACGCCGGCGGCGACATCGGGCGCTTCTCCGGCTTGGGCGGCGCCGCCTTCCAGCCACCGCCGGTGGTGAACGAATCCCAGCCCCAGCGCAGCCAGCGAATCAGCGACGCCGCGATCCAGAGCGCCCACGCCAGCATCGCGACCCGGTAGACCCAGAGCGGCACCGAGATCATCCACGCGCGCGGCAAGGCACTCTCGGCGCGATCGCTGAACCACTTGAGCTCGCTCGCCAACGAGCCGTTTCCCGAGATCTGCATCTCGGGCATGCCCAGTAGCCCGTCCTTGATGCCGAAGAAGAGCACGGTGAGCGCAGCGACGGTGAGCATCGCCAGCAATACCTGCACGAGATTGAACGTGCCCCGCGAGCCGAGCCTCTCGACGTGCGCACGCCGGAAGCCGAGGGCCAGGAGCCAGCTCGCGACGATCGCCGGTCCCTGAACGGGCAACTGCGTGAGCCCGAGCCCCAGCAAGAACCAGTGGTGCGCGCGGAGCGGCGTGAACGGCACGCGGCCGAGCCCGATCGAGATCGCGAGCAGCACCGCGAGCAAGCTCCAGAAGAGCACCGCGGGACCGAGCCGCGGGCCGCGCACGAAGAGCACCCAGCGATTGCTCGACGACTGGATGACGGTGGTGGCGTTGACGCTCGCCGCACCGATGTCCACGACGGGCGTCGTGAAGCGCGCGCCGATCCCGCGCGGCTCGCGCCAGCTCACCTCGGCCTCCTGACTGCCGGGATTGATGGGAAGCGTGACCCGTGAACCTTCCTGGCGAAGCGGCTGGACCAGGCCGCCGACCTTGACCGACGTGAGCTCGGCACCTTCCGGCAGCGTGACGGCGTGGCGACCGCCGCGGCTCGAGCGGATCGTGAGGGTGAGCGTCGCATCGCTCGAGCGCAGTCCGGGCGTCACCGCGAGCTGGCTCTGATCGATGGTGAGCGTGGCGCCGGGAACGCCTTCGGGACGAGTGATCGCGAGCGTGAGCTTCTCGCCCGGCCACGGCTGCCAGACCGGCGCACGCACGCCGCCGCTCTGGCCGGGATGAATGGGAGGGAAGCCCGCGGGCTCGACGTGCCAGAGGGTGCTCGCGTCGAGCACCCATCGTTCGACGAATTCCGCGGAAGTCGCGGCCGCCAGCTCGAGCGTGGGCTTCTGATCGAGCTTCGACGTCCAGCTTGCGTAGGCCGCGTCGGGCGCGAGGTTCATCAGCACGCAACCGTTCTCGACGCGCACGTCCTCGGTCGTGACCGACTCGCCCGCGAGCAGTGGAATCTGCGCGGTCACGGGAGTACCGGCTGGCGATAGGCGCCTCACGTCGGTGACGATTTCCCAGGTGAGACCGAGCCTGAGCGTGCGTGTGACCGAGAGAAAGGACGGCAAGACTTGCGGCGAATCGGGGTTGATCTCGTCGGGATTCGCCGGGGTGGTCCGCACGCGGCGCAGGGTCAGGCTCGCATCGGGCTGGCCGTTTTCGTGCACGCCCTCGATGGTCCAGCCACTCGCGGCGGTCTCGACGCGGGTGGGAAGCAGCGGCAGCGGGATCGCGACCTCGTCGCGCTCGGGGAGCGGGCCGTCGAGAAGGATCTCCTTCGAGCCGGACGAAATCAGCGCCCACAAGCCCGATCCTGAGCGGACTGTTGGCGCGGGCTTGCCGTCGACCAGCGCTTGCGTGGGAACCCAGGTTTCGGCGCTTCCCGGAAGCGGCACGGCGGTGTCGGCGAGCGCCACGACTTCGAGGCGGATTGCGAGTCGCGCGGCACTCGCGTCGAAGTGGCTGCGCGCGAAGCTCGCGCAGTTGGGGTAACAGTCGGGGCGCTCGGTGAGGCGATCCTTGAGCTCGGTCAGCAATGGCTGGTTGGGGATGTCGGACGCGGATGCAGATCGAGAGAAAACGAGCGACAGAAGTACCAGCGTAGCGGCTGCGACGGGCGCGGCCTGCGCACCTTTGAGCCAGACCGGCCAACGACTTCCGGGGAAATTCATGAGACGCAGCACGAGCAGCGCGAGCAGCGCCGCGCGCGCGACGTTGAGCAGCGCATTCACGAACGGCGAGAGCAGATAGAGCCTCACCTCTTGCGCGCGCTGAACGGGGCCGCTCCAGGTGAGATTGATGGAGTTCCAGCTCCAGGTCGGGAGACCGGGACCGGTGCTGACAATCGCTTTGGGGTCGAGCTTTTGAAGGTCGTCGGGCGAAGAAATGGTGTGGGCTTGCAGAAAATCCGGCCTGAAGCCGTCGGGCGGTGCGCCGACTGTCCGGTACTTCGGCTCGACCTTCTGCGAGATCTGGGCTCGGATCTCTTGCGACTCGTCACCTCCGGAATCGAGCGCGTTGTGAATTTCCGAATCTGACCTGCGCTCCGCATCGAGCAGCGCATCCTGGTGCGCACCCACCTGGACCTGATTCGCCATCTCTTGTGGAATCGGTGCCGCCTCCGGAGTAGCCGGCAGGCTGTGGAGCGAGACCTCGCGCTCGCGCGCACCCTCGAACTGTGCCGCCACCGGGTTCGCCGGGGCGGTGTAGTGCTGGTTCGGAAACGGATACTCGAGCGCCGGGTACATCGCGAGCCTTACCTGCCACACCAGGAACGGCACCGCGGCGAGGATCGTGTAGCCCACGCCCACGAGCCACAGCACGCCCACCACGCGACGCGCCTTTCCTTCCTTGAGCAGCCGGAGCGCGCCCTCGCCGAGCAGCACGGCGAGGAAGAGCCACGCGAAGCCGTGCGCTTCGGGATGGACGAGCACCATTCCCGCGAGCGCCAGTCCGCCCCAGAGCCAGCCCCACAATCGGCGGAACGCGAGGGCCGCAATCAGCACCAGGAAGAAATCGAGCAGCGTCCATTCTTCCACCCAGGTGCCTGGCACCTGGTCGGCGCCGCGTGCCGCGAGCACGCGCCAGCCGGGCGGCAAGTTGAGGGTCGCGGAGAGACTCTCGACGTCGGCATCCCACGAGACCGCGGGAATCGTGCGCGCGCCGCCCTGGATGCGACTTTCCGCCGCGAGCTCGACCTGCCCCTGCCGCACCTCGACGCCGTCTTCGTCCGCACCCGGACGCCGCGTGATCACCTGATCGCGTCCGCCGAGCGTCACGCGGCCCAGCTTCGTCGGCGCCGCCATTTCGAGGCGAAAGCTCTTGCTCAG
>CAZYWA010000575.1:0-4876 GCA_964650975.1 uncultured bacterium
TGCGCGCGAGCGTGGAACGGTACTCGATCAAGGACCTGGAGCCGTTCTACGGCTTGACCCGAGATGTTCCCCTCGCCGATGCACGTACCCACCTTCGAGTCATCGAACGCGCCCTCGAGCTCGGTACGTCCGACGCGATCTCCGAGGACACCCGGGTCGCGGTCGAAGGCTACAACCGCGACGACTGCGTGTCGGCGCTGCGCCTGCGCGCGTGGCTCGAAGACCTGCGTGCTTCGGTGGAGGCGTCGGGGACTCCGGTTCCTCGCCCATCGGTGAAGGATGGCGCGCCCTCCGAGCCTCTGGATGAGCGCGGCCGCCGGGTGCAGACGATCTTTGCGGCGCTCACCCACGACGTGCCAGCCGATCGCGCCGCACGAAGCGACGAGGAGCGGGCACGGTGGCTTCTCGCGCATCTCCTCGAATGGCACCGGCGCGAGGGCAAGGCGCCGTGGTGGGAATTCTTCCGGCTTCGCGAGCTTCCGGAGGACGAGCTTTTCACGGAGCGGGCAGCCATCGGGGGGTTGCGCATCGAGGCCGCCCGCGTCGGAGGGACGAAGAAGTGCCCCGTCGATCGGTACCGGTACCCCCCGCAGGAGACCGAGGTCCGCGAGGGGGACGCCCTGCACCTCCCCGACGGCACGAGGGTTGGAACCGTAGAGGCCATCAATCGGGTCGTTCGCTCCATCGAGATCAAGAAGAGCGGGGCCCACGCTGACACCCATCCGTCGGCTGTGTTCGCGCACTCCGTCGTCAACACCGACGTCTTGGCCGAGGCGGTGATGCGGATCGCCGAGGACGTCGTTACCTCCGGCGTCGCAGCGGGCACGAGATACCGTGCCGCGCGTGAGCTTCCACTGAATCGGGCGCCACGCCTGCGGGCTGGGACGTTTCAGCCTCAGCCAACCGAGACGGCCGTACCGTTCGCGGTTCGGATCGCGACCGACCTCGACGAGTCGGTGCTGGCGATCCAGGGGCCGCCTGGGGCCGGGAAGACGTTCACCGGCGCTCGAATGATCTGCGCGCTCGTGAAGGCGGGAGCTCGCGTCGGGATCACCGCCGTGAGCCACAAGGTGATCCGGAACCTGCTCGATGCGGTGGTGCGGGCGGCAGCCGAAGGCCATCTCGACGTCCGATGCGGCCACAAGGTGGGTTCGGAGGTGGACACGCCAACCGCTGTCGAGGAGTACACCGAGAACCGGCCCGCCTTGGCTCGGCTAGCCGCGCGGGACATCCACGTCTTGGGCGGAACGCAATTTCTGTGGGCGTCACCCGATGCGCACGGGGCCGTCGACGTGCTGTTCGTGGACGAGGCGGGCCAGATGTCCCTCACGAACGTGCTGGCGGCGTCGCAGGCGGCCAGGAGCGTCGTGCTGCTCGGGGATCCGCAGCAGCTGGAACAGCCCCAGCAGGGGACGCATCCCGAAGGCGCGGACGTCTCCGCCCTGGAGCACATCCTCGGTGAGCACAAGACCATTCCGCCCGAGCGTGGAATCTTCCTCCCCGAGACATGGCGCCTCGCGCCCAGCATCTGCGCCTTCACCTCGGAGGTCTTCTACGAGGGACGCCTTCGCTCTCACGATGGGCTCGATCGGCAGGTGCTGGCTGGGGCCCCGCCCTTCGAGGGGGCCGGACTCTGGGTGGTGCCCGTCTCCCACGACGGGAACCAGAGCAGCTCTCGCGAGGAGATCGAGGCGATCGACCGACTCGTGACGACACTTCTCGGTCCGGCTTCGCGTTGGGTGAATCATGTCGAGGTGTCGCAGGCGCTGACGCCGGACGGGATCCTCGTGATCGCGCCCTACAACTCGCAGGTCACGCTGCTGAACGAACGTCTCGGACCCCGCGGGATCCGGGTCGGCACGGTGGACCGATTCCAGGGCCAGGAGGCGCCCGTGGTGATCTATTCGATGGCGACCTCGACGCCCGAAGACGCGCCGCATGGGATGGAGTTCCTCTACAGCCTGAACCGACTTAACGTGGCGACGTCACGCGCACGGTGCGCCTGCATCCTCGTGGCGAGTCCGCGTCTCTTCGAGCCCGAATGCAAGAGCCCCCGGCAGATGCAGCTCGCGAACGCGGTCTGTCGCTATGTAGAGCTCGGCCAGCAGGTGCGCCTAGGGTGACGGCGGCCCTGCCTGCCCATCAGCGGACGACGTGCGTCAGCCGGTCGTGGACCGTAGGTCGCCTACGAGCGTCGCTGAGTAGCAGGTTGACGGCGCTGCCGCCGCCCACGCTGCGCCCGTGACCCCGGCAAACCCGGGAGTCTGCGTCCGCCGCGCGACACTCGGAGAGCGTCGGGCTCGACGTCCTCGACCTTCAACAGCTCGTAAGGCCGGACCTGGAACGCTTTCGCAATCAGCAGCAGTGTCGTGACCCGCGGCAGCACCTCGCCCTGCTCGGCGCGCTGGTAGCCGCGGACGTTGATTCCATAGTCCTCCAGGTCGACGAGGCGAAGGCCCCGTCGATCTCGGAGGATGCGGAGCTTCGCTCCGAAGCGAGCCTTGAACCCTGCAAGGTCGTCCACCCCGCAGGTTATGCGGGAGTAGCCAGCGGTTCTCTAACGTACTAATAGACGTTTGATATGCTTGCGACCGTGGCTCGCACCAGGGTGGAGTCCGTCCGAGTCCACAGGCTGAAGCCTTGATCCGCGCGAGGGAGGAGACGCCATGAGGGATCGGGGTCTCGCCATGAGCAAGCAGGTTGGCGAATTGGGCGAGAAGTTCATCGTCGAGAACCTCCCGTGTCCGAATTGCGGCAACGAGCTGATGAGGTTGTCTCCCGGGTTCCCGCTCTATGACGTCCAGTGCACCAGTTGCATCTTTCGCGCGCAGGTGAAGAGCGCTCGAACGAAGCGCTGTCCGAACGAAGTTTTCGGTGCGGGGTGGCGGATCTTGAACGCTGCCTTGAAGACTGGGCAGCTAATTCCGCCGCTATTGCTCCACCTGCACTCGGACGAAGGCAAGGAGAAGCATGATCGGGTGTTCTTCTTCCCGCTCCTCACGACTGGGCAAATCAAGAAGTACACCGCGACTGTTCGGGGCAGGAAGTACGAGATGTTCAAATACGTCGGGCTATTCCGAGACGACGTTGCTCATGTTGAACTCTCCTGCAGACCCGCTGGCCGAGCCCACCGCCGGTGACTGGCCGACGGGCGTCATCGGTGAGCGATTGGTCCTCGGCAGACCATGTTCGTTGTCCCATGAGCGGCGGGGCCTCACAGCACTTCGCCGCTCGACCTAGGCGTCAGCGGCGACCACATTGATCATCGTCCGATACGGCGCGCTGGGAGGGATCACATGGGCGCTGCGGGCGGGATCTACAAACAGCTCGTGCGCGAGTGGCGGATTCTGGCGCTGCTCGAAGGTTCGGGGCGATCGTGGGATCGCGAGCAACTCGCGGCGCACTTCGACGTAAGCCCCAAGACCGTCGGCCGCGACATGGAGCACCTTGAGCAGGCCGGGTTCGGCATCCAGCGCCAGATCCGCGGGAAGCGCGAATCGTTCCGTCTTGCACAGGCCCGGCGATCGGTCCCGCCGGTCGTCCTTAGCCTTCCTGAGCTCGCGGCACTGCAACTCGCGCGCTCGAAGCTCATCGAGCTCGCGCCGGAGCCCTACTATCCCGCCCTCTCCGGCGCCTTCGAGAAGGTGGGGTTGATGCTGTCCCCCGAGACGCAGCGGTACTGCGGCCGAATCGAGCGGCTCGCCGTGATGCACTCGCGCGGCGTGAAGGTCCCGCGTGTAAAGCCGGAGTTGATTGAGCGGTTGACCCGGGCGATCGTTGAGCGGCATGTCTGCGCGATCCGATACCGCAAGCCGAGCGAGACCCGCGATACGCGTTACGTCCTCGCGCCGGAGCGCGTGCTCGCGCACAAGGGTGGGATGTACCTCCTGGCCTGGTACCCGGAGCGCGCCGAGTTCCGGATCCTCGGAGCGGAGCGGATCCGCGATGTCCAGATCCGAGAGCAGACGTTCGAGCCGCGCACCGACCGCGAGATCGAGGCCGCGCTCGCTCGGCCCTTCGGCATTTTCAGCGGGGAGACGTTCGCGCTGGAGGTGCGCTTTTCGCCGAAGGTCGCGCCGTTCGTGGAGGAGCGCGTCTGGTGGGGTTCGCGGGAGCGCAAGGTTCCGGGCGGCGACGGCTCGCTCACGTACCACGCCCAGGTGTCGGGCGAGCTGGAGGTCGAGGCATGGGTCCTGAGTTTCGGCGCCGAGGCGGAAGTCCTCTCCCCGTCTTGGCTCCGCGACCGCATTGTCGACCATGCGCGCCGCGTCGCCGCGCGTGAGCGGTCCACTTAGGCGATCCTGCCCGTCTGCCTCGGCCCGCCCCTCCTCGCGGTCACCGACACGCCGCCTCGCCCCGCTCGGGCGTGAAGAACACGGCCATGTCCGCGTCGGTGCGCGTCTTCGAGACACGCAGCGTCGCGTCCGTCCGGTTGGGCGTGTAGAACCAGATCGCCTTCGCGTCGTGCGTGCCTGTGCGGACGTCGCTCAGGTAGACGAGGCAGTTCGCCGTCGTGCGCATGTCGGAGACGAACACCGTCCGGTTGGCATCGGATCGGTTCGGCGTGACGAACACCCATTCGGCGCGTGCGGGAGCCGACGCGAGGAGGCTTGCAATCGCTGCCGCCGACAGAGCGCCTAGCTGACGGGCCGGGGGTTGGTGCCAGCTCATGGCCGTGCGGGGGCGCCGGACTGAGCGCCACTGTTCGCTAGACCCCGTGCGGCGTCGCTCGCCGTGAAAGGGGACGTCCTCTGGAGGACCGGCGTCGGGAGGTCGCGTGGCCCCTAGCGAACGGACCCAACCGAGGCGTCGAACGCCAGCTTAACCCGATCCATTCATGAGATCGGAGTTTTGGTGGGTGTGGCACCGGTCGGAC
>CAZYWA010000576.1:0-4876 GCA_964650975.1 uncultured bacterium
TTTGCCAGCAGCAGACCCGCCGACACCCAAAATAGACAATCAAATCAGATGTTTGCAATCGACGTGGCCCAGCAAGGCAGGCGCCTCGCCGCGGGGAGCAACACGGGCTCGGGGGGCACCGGTCCCCGCCGATCACCCAAAATCAGTGACTTATCGCGACCTTGCGCAGGAGGTCGAGCTCGTCGAGGGCCTTGCCGGAGCCCAGCACCACCGCCGAGAGCGGATCTTCGGCGACCATGACCGGTAGCCCGGTCTCCTCGCGGATGAGTTGATCGAGTCCGCGCAACAACGCCCCGCCACCCGCGAGCACGATTCCTTTGTCCATGATGTCCGCCGCCAGCTCGGGGGGCGTGCGTTCGAGCGTGAGGCGGATGGCCTCGACGATCGCGTTGAGCGGCTCCTGCAACGATTCCTGGATCTCGACCGCGGAGACGGTGACGGTTTTCGGGATTCCGGCCACGAGATCGCGGCCTTTGACATCCATGTAGGCGTCATCGCCGTCGAGAACGGCGCGGCCGATCGAGATCTTGATCGATTCGGCCGTACGCTCGCCGATCAGCAGGTTGTACTTGCGCTTGATCGCCTGGATGATCGCCTCGTCCATCTTGTCGCCGGCGATCCGGATCGACTTCGAGAACACGATCCCCGAGAGCGAGATGACCGCCACTTCGGTGGTGCCTCCCCCGATGTCGACGATCATGTTGCCGGATGCCTCGGTGATCGGCAGGCCGGCGCCGATGGCCGAAGCCATCGGCTCCTCGATCATGAACACCTCGCGGGCCCCGGCGTTCGCGGCGGACTCCTTGACGGCCCGCTTCTCGACCTCGGTGACCCCGAACGGCACGCAGATGATGATGCGCGGCCGGACCAGGGTCTTCCTGTTGTGCACTTTCCAGATGAAGTGCTTGAGCATCTGCTCGGTGATGTCGAAGTCGGCGATCACGCCGTCCTTGATGGGGCGGATCGCGACGATGTCACCGGGGGTGCGCCCCAGCATCTTCTTCGCTTCCTTGCCCACCGCGAGCACCTTCGCGGGCCCCCGCCCGTTCTTGTGCACCGCGACGACCGAAGGCTCGGAAAGCACGATTCCCTGGCCCTTGAGGTAGACCAAGGTGTTGGCGGTTCCCAGGTCGATCGCGAGATCGTTCGAGAAAAGACCCAGGATCGAATCGATGATCATTTCACGCTCCCCGCATCGAGGGCCTTGGGCCCTTCGATGGCAGGTCCCCGGCGGCGGGCGTGGCTCCTCGAGCCCCACAGGCCAGCACGGCACCAGCGCTCAGCACCCAACCGACACCGAGAGAGTGTCGGGTGGCGCGGCGCAGCAAGCATGATTCAGGTGATCTCAAGCGGGCAACTCCGCCACGAAAAAGGGTGGGGCGGACTGCGAGAACGCGGGGCCGCGCTGTCCCGAGAAGCTCACGCTCTGGCGACGGAGAGTTTCGTCGACTCGGCCGAGCCGCTCAGGTCACTTCCAGTTACGGCTCTCGTGGACGAAGAGAGCCATGACCAGCACGAAACACACGACGTCGAACACCAAGTACCAGCCCAGAATCGCCCACGCGGACATATCGACCCAGCGACCGAAGTCGTGGGGAGTCTAGTGCCGCGACGAGCAAATTTCAATCGCGGAAACGCGCAGTGCGTGGCATTTCACGCCGCTCCGACGTCACGCAGCGCTTCCCGGATCCAGATTTCGAGCGACGCGTCGCTGCTCACTCGCTGCGCGGCGGCGAGCGCCGCCTTCTCGGCTCTGGCGCGCGGCACCCCGAGCTGACAGAGCGCCTCGACCGCCACCCGAACGTGCGAGCTGGCGCCGCCGGAAGCCGGCATGGCGGATGCGGAGCGCGACTCGCTCTCGAACGCGGCGATCCGGTCGCGGAGCTCCACCACGATCCGCTCGGCGGTCTTGCGTCCGACTCCGGGCAGTCGCACCAGCCGGTCCACGTCGCCGGTGCCGATCGCGTGCACCAGATCCGCTAGCGCCATGCCCGAGAGGATGTGCATCGCGTTCTTGGGCCCGATGCCCGAGAGCTTGAGGAGCGTCCGGAAGAGCTCGCGCTCGGTCGCCGAGGCGAAGCCGAAGAGATGGATCGCGTCCTCGCGCACCAGGGTGTGGATGAGCAGCACCACACGGCCGTCGGCGGCCGGAACCTCGCCCATCGTGGCCGCCGACACGAACACCCGGTAGCCCACTCCGCCCACGTCGAGCACCACGTGATCGGCGGCGCGCTCGATCACGGTTCCGGCCAGCCGGGCGATCATCGGCGTCGCGCTCCGCGCCGGCTCAAGAGACCGTTCAGACGGGCCGCGTGGATGTGGCAGATCGAGAGCGCCAGCGCGTCGGCCGCGTCGGTGCTCGGGAGCGAGCCCAGCGCCAGTAACCGCTGGACCATGCGCGCCACTTGATCCTTGGTGGCGCGGCCGTAGCCCACCAGCCCGCGCTTGACCTCCATCGGCGAATACTCGGCCACGGCGAGCCCCCGGGCGGCCGCCACCTCGAGCGCCACGCCGCGTGCATGCGCGAGGACCAGCGCGCTGCGGACGTTGCGGGCGTAAAAGAGACCCTCGACCGCCACGGCGGCGGGTTCTTGCTCGCGCATGACGTCGTCGATGCCTGCCCGCATCCTGGCGAGGCGCATGGCGAGCGGCACGTCACCGGGCACGCACACCGTGCCGTGACTCACGTGGCGCAGCACACCGGCGCGCATCTCGACCACGCCAAACCCGAGAGTTCGAGTACCCGGATCGATGCCGAGGACCCGCACGCTCGCACGTGCCTCACCAGCGCCGAGGGCGCCCAAGGGGCTCAGGCCGACTCGGCGGCGAGCCGCTCCATCTCGTCGTCGGCGATCTCGAAGTTGGCGTGGACCTTCTGGACGTCGTCGTTGTCCTCGAGCGCCTCGATCAACCGGAGCACCTGACCCGCATGCGTGCCGCTCAGCTTGATGGTGTCCTTGGGAATGCGCGTGAGCTCGGTGGTGGCGGGCGTCAACCCCGCCGACTCGAAGGCCTGGCGAACGGCATCGAGGTCGGTGGGGCCGGTGACCACTTCCCATTCGCCGCCTTCACCGGTGCGCCGCACGTCCTCGGCACCCGCCTCGAGCGCGAGCTCGGTCACGCGATCCTCGTCGAGCGTGCCGTCGAGCAGCAAGTGCCCCTTGCGCTCGAACATCCAGCCCACCGATCCGGTCTCGCCCATGTTGCCGGCGTTCTTGGTGAAGATGTGGCGGATCTCCGCCACGGTGCGATTGCGGTTGTCGGTGAGCGCGTCGATGATCAGTGCGACTCCGCCTGCGCCGTATCCTTCGTAGCAGATCTCGTCGTACGAGACGCCCTCGAGCTCGCCCGTGCCCTTCTTGATGGCGCGCGCGATCGTGTCCTGCGGCATGTTCACGCCGCGCGCGCCGGCGAGCGCCAGCCGGAGGCGTGGATTGCCCGCCGGATCGCCGCCGCCCAAGCCGGCCGCGACGGTGATCTCCTTGATGATCTTGGTGAAGACCTTGCCGCGCTTGGCGTCGATCGCGCCCTTCTTGCGGCGGATCGTCGCCCATCTGGAATGGCCGGACACGGTCCCCTCCCCTGCCTCAGGTACCCATGTCGTGGGACGAGAGGTACTTGTGCTGCTCCGCGGTCAGCTTGTCGATCTTGACGCCCATCGCCTTGAGCTTGATCCGCGCGATGTTGCGATCGATGTCCCCCGGCACGGAGTGGACGTTGATCGGCAGGCTCTTGCCCTTCTTCACCATGTACTCGGCCGAGAGGGCCTGGTTGGCGAAGCTCATGTCCATGACGCTCGACGGGTGCCCCTCGGCGCTCGCCAGGTTCACCAGACGGCCGTCGGCCAGCACGTTGATGCGGCGTCCGTCGCGCAGCGTGTACTCCTCGACGAACTCGCGGATCATGCGGCGCTTCTTGGCCAGGCCCGCGAGGGCTTCGAGGTCGATCTCGACGTTGAAGTGGCCCGAGTTGGCGACGATCGCGCCGTCCTTCATGCGCTCGAAGTGCTCCTTCCGGAGCACGTGGATGTCGCCGGTGACGGTGCAGAACCAGTCGCCGATCTTCGCCGCGTCGGCCATCGACATGACGCGATAGCCGTCCATCACGGCTTCCAGCGCGGGCATCGGGTCGATCTCGGTCACCACCACGTTGGCGCCCATGCCGTGGGCGCGCGACGCGAGGCCGCGGCCACACCAGCCGTAGCCGGCGACCACGAAAACCGAGCCCGCGAGCAACCGGTTGGTCGCGCGCACCATCCCGTCGATCGTCGACTGGCCGGTGCCGTAGCGGTTGTCGAACATGTGCTTGGTGAGCGCGTCGTTGACCGCGATCACCGGGTACTTGAGCACGCCCTTCTCGGCCATGCTCCGCAGCCGGATGACGCCGGTGGTCGTTTCCTCGGTGCCGCCGATCATGTTCGCGACCACGTCGCTGCGCTTGGTGTGGATCTCGAACACCAGGTCGGCGCCGTCGTCCATCGACATGTGCGGCTTGATGTCGAGCGACTGGTTCAGGTGCTTGTAGTAGGTGTCCTTGTCCTCGCCCTTGATGGCGAAAACCGAGATCCCCGAGTCCTTGACCAGCGACGCGGCGACGTCGTCCTGGGTGCTGAGCGGGTTCGAGGCGCAGAGCGCGATCTGCGCGCCGCCCGCCTGCAGCGTCTGCATGAGGCTCGCGGTCTCGGTGGTGACGTGAAGGCAGGCCGCCACGCGGATTCCCTTGAGCGGCTTTTCCTTCGCGAAGCGCTCACGGATCGAGTTGAGCACCGGCATGCTCTGGTTGGCCCATTCGATCCGGAGCTTCCCGGTCGGCGCCAGCTTCAAGTCCTTCACGTCGTATTCCACGAGACCCCCTTGTTCTGCTGCACGGTAATCGA
>CAZYWA010000577.1:0-4851 GCA_964650975.1 uncultured bacterium
GTGATCCCGCGCGAGGTCTTCGACACGGCGCTCTGGAACGCGATCGCCGGCACCCGCATCGAGACGCTCGAGGACACGACCGTCGAGACCCTGGTGTTCGAAGGCGAGCGCGTCGCGGGGGTGCGCGTGAGCACGCCGCAAGGTCCGCGCGAGATCCGCTGCAAGTGGTTGCTCGGAGCCGACGGCAGCCGCAGCGTGGTGCGCAAGCAGACCGGCTCCACCGAGGACGACGTGGTGATCCACGCGGTGCGCCAGTACGCACGCGGCATCGATCCGTCCGTCGACGGCCTGCTGTTCTTCTTCGACATCGAGAACAACGGCTATTTCTGGATCTTCCCGTTCGAAAAGGACGGCGAGCGCTGGGCCAACCTCGGCTACGGCAACTCGTTCGTGCCGATCTCGCTCAAGGACCGGTTCCGCGAGTACTGCGTGAGGCCCGAGGTGCGGCGCTTTCTCGGCAACGCCGAGCTGGTTGGCAAGATCGTCGGCTTCCCGCTCAACCTGGCTCCCGTGCGGTGGGGAAAGCTCAAGCTCGCGCGCGAGCTCTCGGGGCCCGGTTTCATGCTGCTGGGGGACGCTGCGTCGCTGATCCATCCGCTCTCGGGCGAAGGAATCTCTTTCGCGATCCACTCCGGGAAGCTCGCCGCGGAGGTGCTCCACGACGCCACGATCGGCGACGGCGACAAGGGAAAGATCTACGAGCAACGGGTGGTGAAGTACGCGGCCCCGCTCTTCACCGCGTTCTCGGCGTTCTGCGCGATCCGGGTGCCGGTGATCCTGCCGCGCCCGCTGAGCCGGCTCTACATCCGCAGTGCCTCCTGGCTGCAGGCGAAAACCGGCTGGGGCGTGAAGTAGCCGCGCCCGTCGAGCGCCGGGATGGAGCGAGTCGAGAAGACGGGCGCCCCAGCTTCGCTCGCTGCACGTCAGCGGACCTTCGAAAGCCTGGGGCTCACGAGCACCTGCGCGCTCGCGGTGTTGCTGAGCTTGCTCGGCGCATTCTGGGTGGCGCGCGCGAGCGGGGTTTCGAGCGGAGGAGCTCCCTACGGATTCCGCGCCACGGCCTTCGCCGCGGTGGTCACGCTCTTTTGCGTGTCGCATGGCTGGGCCGGCCGCGGACGGCGCTTCATCGTACGATTGCTGCTGGTCGCGACCGGTGTCTCGCTCGTTTCCGAGACGCTAGGCGTCCTCACCGGAGCCATCTTCGGACCTTATGCCTACAGCGCGGGATTTCCCGCGAAGATCTTCGGCCTGGTCCCGCTGATCATCCCCTTCATCTGGTTCTCGATCGCCTATCTGGCGTTCTCGACCGCGCAGCTCTTGACGGCCGGCGCTCGCGATTCAGGCGGGCTCGGGAACCGGTGGGGGAGATCGCTGCTGTCGGCGCTCTTGATGCTCGGCTACGATCTGGTCGCCGATCCCAATCACGTGTTCCGGGGTGGGTGGTCGTACGCGGGCGGCGGGGGATTCCACGGCGTTCCGGCGCGGAACTTCGGGGCGTGGTTCGTGATCGGCGCCGCGATGTTCGGAGTCTTGTCGCGAGACGGCCGAGGCGCGAGCGAAGCCGCGATCCGCACCAGGTTCTACGCGTCCCTCCCGGCCATCGGCTACCTCGGGATCGTCGCCCACGAGACGCTGTTCGCGGCCCTGGTGTCGCGGCTCTACGGCGCGGCGCTGGTCGGGCTGGCGCTGTCGATCACGATGGCCGTGCTGATCGTGCGCGCCCTCTCGGGCGCGCGAGCGCTACGTTTGGAGCGCTTCGATTCCGGATGTATTGACAGGGGCGAGACCCGGGGCTACCCGTAGCCCGCGGCGCAACCGTGACTGAGGACCGGGAGATCCGCGTGCCAGTTCTCGACGTGAGCACATCGAACGCCAGCCTGGGGCGTGGCCAGACCGCGTCCTGGACCGGTGTCGCGTGGGACCTCTGGCGGAGCATCCGGCCCGCGGAAGTGCTGCTCATGACGAGCTTTCCGATGGCCGGGTTCATCCTGGGACTGCCCGGCCGGCTGGGGTTCGCCGAGCTGCCCGCCCTGGCCGCGACCCTGGTCTCCAGCTTCTGCGTGGCGGGCTCGGCGTACGTCTACAACAGCCTCGAAGGGTTGCACGCCGACCGGCACAACGATCGCGTGTCCGAGCACCCGCTGGTCTCGGGCCGGGTCACCGAGTCGGCGCTGCGAGTGCTGATGGCGGTGCTCGCGCTCGTGGGTGTGTCGGTATTCGCGCTCGCGGGCCCGCTCGCGGTGGCCAACTCGCTGGCGGTGCTGTTCGCCGGCTATCTCTACAGCAACCGGCGGATTCGCGGGAAGGAGCGGCCGGGGATCGCGTCGCTGCTCCACTTCGTGGGTGCCACCGCGTTCTACGCGGCGGGCGCCGGATCGCGGATCGCGAGCCCGACCCCGGCGGTGGGCGCGGCGTTGCTCGGCATCCTGTTCGTGACCGGTCACCTTCATCACGAGGTCGTGGATCACGAGGCCGACACCCGCGCGGGACTCAATACCCTCGCGGTGCGTCACGGCGTGGGCCGCTCGATTGCGCTAGGGACCCTGGGTTTCGCCTGCTTCTACGGGTTCAACGCCGCGGCCTGGATGGCCGGCTGGTGGCCTGCGTCGCTGGCGCTGCCCTTCGTGCTGGGGGGTGCCCTGCACGCTGCGGCCCTCCTGGTGTGGGCGCGCCGCGGGTTGCGCCGCAAGGGCGCCTACACGTACCGCACCATCTACCGGACGATTTTCCTGCTGACCGCCGGCGTGGCCGGTCTCGCGTATCTGATCGTCGGCCGGTGAGGTGGCGGGGCGTCAGCGCGCCCCGCGCCAGTCAACCTGGGGCCAGGACGCGCAGCTCCTGGGCCGACCAGCGGCAGCATGCGGACGTTCCAACCTGCTCGATCCTGAGCTCGCGGGCCGAGCGCGGCGGCCATTCGACACGTACCGTGGGCCGATCCGGCGTGGAGACCAGCGAACGTCCCAGGCCGGCCAGGACGCCGCCGCGGAAGACCTCGGTGATCGACCCCGCATCGTCGACGGCGGTGATCGCGAGCGCGCGCGGGAATTCACCGATCGAGCGAGGGGCGAGCGTGAGCTCGACACCCGACACCGCTGCGGTGTGCTCGAGCTTGACGTCGAGCCGCTCACCACCCCGCTGGGGAAACGGCGTGCGCCAGCGGGTGAGCGCGTCCTGGTCCACGAGATCCGCGCTCGGCGACCCGTCGCCGGCGGGGATCGCTGAAACGGCGGAAATCGGCACGGACGGATTCGCGATCGCGGCGCGAGGCACCTGAGGCTCGGCGACATCTTCGCGCAGCGCGAAAATCGAGGTGCGTCCGACGATGGTCTCGCTTTCGAGCTGCGAGCTGGCGTCACGGATGGCCGCCAGCCGCGCCGAAGCGTGACGGGGCGAATCGCGGTACTCCGCACGGTGGTGCACCACGACGTAGCGAACGCCGAGGCCGCGCACCATCTCGAGCCAGCTCTCGGTGAGCTCCGGCTCGCGCAGCGGCGATCCAGGGCCGGCCAGGAATCGAGAGAGCGGCGAGCCGTAGCCGCTGTAGCCGTTGACCAATGGATGGCCGTGCGTGCGCACGCCCCACTGATAGGCGAGATCCCAGCCGATCGCGCGCTCGTTGGTGTCGCCGAACGGCAGCTCCAGGATGGCGCCAGCCGGGGCCTGGGCGAGCCAGCGGTAGACCTTCGGCTCGAAGCGGTGCTCGATCTCGGCGATCGATGCGATCGCCACCGGCCCCGGATATCCCTCGAGCATGACCACCGCTCCGAGTGCGGCGACCGCCAGCATCCGTGCCCGCGCTGGGAGCCGATCGACGAACCGCGTGGCACCGAGTCCCGCCAGTACCGCGAGACCCAGTGTCAGGACGAGACCGAGGCGTGCTGGCACCCGCAGGCCGTCGAGTCCGGGCACCACGTGCAGCAGCCAGCCATAAGGCGCAGTCGGAAGGAACGCATGGCCCCAGGCGGTCGGCGCTGGACCGAGTGCCAGCACCGCGGCCAGCCCGGTGACGACCGCATACGTGCGAACCAGGTTTCGATCGTCGCTCCCTCGGGTGTCGTCGCTGGGCGCGCCGTCACTCACGGGCGTATGCGACCGTCGCCAAGCGAGCAGCGCCAGCAACAGGATCGCGAATCCAGGAAAGAGCTCGCCCTCCGGTTTGGCGAATCCCGGCAGCGCGCTCGCGCTCGCGATTCCCGGCGCCGCGTGGAGGAACGATCCCAGATCCGCCGAGAATCTGGCGATCTCAACCTCGCCACGGACCAGCCCCTGGTCGACCCGCACGCGGTAGTAGATCGCGAGCACCGGTGCCAGGAGGGCCACGATCGCGGCGCCCGCGGCGGCGATCTCACCGAGCCGGAGGAAGCGCCCTTCCCGGGCGCTCAGACAGCGCAGCGCCACGACCGCCACGGGCAGCGCGAAGAAATAGAGCGTGTAGCCGTTCGACAGCACCTGCAGCACGTAGCAGCCGACGAATGCCGTCAGTGCGGCGCGGCTCCCAAAGGCCCCGTACCGGTGAAGTGCGGCGAGCCCCAGCGGCATCCAGCCGCTCGTCATCATCTGCAGATGCACCGTCTGCGCCGCTCGATACGGGCAGAAAGCGAAGGCCAGCGCCGCGATCCATGCCGCGTCCCGACGTCCGGCGGTGGTGCGCACCAGCACGTACATTCCCGTCCCCGCGAGCACGTACGAGCCGAGGAACGCGAGGTCGTAGGCGAGCACCGGGTTTCGGGTCAGCCACTCGACCGGCGCCACGAACGCCGCGATGCCGAGCAGGTTCTCGGAGTACGCGAGCGTCGAATGGAACGGGAAGAAGATCGGCGCGTTCCAGAGCGAAGCGCCGCCGTGGGCGAG
>CAZYWA010000578.1:0-4838 GCA_964650975.1 uncultured bacterium
GCGCTTCCGAATCCGCTCCGGTACGCACCAGATCTTCTGCGAGACCCGTCCGTCGCTCTCGTACAGCAGCACTATCGGCTCTTCGTAACACTCGGGATTGTCGGTCCTGCGTGCATTACGCTCGGCGTTACCGCCTCGGTCCCGGCGGCGGCGGCTGTCCTCCTCTATGCGGGATTCGTGAGGATGTTCGTGGTTTCGAACCTGGTGTGGGCGATCAACTCTGTGGCGCACTTGTGGGGTGCGCGTGCCACCGAGACGAGTGACAATAGTCGAAATGTTCGGTGGTTAGGCGTCGTGACGTTCGGCGAAGGTTGGCACAATAATCACCACGCGCGGCCAGGATCCGCTCGTTTTGGGTGGACCTCACGACAGCTAGACGTGGGATACGGCCTCATCGCCCTACTTGAGGCGGCGGGCCTTGCTCACAATGTCCGGCGCTGATAACGGCCGCTGATGTCCACTACTTCGCCTAAACACGAGATTGTCGCATTTCTGATTGAGCTGCTCTCCCCTACGCGTCCACCGACTGCGTCGTCGCTGTCGGGCGAGACCGAACTCGAGGCGCTTTCGCTAGATAGCCTGTCCCGCGCGGCAATGCTTACCGAACTAGAAGACCGATATCAGGTCGAGCTCGGCGAGGACGAGGTACTCCGTTGCATGACAGTCGGCGATCTTGCTGAACTCGTCGTGGGCACTCGAACAAATACAAACGGTCGCGGCCGATGACCGAAGGCAGGGCGGATGCCTTTCGGCGCACCCTCGATGCGGCAGCCCAAGAAATCGAAGACGGCCCAGCCGACGGCTGGGCTTCGTGGCTGCTTGGAGAACTCAACGAATTCTGTTGCCGCGATGCAACAGACTGGCCGGCGCTCTATCGTACGATTGCCCGTGCACATCCGCTCTGGCGGTTCACGACAAGCGATCCGTATACTCGGCATTCACTCGCAAAACCAAGGGGCTACCCCGGTGACGCCGAGCTGCTCGACTATCTTTATGGACTTCACAGCGTCGGCGAAGACACGCCTGCCTTTGGGCGACGCCTGCACGCTCAGTTCATGGACTCACCTGGAAGCCGGGCCATTCGTGGGCGGCTCGCCTACGCTCGGGCGCTGGCACTAGAAACGCTCGGGCTAAAACCGCCTGGCGATGTACTCTGCGTTGGTTGCGGACATCTCCGTGAGCTGATGAACATGGGGCCGGGCACACTCGGTTCTGGGCGCTTCATTGCCTTAGACCAAGACGCCGAAGCGATTCGGGTGGCGGGTTCGCTTCCCGAGGCGCATCAGGTCGAGCTCGTTACGGCTCCCATAACAGCGCTCGTGAGGTCAGCGACTTCATTCGGCACCTTCCGGCTGATCTACGGCCTGGGCGTCCTGGATTACGTCGCCGATCTCGGGGCGATATCGTTGATTCGCGCGCTTCTACGTCGCCTTACCGCGGGCGGGAAACTGAGTCTGGCGAATTTCACGCCCGCGACATTGGAGCGGGGTTACATGGAAGTGTTCATGGAATGGGTACTGATCTATCGGACAGAGGTCGAGCTTCTCAACCTGGTCCGCGCCGCCGCGAAGCCGGTGGGTGACTTTTCCTTGACATCGTGGACCGATCCAACCGCGAGCATCGCGTATTGCGAGGCGACCGCGAGGTTCTAGCCACGAGCGGTCGCCTCGCTCTGCCTCCCTCCGCAACCCCACCCCGCCCCGCCGCGTTGTTTTCGACAACGTTGGCGCGCCTGATGTAGCCGCGCAGCACCACCATCGACCGGTGCCCGGTCTGATTCGTGATCGATCGCTCGGAGCACTCCCGAGGTGCTGCGCTGGTCACGAACCACATCACCCTGGGCGAGTGCCCAAGGAGCTCCAAGGGAGGTGTCGAGAGGAGGGGCGAACTCTACACTACACCCGCTACCCGGCATGCACCGTCCTTTCTGATTCCCCTCCACGCCCCCGTGGGCTGAGTTGAGTCGATGCAGTTGCTGCGCGAATGATCTCGCGCACCTGCAGCTCCCCTCCCTTTGAGTCCGAAGTTCCTTCCTGAGTCCATTGCCGCTTTTGAGTCCCTGAGGGGCTTACATGAGTAAGAAGGGGCGGTTCGCGCCCCCGATCACTCGACCTCGGAGGACCACCCCATGGCCGCCAGCCCCAACCCCGCACGACCCCGGTTCGACGTCAGCCACCCCCGCGCGTACATCGACGGCAACGGTGCTGCCCAGACCCGGTGGACCAGCATCGGCACCGCCTTTCTCGGAGACGCCGGGATCTCGCTCATCCTCCAGTACATCCCGACCGCGATCGAGGAGGGACAGACTCGGTGCACCCTCTTCCCCGCCAAGGGTGATGGTGAATCCACGCCGATGCCCGAGGGGCTCCCGGAGCGCTTCGACGTTTGCCACTACCGCAGGTTCCAGGTGAACCGGGAGGAACGCACCACCCGCAGCCGCGTCGGTGTCGCCTTCACCAAGCGCGACTGCATTTCCGTCCTGCTCGACTCGATCCCCGCGGCACGCACCGAAGGCGCAGTTCGACTCTTCCTGCGCGACGCCTCCGAGCAGGCCGACGCCCACGACGAGCTCCAGGATGACGGGGTGACCGACGCCGCGGCATGAGCCCGAACGAAGAACCGCCCCCCCCTCAACTTCCACACGACCCGGAGCACCAACCATGGACACCTGCGAGTTCCGAATCGTTGGCGTCGCCACCGGTGGCCCTCTCATCCGCCGGCTGCCGCGAAGCGACCGACACCAAGCCCTCATTCCCGTGCGCGCCGGTGGCGAGGACTTCACCTGCCAACGAACCATGCGCACCGAGGCCGATCTCATCCGGGACCTGAAGAAGCTCGAACGAGGACGGGCCCTCGTCGTCAGCGGCAACCTCGACACACGCGCCATGCCCGGAGCAGCGGCGCGCGAAGCCCTCGTCGTGCCCTTCGTCCGTCACATCACCTGGGGAAAGCTCGTTCCCGAGCTCGAGCTCCCCATCGACGAGACATCCTTCATCATCGAAGGCACGGTCGCCACAGATCCGGTTCCGCGAGCCAACCGAGGCCGGTTCGAGACGGAGATCGTTGTTCGCGCCGGCATCAAGACCGTCCCCGTTCACTTGGTCGCCTCGAACGAGCGCCAGCTCGCGAAGCAGCTCGAAGACGTCACGGCCGGCGCCGTCGTTCAGATCTTCGGCTCGCTCCGCACTCGCACGCTCGGCAGCATCGGTCTCTCGATCGTCGTGCCCACGACTCACCGGATCCAGGTGGCGGAGCGCGTCCACGTGAGGCTCGATGCGGGCCTCAAGGCCCCTCCGGAAGCCGATGACGCTGAATCCAGCGCCGCGCCGCCTCCTCAACCCCTTTCGATCGCAGCCGTCATCGCCGCAGCGTGAGAACCCCCATGAGCGACCAACCGACTGCACCCACCGCCAGCGGCAGCACGTTGTCCTTCGACCTGCAGGCACTCGTGACCCTTGGGCACGCCGTCGAGGTCATCAAGCACGGCGTCGACCTCACCACCGATGCCGTCGAGGAACTGGCCCAAGATCCCGCGGCGAGCGACCTCCTCACGAGGCTTGCTCAGGAGACACTCGCCGTCTGTTGCACCCTGCGCCGCGTCGGATCCCTCGTGAAGACGCACGCTGTGCACGCCGCCGCCGCGTAGTTCCGGCTCGCCCTGCTGAGTCCGCCCCGACGGGGCTGGCCAGCCGGGCACGGCCCCTCGAGGGCACTTGTCGAAGCGCCTTCGAGGGACCGAAAGGTCCGGTCTTTGAAAAGTAGGTGGCTCTCTGCCCCAGCGCTTCACGGCGCCTCGGGGCAGTTTGACTCCATCCTCTCCTAGCCGGAGGGAGCCGTCGTTCACTGGAACGGCGCTCTCCGGCAATGTGCTGTTCCACAGCCAAAAGGGGGAGCTGATGGCTACCCAATTCGACGTAGGCCTGGATCCCCAGGCCCTCAACATGAAAGACGTCTGGGCACTCGCCCAGACCGGCGGCGCCCACCCGCAAGGGGAGGCGTGACATGCCGACCTTCTACGAGTTCGATCGGGGACCGAACCCCCGAGACGTCGTCGTCCGCTTCCGATGCGGCGATGGCACGCTTCACCGAGCGAAGACCGTTCTCGTCCCCGCGTGCCGCGGTGCCCTCGTCCAGGGTCCGATGCCTTGCGGGGCTATGTACGCCGAGTTCGTACCGGCGTACTTCCACCCGGCGAATCAATGGAGACGCACCGACAGTCGGTGGTACCCCTCCGACACCCCGAGGTGGAATCACATCCTCTTCGTGGCGCGCGTATCCCACGACCGCCTTCGAGCCCTCGTGCTGGAGCTCCAACTCTCGCTTTCAGGCGTTTGAGATCTCGCCCCGCCCCGCTTCATCGAGCTTGGGTGGAGGCAGAAGCATAGGTTCGCGGGCCGTGAGGCCCGCTCCTCGATCGTGTCGCGAGGTCGCATCGCAACCTCTGGCGGCGCTCTCGAGGAACGGGCTTCGCTCGCTCGCATCGTTCCCGCCCCCATAGGGGCCTGCCCGGGGGCAGGCCCCTGACTCGCCTGCAGACCTTCCATTGCGGGCAAGTGCCACGAGTGACTCTTGTCTTGAGCTCACCGCCCCGACCGGCGGACGCAACTTTCGTTGCGCTCGTCCCGGTCGGGGGCAGCGCGTGGAGATGGAGAAATGGAAACCGATGTCACCACGTCGAGCCCGGCTGAGCTCGACAGCGTTCACGAAGTTGCGATGCCTCGCGCCGTTGCGTTCCCCGACGGTGCATGGCCTCGAGAAGACCAACCTCGCGAGAAGCTCCTTGCCCGCGGCGCTTCGGCGCTCACCTCGATCGAGTACGTCCGAACGTTGAACGTCGT
>CAZYWA010000579.1:0-4803 GCA_964650975.1 uncultured bacterium
GCGAAGGACACCGTCGAGCCGCGGCTCGCCGCGTATTCGCTCGATCTGCGCCCGGCGCTCGCCGAGCTGGGCTCGCTCCTGCCGGCGGTGCTGCCGAACGACGACGCGGAATGGACCAAGGCCGTGGTCGGCTCGGTGCATCTCGCGAGCGTGGCGACGGAAACCGGCGGCGTGCGCGGCACGCTGACGCTCGACGTTCCGCCACGCGCGAACACCGCCGAGCCCGCGGCGCCCGAGCCCGCGCTCACTCCCGAGGAGCTCGCGCGCTGGGAAAAGTCGTGGCAGCAGTGGGACGCGTTTCTGACCTACGTCGTGAAGCGCGCGGCCCTCGACGCCGACCCGGCGCACGCGGAGGATCTGCGAAACCAGCTCTTCGCGGTGTTGCTCGATGCGCGCTTCGATCTGCTCGAAGCGCTGGTCCCGGCCGCACCCGGCCAGCCGGATCCGGTCCGCGGGCTCTTCGTGAAGACCTGGGACCGCCTGGCACCGGTGCTCCACCAGATGGCGGTCACGCTGCCCGGCGAAGCGGGGATCAAGTTCCTGAGCTTCATCGCCGCGGCCGACGCGCTCAAAGCGCTCGACGATCTCGGTCCCGATAGCCCGCTCGATCTCTCGGGCGACGGGCTGCGCCGCATGGCGCGGATCGTGGGGCCACAGGACGACGTCGATCCGCTCCTCTACTCGACCGACGTCGATCCGCAGCTCCGCGACCTGTTCGGCTTCGGCGCTCCGATCGCGCCGCCCGACGAGTACCCCGACGACGATTCGAGCGCAAATGCCGTGAGCCACGCGGTTTCCGAGCTGCTCGAGCTGCTGGTTCCCAGCGCCTGGGCGGGCGAGGACGCCGACTCGGCGCTCGGCAAGCGCTTGCACCAGTGGGTGCCGAGCGCCGGCGACATGGATCAGTACCTGCCGGTGATGCGCGATCTGCTGCACTCCGTCGGCGATCGGGCGCTCGACGCCGGCAAGCTCGACGCAAAGTTCTCCGAGGTGTACCGCCGCATGGTGCTCGCGACCGCCTGGCAGGAGAGCTGCTGGCGGCAGTGGGTGAAGACCGGTAGCACGGTGAAGCCCATCGAGTCGGCGGTCGGCTCGGTCGGCCTGATGCAGATCAACAAAGCGGTATGGCGCGGAGTCTACGACCTGAACGGTCTCACCAAGGACGTGGCGTACAACGCGCGCGCCGGCGCCGAGATCCTGATCCACTACCTGCGCGACTACGCCGTGAAGAAAGGCGAGCACACCGCCACCGGCAGCGTCGACAACCTGGCGCGCTCGACCTACGCGATCTACAACGGTGGCCCCGGCCAGCTGGCGCGCTACCGCGATCCCAAGGAGCGCGCCGACTGGAAGAAGATCGACGAGCTCTTCTGGAGCAAGTACCAGGCCGTGAAGGCCGGGCAAGAGCTCAAGGTGGCCGAATGCCTGGGCGCGCCGCCCGGCGCGCGATGAGGTCGGAGGCGGAGGCGTGATGCTGGTGCGCGAGCTCAACCGCGGGAAGTGCAAGACCTACGTGGTGGCGTGCGAGGATCGGCGTCGAGCGCTGCTCATCGATCCGCTGCGCGAGCGGCTCGACCGCTACCTCGCGTTTCTCGCGTACCACCGGCTCGAGCTCGAGCTGGTGGTCGACACCCACACCCACGCCGACCATCGCAGCGCGGCGCTCGACCTGCGCGAGCTCACCGGCTCGAAGACCGTCATGCACCGCGGCGCGCCGTCGCCGCACGTGGACGTGCACGTCGACGAGGGCGACACCGTGGCGGTGGGCGACGTCGAGCTCGAGGTGCTGCACACGCCGGGGCACACGCCGGACAGCTTGAGCCTCAAAGTCCCGGGCTACGTCTTCACCGGCGACACGCTGCTGATCCGCGGCACCGGCCGCGCGGACTTCATGGGCGGCGACGCTGGCGCCCAGTGGGACGGCATCACCGGCAAGCTCTTCACGCTGCCGGACGAGACCGTGGTGCTGCCGGCCCACGACTATCGCGGCAACACACGCTCGACGATCGGCGAGGAGAAGCGCCTGAATCCGCGCCTCGCCGGGAAGAGCCGCGACGAGTACGTGCGGATCATGGGTGCCTTGGGCCTGCCGCTCCCCGACAAGATCCAGGAAGTGCTGCTCCCCAACCAGACCGCGCTCGACGACGATCGCCTCAAGTTCCCGAGCCTCGCCGAGCTCAATCAGGTCCGGCAGCTCGCGCCGCGAGACGTGCGCGACGCGATGGCCTCTCCGACCAAGCCGGTGCTGCTCGACGTGCGCGAGCCCGAAGAGCGAAGCGACGATCTCGGTCACATCGCCGGCAGCGTGCTGGTGCCGCTCCGCGACTTGCCGTGGCGCGCGCAGGAGCTCGAGCCGCTCAAGGACAAGCACATCATCACCATCTGCCGCGCCGGCGTGCGCAGCACCACCGCTTCCGCGATCCTGACCGGGCTCGGCTTCGAGCATGTGTCGAATCTCACCGGCGGCATGGTGGCGTGGGTCGACGCCGGCCTGCCGACGCAACGGTGATCCCGGTCCTCGCCGCGCGGGGCGCGGCCGCGCTGATCCTGGTGGGTGCCGCCGGCTGGGCGGCGCTCTTCATCACCGCCGACATGCTCGGGCTCGGCCGCGCGCGGTTCGGTGTCGCGAAGATCGTCACCACGCTGCTCATCGGTTGCGTGCTGCTGATCCCGAGCGGCGCCGCTCCGAAGCGGCTGACGGCCATCGCCGCGGGAATCGTGCTGGGAGCGATCGGCGATGCGTTCTTGCTCGATTCCGAGCGCTTCTTCGTCCCAGGTCTCGGCGCGTTTCTGATCGGCCACATCGCCTACATCGTGGGCTTCTGGTCGCATCGCTGGTCGCCGTTGCCGCTGGTGCTGCTACTCGGCGCCGGCGGCGCCGTGCTCGCGGCGATCCGCGCCCAGGTCGGGAAGCTCATGATCCCGGTGGTGGCCTACCTGCTCACGATCTCGTTCATGGCCTGGAAAGCCTGGAACTGGAGCCCGCTCGCCGGCGCCGGCGCCACGATCTTCATGCTCTCCGACGCCCTCATCGCCATCGACAAATTCGCCGCCCGAGTCCCCGCGCGCAGCCTCGCGATCAACGGCACGTACTGGGTGGCGCAAGCACTGATCGTGCTGGCGGCCGTCGGCTGCGGATGAAGATTCGAATACCGCGGCTTATCGAGCTCCTCGTCGCAGCCACCGTCCTCGGGTTGCTCGCGGTCATCGCGATGCCGTGCATGTTGGGGTCGCACGAGCCGGGCCGGGCACCGCGCCGGGACCGAAAGTGCGAGGCGCAGGAAATCGCCGCGACAGGCGTCGCCGAGCCCGTGGCCGACGCGATGCTGAGCCTCGACTCGACGGGCAAGAAGACCGGCGCTGGCGCTGAGGGGCCGCGATCGGTCGCTGCCCACCGAGGGACCGGTGGGCCTCCAAACGGGCTCTCGAGCGGGTCGCTCGGCTGGAGGGCGGCGGTCCCTCGCCGCCGCGGCGTCACATCGCGAGCGAGCGCTGCGGACGCGAGGGACCGCGTCCCTCCATCGAAATCCACTCGCGCGCGGCCATCGCTCAGCTCGAGACGCCTTTCCTGAGCGCGACGTAGGACTCGACGAGCTTGGCCTCGATGGCGGGCCAGTTGGGCTGGCCGCGGTCGGCTTCCTCGTCGCGCTGATGGGCTGCCTCGGCGCGTAGCAGGCCGGCGCGGTCGATGTCGCCGTTCCGTTTGCCGTAGAGCAGCGCGTAGAGATCCGCGATCAATCGGCCGACGTTCGCCGGGTCGCCTTGCCCCGGCGTGCGGCGCGCGACCCACCAGGCGAGCTCGGCGCGCGCGGCATCCTCGGGCCTCCACGTGGCGCCGGTCGCCTTGGCGATGCGCGCGTACCCGTCCGTCAGGGGCGACAGCACGTCGCGCTCGTAGTCGCCGTGGCTGCCGGCGAACGTGGAGGCGGCGCGCGCCAGCGGCTCGGCGATCCGGAGAGCGTCGAGCTGCGACACGTGGAGCTTATTCCGCTGCAGGCTCGAGAGCTCGCGGCCGAGCGTCAGCTCGTCGCCCAGGTAATACGCCCGCCACATGCGGGTCTCCGACTCGCCCACCGCCTTGGGGTCGAAGTCGGAGGTGCTCACGTGGCCTCGGGTCACGATCGCGGCGATGCCCGCGACGACGGCGATCGCGACCGCCGCCGCCAGCACCGCGTGCCGCCGGTTCGACACTCGAGCCACACGCCACGAGATGGCAGAGCGGCGTGCAGGTTTCGTGGACGCGCGGAAGGCGGAGAAAGAACGGGGCCGCGCCCGGCTAACCGGTCACGGCCCCGAAATGACAGGAGAGAGGGCGACCTGGGGAACGAAAGTCAGCCGGCCCATCCGACCACCCTCGCCTGGGAACCCGAAGGTCCGTTTTGGACCCGTCGCCCAACCCAGCAAGGTCGTAAAGCAAATTCAATGCCGGTCGGCGGCCGAGGAATTCTCCAGTGAATTCAGGTGAGCGGTCTTGCCCTACTGAGCTTAGTCGTACGAATTCAAGACGTTCGCTGCCTATCGATGTATCAACTGCACACCGGACTTACCTCTCCACCTCTACCAGTCTCTACGGGCCCAGTAGCTCGGGGGGCGCCGGCTCGGTGGCACCGAGCAGGTCCTGAACCGTATTGGTCAGCAGCGGCCCGGTCCTGGGACCCACCGACATCGATTGCTCGTAGTCGTAGGTGTCGTCCTCGAACTCGTTGGCGCCCATGATGTAGCCGAGCTCGTCGGTCGCGAGGCCGAAGATGAACGGGTACGGGGTCGCGAGCCATTTCTTGTAGAGGAACCCGAGGCTCGGGA
>CAZYWA010000580.1:0-4787 GCA_964650975.1 uncultured bacterium
GCCGCAAGAACCCGCCCGACTTCCAGGCCGTCAGGCGCTGATCGAGCGTCGGGTGGATCGGGATCTCGCGGTCCGAGCCTGTCTTCGTCGGGCCGTCGAAGGATCGTGACACCACGATCATCCTGAGCGGCTTCTTCAGGTCATCCAGGTCCCTCCACCGCAACTCGAGCACCTCACCGAGCCGACAGCCCGTGAGGAAGACGAGCGACCACACCATCCGCCAGTCCTCCGGGATCGCCGGTGAAGTGATCAGGCGCTCGACCTCTCGCCGCGTGAAGATGGATCGCTTTCGGAAGTCCGGATCACGCGGGCGACCCTTCGGGAGTTCTCCACGACCCAGTGAGCAAGGCGACTTGGGGATGACCTCGTCCACCTCCAGGTCCGCGAAGAACTTGTGCATCACCGAGTAGACGTTTCGGATGGTCTTCGGCGCGAGATCGGATCCACGGAGCTCGTCCAGCACCCGTCGCACATCCCGCCGGTGAACGTCGACGGCAGCGACCGAGCCCAGCCGAGGAACGATGTGATTCGAGAGGATCGCCCGCTCCCGGTCGTGGTTACGGTGATGACGACGCCGCTTGACCCAATCGTCGATGAGCGCTCCGACGGTGGGGTTCGAGACCACCGGAGCAGTGACCGGGGCGCCGCCTTGGTGCGTCTGCCGCTCGACGTCTCGCATGAAGCGCTCCGTGGCTTCCCGGTTGCGGTCCCCCGCAATCAGGACCCACTTCCCCTGCGCGTTCTTCACCTTGAAGTAGTACCTGCGGCGGTCGGCCCGCCAGAACACGGTTCCCATCCTCACCCCGCTTTCAGACGTTCGACCACCTTCTGAGCGCGCACCGAAACAGGCTCGTCGCTGCGCGCTCGTTCTTCCGCCGCGAGTCGACGCAGGCACGCGTCCACGTCAGTCGCTTTGACCCGAGTGAGCTTCCCAGCGCCACCGGCATTCAGTCGGCCGCATCGGATCCAGCCGAGGATTGTCTTGTCCGAAACTTGCGCGTGCTGCGCAGCTTCTTCCACGGTGAGCCACGGCTCCAAGCGCGCCGGAGCCGCTAGCTCGAGCCGCGCTTGGTGCACGACATGAGCCGTGACCTGCTCGGCGAAGACCTTGACCAGACCGACTAGATCGCCCGGCGGGCCTGCGTCCAGCCATGCGCGTGTGTTGCGTAACTCCTCCATCAACGATCACTCACGCCCGCGGCTGACGCACCGAGTGCATCGGCCGGCGAGACTCCCGCGACGAGTGCGAGCCACTCGATCGATGGCTTGCATAGCGGACACAAGCCGCCGGCCCGGAAGACGGCGATACGGAATGCGGTCCGTGGCGGCGGGGTGATACGTGGCCCTCACCGTCGGCCCAATGTGGGCAGCGGCCTCCTGCGTCGGCAGGTAGCAGTGCATCAACGCGACCTGCGACATCGGCTGCATTCCCCCCTCGTGGGAGGCACGCCGGCTCCGGACAACAACATCCTTCCATTTGGCGCCGCAGGCCCTCGACACACCGAGTGGCACAGCCTTTGGACCTGGGTCCTCTCGCCGACTCAGACTCTGCGATCGAGTCGGCGGGCCTTCGGAGAGAACCAGGTGGTCGAAAAGCCAGGACGTTCGTCCGTGATTGATCTCGGGCGATTCGGTGCGACGCCGAACCCGTTGGTTCGACCTCCACAGCCGTAGTCGCACCGCGGCTCTCGCGACCGCCGGTACGATTTCATCGCACCATTGCCAAGAATCGTCGCTCACCCAGAGCGATCCCGTTGAAGAGTGCGGGAGCAAGGAATGCGAGCGCATCGAGGGACTCTCCGTATGGAATGCCACGTCGTGCCACTTCGCCTCGATCTGCTCCGCGGGTAAAACGGCCTTACCCAGGGCTGCACGAACGCTTGCAGCGACGTATACGGATCGAGGCAATCGATTACGCGCCTAGACCGTGTAGAACCCGGAACCGACAACATGGCCCGAGGTCCCTGCGGTCCGGGCGAGCGAGGTCCAGCGCACCCGCACGCACCTCGTCGAGCGTGATCTGGACCAGCCTCCCGTGGTGATTCGATCGAACGCAGTACACGACCGCACACTCACGCGGTGCAGGCTCCCGCCGATCGGGCAGCTCCACCCTGCGCCTTGCGTGCGCCACTGCTCCCATCGAGACCTCCCCGGAAGTGCCGCCTCCGTCCAGAGGAAGATTCGTGCCAGTAGCGCGCAGCGGGCACAAACCATCGATCCGTAATGATTTCTGGGAAGATGCCTCCTCAGGGTCTCCGGCGAGGCGGGGAGGTAAGGACGCCCGGCGTCGCATCTTCTCGAGAACTTTCCATGGTTTACGACGCTCTGACTGGTCAGGTGACCGCCTCGAGCGGCAAAACCTCTGGGAGAGTCGGGAGTTGTGCGATCGGATGGGTTCAAGGGAGCGTTCACGCGGGGCTCAACCCGGACGCGCAGGATCCTTACCGCGAGAAGAGAGTCTCGCGGGCGCACTGGAGTGCAGGCCCAGAGGCCACCGAAGCTACGTGGTGGCCGCGCCTCAGGGGAGTTCAAGGGCAAACTGGATGCGAACGAGCGTGACATCACTGGCGGTGCGCCCAAAGGCGTCGCCCGTGAAGAGGTGGCCGAGCTTCACCTCACTCGTGAGCCACTCGGTAACGCGATAGACGGCGCCGGCATCGATCTCGATACCCAGGTCCGAGGCGGGTTTCTCGCGGACGATCGTGAGCTGCGTCGGATCGCCCGAGATGCACTGCTCGACGTTGCAATCGCAGCAGATCCGGATCGGCTGTACCGCTGTTGCCAGTCGCCCATAAATCGCCGATCCCCAGAGGTTGAGGTCCTCACGAAGCTGGTAGCTGCCGAAGATCCGCTGGTACCAGGCATTTGCGACGGCCGGATTCCCCTGGAGCCCGAGCGGCCCCACCTCCTCAAAGAGGATGACCGCCGGATCATATTCGCGGTCGAGGGGTAGGTTCGTATAGCGGCTGCCGAGGACTCCAGCGGTGATGAGGTCACCGGCGAGCGAGTTCTCGGTCGCGTCCGTTACGGCCACGAGCTTCCCACCACCGATCCCCACAACCGCGGGCGGGGTCGTTGATCGTGAACCCAGATCCCGGCTGCCGCCGGTTTCGAGCCCGGCACGGATCGGACCCGTCGTGACCTCAGCACGGACCACGCCGCCGAAAGTCTGCACAGTGAGGTCCTCGGCCTCGAGGCCACGAACGCCTTGGCGCACCATGCGGTCGGCAACCGCCCCGGCGTCGTCGACCGCCATGTTCGTCTGCTGGATGAGTGCTGCCGTGAGCGGAGCACGGAACGCCTCCGACTCGCTCGCGGTTCGGATCCCGTTCTTGGCGAGGTCCGCCGCGCGGACCTGGGCATCCGCTGCGTCGATGCCCTGACTCTCGAGAACACTCGCGTAGCTCTCCTGTGCTAAGGCGCCCAGCGAGTCGAATACGAGCGAGTCGACGACACCCTTCCGTGTCGTGGTGCCGAACGAGGCAATACCCTCTCCCTCGAAGGCGAAGCCGATACCCTCCGCGAGATCGAGCGCGAACCGTCCGTATCCGTCGACGACACCGATGTTGGTGTTGGTGCTCGCTTGATTGATCCAAAAGCTGTAAGTGCCGGCTTCGTGTCGGCCGAGATCGGTTGGCCGGTTCCGATCGCTATAGAGCAGCGAGAGCACCACCTGCTGAATGTCGTCGTCGCCGAACGTCGGGTCGCCTTCGTGCGGGATGTCGTACGCGAGCCCGCCGAATAGATGGCCGGTGCCGAACGTGTCCGGGGCCAACCGCGAAAGGTCCGTTTCGACGAGCACGCGGTCGATCGTGTCACCAGAGCTCACGGGACCATTCCCGTCGAGCCCCCACTCGAGCTTGTCGGCCGAGTTCGCGAGGATGCCGAGCCCCCAGTGCGCTCCTTGTCGACCCACCCGGAAGGTCGCCCAGCTCGCGTCGTACTCGCCATAGATCCGGTCGAGCTGAATCGATTCAACAGAGCTCCCGAACCGATTCGTCGCACTTACAGCGTTATCGAGACCGACCAAGACCGAGACGTCATCGTTCTGATTGCCCGCCAACACACCGTCGAGAAGAAGGACACGGGCGTGCACACTCGCGGCGCCGAGCGACACGGAGGGATCCAGCCGCACCCGGTACTCGAGGAACTGTGTGGTGTTGGTTCGGCCGTCGACGGGCGCGATCGGGAGCCCCCAGGCGGAGTTGAGCTGCACAGCGCCGAAGCCCGTGATGCCGTAGTCGATCGCAGAGAGACCCGAGATTGGCTTGGTCGTTACGGAGTCGGCCTCCGCTGTTTGAGCCATGGCACGAATGGGTCCAAGCAGACACCAGCAGAGCAGCCAGCACTTCCACCGTCTTGTCGACTCGTTCATCCGTGCCTCCGTTGTAATTAACACCGTTATTATGTGACATCTAGTTTTACGAGTTTCCCGAGCCTGGAGTCAAGGTCGAGCGCGCAGGCGCGCACTATGCGTGATTACCCGGGTCACAACGCGGCGACGGACCGATCGCTCGATCCGACGGCGATCTCGATGGCCGCCCGGATCACGTGGCTGTATCGGCGCCCGGTCTCGATGGCCAGATCTACGACGAGTGCCCACTCGTCATTGGCGAGCCAGACGTCTCTCGCGACCGTTCCTACCGACGACCCGGCGATGCCGGACGAGCGACGGAGCCGCTCCATGACCTTTCGCCGCTGCGGACTCCTGTGGCGCAGTCCCCTACGGACGGCATCTTGAACGGCTTCGCTGATTCGTACCCCATCTCGAACAGCAACGAGCGTGA
>CAZYWA010000581.1:0-4782 GCA_964650975.1 uncultured bacterium
CAGCGTGGACGGCGCGGGCTCGTCGCTGCAGCTACCGGCGCTCACCGACATCGACGAGTCGTGGATCGTCGCGTCGAACGGTGGCCACCTGAGCCTCCCGCTGGTGACCTCGATGACCTGTAGCTCGGCCAGTCAACCCTGCTACCAGCAGGAGTACGCGTTCGAGGCGTACGGCGCGGGCTCGACGATCACGATGGCCGGACTGACGACGTTCACGGCCGCGAAGAGCGGCCCGCTCTACGTGGATTCGGAGAGTGGGGCGCTGGTGAAGCTGCCAGCGCTGACCACGATCAACCTGTCGAACGGAGCCAATTTCCAGTTCTACGCGAGCGGCTCGGGAGGTGGCTCCCCTTCGGAGATCGACGTGAACGGTCTCGCGACGCTGCCTGCGTCCACGACCATCACGATTCAGAGCGGCGCGAAGATGTCCGCTCCGTCCCTCGCGTCGATCGCGGGCACGGTCGCGATGGCGGGCAACGGGAACACGTTCACCGCGGCGATCACCAGCATCACCGGGTCGGTCACGGTGGCGGGCGCGACTGTGTCGTACCCCGGAATGACCACGTTCGCTGGCGCCGCGATCTCGGTTGCCGCGGGTGGGTCGTTGACGGTGGGCGGGAACCCGAACGCCACGGGTGCCACCCTGAACGTCTCGGCGGGCGGCGCGTTGACCGCCAGCGGGTTGACCAGCTTGACGGGCGCCAAGCTCGAGGTGGACGGCGCGACATCGTCGGTCAGCTTCCCGGCGCTCGCCGACGTCGACGACTCGTGGATCGTCGCGTCGAACGGCGGCCACCTGAGCCTGCCGGCGGTGACGTCGATGACCTGCAGCTCGACCAGCAAGCCCTGCTATCAGCAGGAGTACGCGCTCGAGGCGTATGGCGCCGGCTCGACGATCACGATGCCGGCGTTGACGACGTTCGCCGCCACGAAGAGCGGCCCGCTCTATGTGGATGCGGAGAGCGGGGCGCTGGTGAAGCTGCCGGTGCTGACGACGATCAACCCGTCGAACGGAGCCAATCTCCAGTTCTACGCGAGCGGGTCGGGAGGTGGCTCCCCTTCGGAGATCGATCTGAACGCTCTCACGACACTCCCTCTCTCCACGACCCTCACGATTCAGAGCGGCGCGAAGATGTCCGCTCCGTCCCTCACGACGCTCGTGGGCACGGTCACGATGGGGGGAAACGGGAACACGTTCATCGCGCCGATCACGACGATCAGCGGCCCGCTCACCGTGACGGGTGCCACTGTGTCGTTCCCGGGAGTCACCACGTTCGCGGGCACCGCGATCTCGGTGGGTGCGGGTGGGTCGCTGACCCTGGGCGGAAACCCGAATGCCACGGGTGCCACCTTGAGCGTCTCGGCGGGCGGCACGTTGACGGCCAACGGACTGACCAGTCTCACGGGCGGGCACATCAGCGCCGACGGAGTGGGGTCGTCGATGCAGCTACCGGCGCTCAGCGAAGTCGACGACTCGTGGATCGTCGCGTCGAACGGCGGCCACCTGAGCCTGCCGGCGGTGACATCGATGACGTGTAGCTCCGCCAGCAAGCCCTGCTATCAGCAGGAGTACGCGCTCGAGGCGTACGGCGCGGGCTCGACGATCACGATGGCCGCGCTGACGACGCTCGCGGCCACGAAGAGCGGCACGATCTACGTGGATTCGGAGAGCGGGGCACTGGTGAAGCTGCCGGTGCTGACCACGATCAGCCTGTCGAACGGAGCCAATCTCCAGTTCTACGTGAGCGGGTCGGGAGGTGGCTCGCCTTCGGAGATCGATCTGAACGCTCTCACGACACTCCCTCTTTCCACGACCATCACCATTCAGGGCGGCGCGAAGATGTCCGCTCCGTCCCTCGCGTCGATCGTGGGCACGGTCACGATGGTGGGCGCCAGCGGAAACACGTTCACCGCGCCGATCACCTCGATCAGCGGGCCGTTCACGGTGGCGGGTGCCACCTTGTCCTACCCTGGGATCACCACGTTCGCGGGCACCACGATCTCGGTGGGTGCAGGTGGGTCGCTGACCCTGGGCGGAAACCCGAATGCCACGGGTGCAACCGTGGACGTCTCGGCAGGTGGATCGTTGATCGCCTCCGGGTTGACCATCCTGACGGGCGGCAACCTCGACGTGGACGGCTCGACGTCGTCGGTGAGCTTGCCGGCCCTGACCGACATCGACGACTCGCGGATCGTCGCGACCTCGGGTGGCCACGTCAGCTTGCCGGCAGTGACGTCGATGACGTGCAGCTCGGTCAGCAAGCCTTGCCGTCAGCAGGGGTACGTGTTCGAGGCGTACGGCACGGGCACGCCGACGATCACGCTGGCCGCGCTCGCGAGCCTCACCATGTCCGCGGGCGGCCTGGTCTACGTGGATGCCGAGAACGGGGCGCTGGTGAAGCTCTCGGCGCTGACCACGGTGAACACGTCGAACAACAGCTCGCTCGAGTTCTATGCCTCGGGTACCGGGTCGGAGATCGATCTCGACGCACTTGCGTCCGGAGGTTACGACGCGGGTCACGTGACCTTCATGTCACCGAACGGCGGCACGATCATCCGTCCCGGAGGCCTCACGATCGAGAGCAGCGCGCCGGGCACCCGTTCCCCGAGTCTCCCGGTCTTGCTCGCGGAGGTCGATCTGGACGGCGACGGAAAGGCCGACGAGATCTCGATCGCGCCCGGCTCGAGCGAGCTGGCTGTCGCCGCGACCGCGGGCCCGACGGGTACCGGGAGCACCACCGCCTACGCGGTGGGCTCACCGACGACCGCGCTCGCGATCGGCGACTGGGACGGCGACGGAGCGCTGGATCTGGCCGTCGGCGACCCCGGGTCGGACGAGGTCCTCGTTCTCGCGGGGTTCGGCGATGGCACCTTCGGCAGCCCGCTCCGGATCGCCGTGCCGGTCGCGCCGGACTCGATCCGGGCGGCGGACGTGGATGGTGACGGAGCCCTCGAATTGGTCGTGACCGGGGTCGGCGGCACCGGGCATGCCACGCTGCTGGGTCACGGCGACGGCACGTTCACGGTCGGCCCGTGAGCGCCGGCGTGCGCGCCCGAGACGACCGCCACGACCAGAGGATCCGCGCATGAAGACCTCCACCCACGAGATCGCCGACCGCATCTATCGCATCTCGACCGTCGTTCCCGAGGCCGCGCCGGGCGGCTTCACCTTCAACCAGTTCCTGGTCGATGCCGATCAGCCGCTGCTCTTCCACACGGGTCCGCGGCGCATGTTCCCGCTCGTGTCGGCGGCGATCGCCCGCATCCTGCCCCTCGAGCGGCTGCGGTGGATCACCTTCGGGCACGTGGAATCCGACGAGTGCGGGGCGATGAACCTGCTCCTCGCCGCGGCCCCGCACGCGGAGGTGGCGCACGGCGAGATCGGCTGCATGGTCTCGCTCGAGGATCTGTGCGATCGGCCGCCGCGGAAGCTCGCCGACGGCGAGGTGATCGATCTGGGCGGGAAGCGCGTCCGGCACCTGGACACGCCGCACGTCCCGCACAACTGGGAGGCCCGCGTGCTCTTCGAGGAGACCACGAAGACGCTCTTCTGCGGCGATCTCTTCACGCACCTCGGCGACGGGGCGGCGCTCACCGAGGACGACATCGTCGGTCCCGCGCTCGCGGCGGAGGACGTCTTCCATGCCACGGCGCTCTCGGTCGTGACCGGCCCGACGATGCGCCGCCTCGCGACGCTCGAACCGCAAGCGCTCGCGGTCATGCACGGAGCCTCGACGCGGACCCGGTGCGCCGAATCGCTGGTCAGCCTCGCCGACGCCTACGAGGCACGACTCGCTCGGGGCTGAATGGGCCGGGCCGGCGACCCGTCTAGGGAGGCGTAAACCGGCATGCCGCACGTGATGCGGTCGCCCCGACCCTGATCCACGTAGCTGCGGCAATTTCCCGCCACCAGCGTATGCCGTGAGTTGGTGTCGAGAAAAATGTCGGCGACCGACGCTGAGAAGGACGTCAGCGTGTTGCCCAGCAGCTGGTTGGAGTCGGCGATGTCGTCCGCGCTCTGGAAGCTCACGACCAAGGCGCCGCCCGCCGAGCCGACGATCGTGTTGTCCCGAACCACCGAGCCATACACCGCATCAAAGAGCCCGATCCCGTCTCCAGCCTGCGATGCTGCCATCTGCAGGCGGTTGCCGACGATCGAGGCCCCCCGTGTCACCTGGGTCGGAAGGGCTCCGAACACGACGATCCCAGTGCCCCGGGAGTGCTCGATCGTGATCGTGTTGCCGCTGACCACGTAGCTCGCGTCGTACCCGAACCCGATCGCGATTGCGTCGGGGCCGTACGGCGCGGCCGTTCGTCCGTTGGCGATCAGGATCTCGTTCCCGGAAATCGTCGCGTGCTTCCGGGCCCGTAGCACCGCGATGCCGGTCGAGCCATAGAGACCGTTGCTCACCATGTCGATGGTGTTCTGCGCGATCTCGAGGTCCTCGGCGACGCCGTCCGCTTGTATGGCGATCGCCTGGTCGGCGTCGACGCCCTCGATGGTGTTGCCGACGATCGCGATGGTTCCGCTGTAGGAACCGGAGCCCAGATTGATCGCCTCCGCTTCCGTGAATCCGAGGCCGGTCAGGGCCGGAACGAGGCCGTCGAACTCGTTACCGACCAACTCGGCGCCGCTCGACGCGCCGAAGATGATCGCGTTCCCGTACGGATGGTCGAAACGGATGCCTTCGATGTGGACGTGGACCGGACTGGCCGCGACGACGGGACCATCTCCGCCCTGGATCGTGGTCATGGCGGAACCGACCCGCTCGCCGTAGATCG
>CAZYWA010000582.1:0-4780 GCA_964650975.1 uncultured bacterium
CTCGGCGACGACGCGACGCTGGGACTCGTGGAGCTTCTGGACCTGGATGTTTGCCTTTGGTGCGCTCCTCGCTCAGTACGGCGTGAACCACTTCGGGTGCCGGGGCTGCCACAGCGGATCCCGCCACGATCGCCAGAGCGGCTCGGATGGCTACACGGTTGCGCGCGACGTGGTGTTGCACCGCCAGGGCGAGAGCGATCACGCAGTCGTCGTGTGCGCCGTGGGGCGCGCCGTAGCGAACGCCTCAGATAGCCTGACGGGCGCGAGTGTCCGGTCGCAGACTGTTCAGCACACCGGAAGCTATTCCACGGCTTGTAGCTCGTCCGACACGCGGAGCACCGCTTCTGCGATCTCCTCCGCGGCGACTCGCACGTCGTCCGAGCTGAGATATGGCGTCAAGCAAATTCTAAGTCGCTTGCTCCTGTTCAATACGCTCACGATCACCTGCCGAGCGGCAAGACGCGCAGCAATCGTCTCCAAGATGGCAAGGGCGCAATTGAACTCGACCAATACGATACCAGGAGCAACTACCAATCGCTCCGCATCCTCTTTGATCGCAGCGCTATCCGGATACCAAATCCGCGCCGGTATTTTGGTGCGCTTGAATGCACCCTCCAACTCCCGAACGAAACTTCGTCTGATATCGAGTGTCAAGAGAGCTTTTCTTTCTATACACGACCCCTCGGCCCGAGGCCTAAATACGACTTCCTGCAAATCAATTGCGGCCCCAAGTCCAATAAACCGACTAGCGTCCACGCCCGCCCATTGGCGGCGGCTCAAATCCGTTGAATCCAGTGCTGGCAACTTCTCCGTGAACACAAACGGATCATGAACCGTCTCTTTAACGGCTCGGATTATATCGGGATTAACGCTTGGTCCGAAGATCAGACCGCCTGTCGCGTGTGGCCCGAAGAGCCATTTATGACCGCTCCACACGAAAACTGCTCGCGGCGTCGGCGTTAAGTCGACTGGAATCTGACCCAACGAATGCGCCCCGTCCAATATTAACGTTGTTTGATAAGGGGCCGACGTCCTTTCAAGGCGGTCATATAATAGTCCCGTCGGGAAAATCGTACCCCATTCGTTGAACACATGCGAGACAAGCACGATCACATGTTCGCCTTCCCTCAACGATTCCTCGACACATTTACCGATATCCTCGACCACATCTTTAATAGGTCGCCACTCTCTTCGGCTGTCAAGAACGTCTATCTTTTGCCCGCGAACGTTGCTCCGGCGCGTTTCGAATTTCTCCAGCTCAGTCTCTATCGTGTCATATTCCCAAGTCGTTCGAACAACCCGAATCGCAGTGTCACCCAAATACTGTTCTAGCCCCTGTAGTAAATGCACGACTGCAGTTGTTGCGGAAGAAAAAAGCGCCGTTTCATAGCCTCCCGTTCGCCGTCGGGCACCTGCTAGCGAGCCAAGTCGTCCACGTAATCTGTCCAAGCCTTCCCATCTTCCGAGCTTCGTGAACTCAGCCAGTGGGCGAGCGTCGCGCATATCCACGGCTTCCGAGCCTTCGACCAAGAGAGTCATGAGATTCGGACTCGGAATACCCAGAAACTCTTCGACGCGTTTCCATTTCCTCATACGCCGCTCCACATAAGGGATGAGCGGGGCGAGATATCCAGTGGCCAGGTGAACTATCTCCGGGTGAGGTGACATCTCGGGCAAGACCGCCACATCAAGCGCTGCAAGGTCATGCAGAATTCGCCCCCTGAGCCAGGCAACAGCTACCCCGGCACCGCTAACGACAGCAAGCAATGAATACGGAGCAAGTAATGCGAGCACACCAGAGGCTATATAGCCGAATCCCTTCAAGGCTAGGAATGGACAGCAGAGCATCACCAAGAAGCTTGAAAACAGGCTCAAAAGAATATAATTCCGGATCTGTCGCTCCGATACCGAATCCTGGAGAAATGAAGTGGAGCGAGATTTCCGCACCCGGAAAACGAAGCCTGCCAACGGTGCTATTGCTAGGCAAAGGGACAGCCATGATATCCCAACAAGAGCAATCCGTAAGCGGTGTTCGAGGGTGGTATAAGTCGAAAAAAAATCGTAGATTGGTTGGACGCCATAATACGAAATAAGCAACTCTAAACTAATGACGAGGGTGCAACTGATGATTCCCAGAGGCCACAGGCAGCGCCTAACGGCCGTGGACCAGCCGATGAGTGCAGCCAGCCCAAGCTGCCGGCGCCTAATGGTCGTGCGATAGGAGCTCAATGGTCCTTTTCAAGGTGCGCCTCGGCAGACGGAGACACCGGTGTTGCGGGCACATAGTGATATTGGACGAAGCGAGCGTCTGAGCGCTCGCCCGGCCCTAGGTACACGTAGGTTCCGGCAAGGCCAACGACGGGTCCCGCTCGGAAGCCCTTCGTAAGAAGGTTGCCAACGCGTACTGCATTCGCTTGGGGCCAGCCAACAATTGGGAATTTTCGTTCGGGGGTTCGAGCGGTCCACACGTGGGATATGGCCGATGAAAGAAGAAGCATCGAATCTACGCCATAGTAAAAGTAACTCGGGAGCCGCCGCAACCTTTCTGGAAGGTCTTGCGGAATTGGCTCTGGGGAGTCACGAATCCAACTTGTCAGCGCGGATTCAAACTGGTCGGGTGATACAGCGGTGTTCATTTCTGGGAAGAAAAAATGTGCGTTCTGCCACAGGAACGGCGAGGCGTAGTCGAATATGGCAGGATTGACCGCACCGTCCGAGAGGAGAAGAGGGCTTCGAGAAAAGGTGCGGAACCAGGCAGCGGCTAAGATGGCTTGCTGGTGGTAGCCGCATACCACTAGCGCGGACGGATTGAGCCGTCCGGATAGGAGCTCGGCGGGAAGTCGACCGGCGGGGTCGAGAGGTACGGGTGGCAAAACAGGAGCGTCCGTAAGAAGCCTACGATAAACGGCCCAGGCGAGAGGTGTGCCGTACGCGTCATCGCTGTACACGATTAATATCGGTGCGTCGACGTTGCGGGTTTGCTCGGTTGCTCTGGCCGCCGCAGCAGCGATCGCCTCGGCTTGCAGAGCGTCGTTCGGAGGAAGGCGAAAAATAATAGCATTGCCCAAGGCGTCGAGGTTGATCCGAGTGGATGTCGCGATGGGAAGCAAGACCGGGAAGCGAGCGGCCAGGTAGTAGTCAAGCGCAGCCTCGGTCGTTGCGCTTCGAGAGTGGCCGATCACGGCTACTACGGTTGGATCGAAGAGAGCCTCAAGCGCGGCAGTGCGCGCGGCCGAATCAAGACCATGGTCATTAAGTCGGGATACAGCAGGCGAGGAGGTTGCGCTCATGCGGCCAGCCGTGCCGCTCCCCGTCGCGCGGCCGCCGATTTGCTGTGTCAGGTTAATTCCGTCGCTGCTCGCGGCGAAGAGTGCCCCCCACCTAACATCGGATGCCATCTCGATGTTCTTGGGCTGTAGAGTCGTCGGCGGCGTATCAAAATCTCCCACTAATGCGACTGCGGGACCAGGAATGGTCAGCGAAGGGTAGACCGAAAAGGCAAGAACAACCGACACCAGCGCTGCCGCGAACGACGTAATCCCTAGCGCGTACCCAAGGCGATAGCGCCGGTCGGCTCGTGCCCGTACAATTAGGTCCGACCGACGTGTACGGTACCCGCGCTGTTGCAGAATTGAAGTCGTCGGCATTGGGGTAAATGACTCAATAGACCGCAGTCCCCTACCTTGTGTCAAGCAGGAGTACCGCGTCGAGGCGCGTGCCGGGTAGGTCCCGGTGGTGAGCTGCTGCCATGACGACTCCAGGGCGCGCACCACACCTGCCGCGTCTCGACCACGCGATCGATGCCGAGCGTCGTCTTCCCAAACCGGCGCCCGCACATCAGCACGTTAAAGCGTTTCGCCTCGGCCACGACGCGGCGCTGCGACTCGTGCAGCTTCTGGACCTGGATGTGTGCCATCGATGCCCTCCTCGTTCAGTACGGTGTGAACCACTTCGGGTGGCGCGGCTGCCACGACGGATCCCTCCACGACCGCCAGAGCGGCTCGGACGGGTACACAGTGAAGCAGACTCCGGGCTCCACGCGCCCGCGCGCCACATGGTGCTGCACTGCCAACGCGAGAGCGATCACGCAGTCGTCGTGGACGCCGTGCGGTGCGCTGTATCGCACGCCCCGCCCGGTGAACTCGTACTCGAAGCTCTCCAGCTCATGGCGAATCGGGCCGTCGGGGAACCGGACCTCGCGGCGCTGGATGGCGGCGCGGAGCCCGTCCATGAGCTGCTGCTTCGAGAGCCCCGTGAATTTGAAGCCCTCGAAGTGGCTGGAATGGCGTTGCAGGCGCTCCAGGATCGGGTCGCCAACACCCGAGGAGTCGACCAGCGAGGGAGCCTCGGTGACGGCCAGGATTCGGGATTCCGTCTCCTCCCAGGGGAGTTGGAATCGCTGCCAGCCTCGGCAGACCTTCATCTCGGCATCGAGTGGGATACCCACCGTCCAGTCCACCGATTTGGCGAGGTCCCAACCCCACACAGTCGGCGGGGCCGTCGATTCGGGCGCGATGCAGTCGCGAATGGCGTCGAGGCCAAACGGGTTGCCGGAATCGTCGGCGGGGATGCCCTCGAACTCCTGCCGGTACGCGTGCTCGGGCATGTCGAGGCGCGCCGCCTCCAGCTCCTCGGGGTTCAGGTACGGATTGAACCCGCTCGGGATGCGCCAACTCGCCCACTCGGCGTCGCCAGCCTGACCGCGCTGGTAGAGCGCCCAGAAGTAGCGGCGGCCCTTGGGCGTACCCAGGAACCAGGCATCGCCGCGGAGGTCCGTGAG
>CAZYWA010000583.1:0-4774 GCA_964650975.1 uncultured bacterium
TCGCGGCGATCATTCGCACATCGAACGGGATCGTCTGATCACCACCGACCCGATTGAGCGTTCGCGACTCGAGAACGCGCAGAAGCTTCACCTGGGTCTCGAGCGGCATCTCGGTGATCTCGTCTAGGAACACCGTGCCCCCATCGGCGCGTTCGAAGGCACCCAGGCGCCGCCGATCCGCACCGGTGAAGCTCCCTTTCTCGTGCCCGAAAAGCTCGGACTCGATCAGATTCGGCGCCAGCGCTCCGCAGTTGATCGAGACGAGGGGCTTCACGGCGCGCCGGCTCAGACCGTGGAGCGCCTGCGCCACCAGCTCCTTCCCGGTTCCGGTCTCCCCGGTCACGAAGACCGTGGCGTCGCTCGGCGCCGCGCGCTCGATCAATTCGCGCACGGCCTGCATCGCAGCAGAGTTTCCGAGCAGCTGGCTCGACGACCGGATCGGAGTCATGTCGACCGGCAGCGGCGATGCCCTACCTCGCAGCTCCGCGGCGCGGCGAGCGTGCGCGAGAAAGACCTTCAGCCGCTCGTTGTCGACCGGCTTCGTCAGGTAGTCGAGGGCTCCGAGACGGAACGACAGCACCGCCGACTCCACGGTCGAGTTCGTCGTGACGATCGCTACGTCCGCCGCAGGCGGTCCCTGTAGCGGCGGGACCAGATCGAGGCCAGAGCCGTCCGGAAGCTCGAGAGCGATGACGGCCGCCGCGAGGGCCTGGCTCCGCATCACCGCCCGGGCCGCCTCCACGGAGTTTGCAACGACCGGATCGAAGCCGTGAGCCGAGATGGGACCTGCTATCGCCTCGACGAAGGAGGGATCGTTGTCGACGATCAGTGCCGCTGGCATGGAATCCTTGGCCGAACCGGCCGCGAACTCGCGCGGTCCCACGGAGAGCTTACCTCATCGAAAACTCTAGTCTCGCAGCACGCGAGAACTCGGCCGGGAGCTCCGTCAGCTCTCTTGGCCGGAGTCGTCGAGATCCCGGTCGCTCATCAATGGCGCGGCAGAGTCCTCCGCTCCGAGCTCCAGGGTGCAGACTGGCCCGAGGATACAGCTGGTCGGCTGCGCCGAACGCGACGCCCCATTGCCGCAGCCGGCGTCCAGCAGCATGGCGCCCACCGAAAGGGAACCCAGCGCGGTCCTTCGAGAGAACGATCCGTGCCACCCGATCCTTCAGCGCGCGATGAGCCTGCGCCTCCAGCGGTCCTGCGTCCATGTTGTGGATGTCACGCCGGCAGCGGATGGTTACTCCATCAGCTCCGCTTCGAGAGCGTCGACGAACTCGGCGTCTTCGTGGCGGTAGGAGATGAAGACCGGGCGGATCTATAGCGGGGTGGGCGCCGCGAACCTCCATCACCAAATACATGATGTCGGCGATCTCGGATGGAACGAGATCAGCTTGGTTGGGACTGGTCCGCTCACGGATGCTGGCGCGCACTGGCAATCACGATCGGCCGCGAGTTGGGATCCGCGGTGGTGGCGCAATCGACCAGTTCATCGGCGATCCACCTCCAGAGCCGCTCGAACTCCGGTGTCCCGAAGTTGCTTCCGCTGACCAGCCAGCTCGAGGGACCGCCCGCGTCCCCATCCTTCCGTCGATACATGCCAACGACGTCCAGGTGATCTCCAACGGCGACGCATCCGACCCTCCCGTTCATCTGGCTGCGACAGGCGACAACGCCATCACTCTGCTCGTCGTCGCCCGTTCCGAGCCTCATGCCCGTCGCACCTTCGACAGCGCGTGCCACTCCCAAGGGGACGGCTGGGTATGGATACTCGCCCGAAGGAGCCCGGGAATGCTTCCACAGGAACTGGAACAGCAGGTTTGCTTCGCCCGACGGTGAAGCCATCGAAACGACCTCCGCGAAGTGAACGTCGCCGGGCGGTCGCAGAGCGGAGTTGATCGTCACGCACGTCTCTGGAGCCAGATTGAAGAAGGCGCCGTTATCGCGAGCGACGCTTCGCAAGTAGTCGTACACCGAATCGCCTGGTCCGATCCCGAGGTCGCCCAGTACACCCGCTAGCCACCCGGCCTCACCGGTAGGCAACCCGATCCGCCCGACCCAGGCTGCGAGTCGTGCAGCGAGCGCGCCAGCTTGGCGCACCAGACGCCACGGTTCCTGACCGGTCACCACGAACGCCATCGCAGCAACGAGTGTCGGCAGATTCAGGCTCAGGGCGAGGTTGGCGAGTGGCGCACCGTGATGCGGCGCCGAGATCGTGATCACGCTCCTGGTTCGGTTGCGAATCCACGTCGGCACCGCTCGGCCGTCGATCACCGCCCCTTCGCTGAGGAGGAGGCGCGCGTCGAGTCCACCGGTGCTGTGCGTGACGAAACAAAGCTCGTCACGACCCTTGGGCTTCGCAGCATCGAGGACTGCCCTCAACAGCGCGCGCGCCCGGTGTTCGATTGCCCCGGCCGGCGCCGGGCTGACCCGAACGATCCAGCTGCTCCCAGCGCCACGTGCCGGTACCGGAGGCACGTCCACCGGGGTAGGGATGGTCCCCTGTCTACCTGGCTCATCCAGATGACTCACGGCTGAAAGTGCATGGATCGTCACCTCGCGCCCCCGGCTGGCGAGGTGGTCGCGCAACAGACTGTCGATACGGGGGTCGAAGTAGACCAAGCTCCCCAGCCGGTCGAAGCCGAGAAGCCCGGGCACGAGAAACACCTGCATCGTCACGGATCACTCTCCTGCGCCAGCGCAGCCCGGTGATCGAAGAAGCCGAGCCGGCGCTCGGTTTCGGTCTCAACTCGTGGCGTCACGATTCGACACTTTTGTCGACGTATCGCACTCGCTTGTGCCGTCCCCTCGCCGATACCACTTTCTCAACCTTCGCTCGAAGCGCCGGAGTCTCGGTCATCTTCGCGCGGTCTTGCCAGGCCGAGAAGGCAAGGATGCGCGCCGGGTTCACGGCCGGATTCCGGCGGAAGTGACTGATGCCGGAGGGTAGCGAGCGATCGTGACACCGGGCGAGAGAGCCTCGCTCGCGTCGGAAGGAATCGGCTTCGCAGGAAGGACTGCCAGTTCGGTTGCGACTGTCGCGAGCACGCCCAGACAGGCGATCGTCACGGTCCACTCGGCGGCGGCGGCACGCACGAAGATCCCTGGTCGTGGGATCAGCGGATAGAAGGCCATCAGATTCGTGCCGGCGTGGACCACAGCCAGGCCGGAAGCGAACCACTCGAGCGTCTCTCGGAACCCGACCACGGCAGCAGCCGCCAGGGCCGTCCGGCAAAGGAGCAAACCCTTCGATGCGGGACGGCTCGTCGGCGACGCCCAGCCCAAAACCGTCTGGAGGAGACTCCAGCCGATCAGGGGTACCAATTTCTCAACCTCGCCTTCCTGCGCGAGTTTTCACTGATACGTGCCGCAAGGTGACGGGATCGCGCATTTGTTGAGGTTGGTCGTCGTGGGCGGCAGCTCGAGCACGCGCATCCGCGAAAGCAGGCTCGTCGGCAGCGACGCATAGGCCGCCGTGGGATCGGGCACGATCCCCACCCACGGGTTGTTGTTCGAGCTCAGCGGCGAGATTGCGTAAAGATCAACGGGGCCGTTCGTCGCCAGTGCGACATACCCGCCGTAGACCTGGAGCGCCTTTGCGATCGCCTTCTGATAGGGCAAGAGCCCGAGCGAATCCAGGTCCAGTGCCGGGTCGAGCTGTAGGTGCGCGCCTTCCGGGATCGTGAATCCGGTCATGCCGGCGCCGTCGGCGTGCGTCGCAGGAGGAACCGGCTGGTTGGCCCGCACCATGCTGCCGTTGATCCCGAGCGCCAGCGCATGCGGGATGCCGGCGGGTGATGCCACCTCGTCGGGCCAGAGCACGCCGTTCAGCGTCGTGATGTTTGACGCTGGCCCGGCCGAGATGCCGTCGTGGTAGATCCCATCGGACGCGTTGAGGATCGCACTCGCGAAGTAGGCGTTCGGGGTCGTGTAGACCGTCTTCTTGTCGTAGCCCCAAAACTCGTAGGTACATCCGGTGCTCGAGTCGACCACGATCGCCACACCGTCGCTGCCGGGGTCGGCCGCAACCCACGACGGGATGGGTGCGTTGCTCATGAACTTCTTGCCGCAGTACCCGGTGGGCGGCAGTCCGTCGTAGACGTCGAGCGTCACGTTGTAGCGGGGGGTGGACGCATCGGCGTAATAGACCGGGATCGCGAACTGGTTGAGCATCATCGCGAACCCCGCGGTGCCCGTGGCAGTCACGAGCGCCGCGACGTAAGAGGGGGAGTCGGGATCGATCACCGGATCGGGGCCGACCGGGATCTCGAGCGGGTTCGAGACGTGATAGAGGTTGCTCGGATGCGCAAGGCTGTCGGGCTTTCCCGACGGCGGGGGTGGGGGCGGTGGGCATTCGGACGCATGAATGCCGAGACAGGCGAAGATAACGACGACCGCGAGCGCGCGAGAGGCGGTAGATCGCACGAGGTGTTCCCCCGATCCCATGGAAATTCGGCGTGGTCTCGGTCAGGCGGGTGAGCAACCGGATGTCGTGGCCGTGTCTGAAACGGGTTCCGGGTCGGTCCAGGCTCAATCCTGACGCGCCACCATACCTCCCGGCCGCATCCACACCGCGAGCCGCCGCGCACGCCGCCCGGCCAGCGGGAAGCGCCCCAGCCGGTGCACTGGACACGGACCTGTGGGGAACACGCCGCTGCCGAATGAGCGAAATGTTCATCCCGGAATGCGAACCTCCCAGGTCAACGGTTCCGGACGATCGGTGCGGTTGTCGAGATCTTGGAGGAGCACGGCGGCCGGCGCCCACGGTCCCACC
>CAZYWA010000584.1:0-4765 GCA_964650975.1 uncultured bacterium
AGATCACGGGGCTGCACCAGGCTCCGCGAGCGCAGCTGGGCCAGCTAGCCCAGGTGCTTCGCGATGCGCCGCGGCCGGATGACGCCTTCTTCGACGAGCTGGCCGCGCTGATCACGAACCAGGCAGTATCGCGAGGTGATCCCTGGGCGCAGTGATCGACGCGAGCGTCCTGGTGGGAGCGGGGCGGGGCGCGCTCGACCTCGAGGCCGCGGCCGCGACCCTCGACGAAGAAGACGTCGCGATCGCGGCGATCACCGCGGCCGAGCTGCTCCACGGCGTGCACCGGGCGCCTTCTCCGGCTGCGCGCGGCAAGCGCGAAGCGTTCGTCGAGCGGATCCTGGCCGTGATTCCGGTGCTTCCGTTCGACGCCGTGGTGGCGCGCGCTCACGCGCGGCTGCTGGCGCAGGTCACGGCCGCGGGCCTCGCGGTGGGCGCTCACGACCTGGCGATCGCGTCCACCGCGATCGCTCACGGACGCCGCGTCATCACCCGCGACGAGCGCACGCTGGTCCGAATTACCGGCCTCGATCTGGTGCGGCTCTAGGCCTCGGCCGGGCCGGAAGACTCCGGCTGCTGCCTACCGGAACCGCGCACGAAGGTTTGACTCTAAACGTCAAACCCGAATGTCACGGCGCGGCTCCGGGCCGGCGCCGGATTCCATACATGCCTATTTTGTCACAACTTTTCTTCTGAGCTGGACTTGGGCGCCAATCTTGCTCTGGAGCACGTCGGAGGGGATTCACGGACGACCGCCAGGAATTGGTCATGCGGGCTCACAGGAGAGACGAGCGATGGAACGAGACCGAAACGACGCGACGCACTCCTCCGCTTCGCGCGCGAGTTCGCCATATTGGGAGCCGAGAGCCACGGAGTCCGGCTCCAGTTGGGCGGCGGCGATGACCAATCGAGAGCCCGAACGCGACGTCGACACCAAGGTGCGAAGACTGGAGCCGCGCATCGCTCCGGCGAAGCCCGTGGTCGCTCCAGCCGGCGGACCGTCGCCCGCTACGCGTAGCGAGGTACAGCCGAGCGGTGCGCCCAAGCAGACGATCCTGGTCGTCGACGACGACGAGGATCTCGCGCAGGGCCTCGAGGTCCACCTGCTGCGCGACGGTTACAAGGTGCTGCGCGCCAATCGCGGGCAGGCGGGTCTCGAGCTGGCGCTCTCGGGCCGCCCCGACCTGATCCTGCTCGACGTGAACATGCCCGGCACGAGCGGGCTCGACGTGTGCCGCGAGCTCAGGAAACAAGGCATCGCGACGCCGATCATCATGCTCACCGCGCGCTCCGAGGAGATCGACAAGGTGCTCGGTCTCGAGCTCGGCGCCGACGACTACGTGACCAAGCCGTTCGGGGTGCGCGAGCTGGTGGCGCGGATCCGCGCCAGGCTGCGGCACGATCCGGTGAAGCCCGCGGAGCGCGATGCCGGATACCGATTCGAGGACATCGAGGTGGACTTCGAGCGCTGCCGGGTGACCCGTGCCGGCGCACCGATCGAGCTGACCCCCAAGGAGTTCGACATCCTCCGGATGCTGATCCGGAACCGGGGACAGATCGTGAGCCGGGACCGCCTGCTGACCGAGATCTGGGGTTACCAGGTGGTACCGAACACTCGCACGGTCGACAACCACATCCTCAAGCTGAGACAGAAGTTGGAGGTCGAGCCCGCCAACCCCCGGTTCATCCTGTCGGTCTACGGCGAAGGGTACAAGTTCGTCGGCTGAACCCGGGCCTGGCAAACCTGACAATATTTTACCTTGCCATGACGGTATGTTGCCCGGCGGTGGGGTAGAATGGCCGTCTTTCGTCGCCGGTCTGGACCGGCCACCGGAAGGGGCGAGCTCGTGGCCGCTGATCCGCAGTCCGCACGATCGTCCGATGCCAGTGAAGCCGACGGGCCCGAATCCGTGGACGACCATCCCAGCTCGCAGCCCGATCGAGCCGATACCCGCTCCACACGCGTGACCCGTCCCGGCTCGCTGTCGCCTCGGCGCAGCGGCACGCTTCGGAATCCGCGCACCACCACCGCCGTGCTCGCTCGCTCCGGCGAGATGGGTCGCGTGGTGCAGTTCCCCGGCTCTGCTCTTCCGCTCGCGGGCGGCTCGGCCGTCGCGGAGCGCACGGCGCGAATCAGCGAGTCGATCGCCGGCTTCGAGCAGACCGACCGCTTGCGCCGCGTGGTGAACGTGACGCTGGCCGTGGTGTTCATGATCCCGGCCTCGCTGGTGCTCGCGGTGCTGTGGGTGCTGCACCGGGTGTTCGAGCACGACCGCGGCCAGTTCATCTACAAGGGCCGGCGGCTCGGCAAGGGAAAGCGCCTCTTCACGATCTACAAGATCCGCACGCTGTCGCGAGACGCCGAGAAGGTGCTGGGCGCCAATCTCCACGTGCCGAACGGCAAGATGGAGACCAACTTCGGCCGCTTCCTCCGCGCCACCCGCCTCGACGAGCTTCCGCAGCTCTTCAACATCGTCCGTGGCGACATGGACTTCGTGGGTCCTCGCCCGGTGCGCCCGGAGGCCTACGAGCGCTACCGCAAGATGATCCCGGACTACGATCGCACCTTCCTGGTGCGTCCCGGGCTCACCGGCTACTCGCAGTTCTTCACGCCGCATTCGACGCCCAAGCAGATCCGGTCGCGCATCGACTACCGGTTCCTCACCCGCACGCCGAACCCGTTCCGCGACGTCGGGTTCATCCTGACCACCGCGTTCACGGTGCTGCGCAACACGGTCCGCGAGGGCTTCCACTCGACCGCCGACCGGTTGCGCATCTTCCGCTCACGCTTGGCGCTGGCCCGCGCCAGCCTGGAAGTCTCGTCGCTCACCAACAAGCGCGTGACCCGCCGCGTGGTGCGCGAGGACGTCCAGGCGTTTCTGACCGACGAGGCGTTCAGCCCGCAGGTCCGAATCAACTGCGATCTCGTGGACATCAACCACGAGGCGCTGTGCATCGAGTCGCCGGTCACGCTCGAGCTCAATCAGCCGGTGTATCTTGTGATCGAGACCTTCAGCCGCCGCTCGGGGCGCCGCAAGCGTGCTCGCTGCCGGGGCTTCGTGTACCGGGCCAAGGGAGCGACCACGGCCCCTCCCGGAAACGGCAGCGGGAACGGTAACGGAAACGGGGATGGAAACGGCAACGGCCACGCGGCTAGCGATGGGAACGGCGAGATCGATCTGAAGGTCGGCGGGGCCAGCTGCTTCGTGGTGTTCTACGAGCCCGTGACACACCTCAACCGGTACTTGGTGGATCAGTACGTGCTCCGCTACAGCATCGGTTGAGGGCCTGGTTGGCAACCCCGCTGGCCGGGGCAAGGATCCGCCGCGAACCGCCACGCTCGACCGGAGGGATCTCCCATGAAGTCACGCGCGTTCGCTTCTCTCGTTTGCTCGGTCTCGATCTGCGTCGCCGGGGCTTGCGCCACCAACCCGCCCGTCGACATGCCGCTCGCCAACCCCCTTGCCGAGGCCGACGCACCCGGCCACGGGCTGGGAAGCCTCGACAAGGTCCCGGAGTACCGGCTCTCGGCCGGCGACGAGCTGGCCGTGCAGTTCGGCATCCGCGACGAGCTTCGCCAACGCTACGCGCTGCAGATTCGCGACGAGCTCGACATCAAGTTCCCGACCGTCGCGAACCTCGACTCGACGCAGATGATCCGTCCCGACGGCAAGATCACGCTGCCCTACATCGGCGACGTGATGGCCGCAGGCCGGAGCCCGTCGGAGCTGATGGAAGACGTGCGGAACGCCTACAAGGGCACGCTTCGTGACCCCGAGGTGTTCATCGCGGTCCGGCAGTTCGACGCCTCGACCCAGGAGCTCCTCAAGTCGGTGTCGAGCAACGACAACGGACCGCAGCGCCGCATCGAGGTCCGCCCCGACGGCGGCGCCACCTTCCCGATGGTGGGCGACCTGCAGGTCGCCGGTCTGACCGTCCCCGAGCTGGCGACGCAGCTTTCGGCCGAGTACGCCAAGCGTTACGACCGGCTCGAGGTCGACGTGAGCCTGAACGCCAGCGACTCGGCGCGGGTCTACCTGCTGGGAGAGGTGCGCAGCCCCGGCGCCTACAAGCTGAACCGCCCCCAGGCGGCGCTCGAGGCGGTGGCGATGGCCGGAGGCTTCACCCAGGACGCGGTGGCCGAAGAGGTCGTGGCGATGCGCTTGCACGACCGCAACGTGACCTGCCGCCGCATGGATCTCACCGACCCGCTCGCCGGCGACAAGAACGGCAACATGGCGGTGGTCGAGCCGGGCGACGTGCTCTTCGTCCCGCGCTCCAAGATCACCGACATGGCCTACCTGGCGAACCGGCTCGCCGCGATCACGTTCTTCAAGGGGTACAGTGTGGGCTTCTCGTACAACCTCCTCGACGCCACCAAGAGCTCTGGCGCCAAGGTCGTGAACACCAACCCGTGATCCCGAACCGAGCCAGCGCACAGCTCCCGCCGGGCTTCGCGGGGCTACCCACCGCGACGGCCTTCGACGAGCCGACTTCCCAGCAGCGGCCGTCCGAATGGGCGCGCCTGCTGCTGGTGATGGTGTTCCTGCACAAGCGGCTCATCGCGTGGTTCGTCGGCATCACCCTGGTCTTGACCACGATCATGTGCTTCACGCTTCCCAAGATCTACTCGGGCAGCTTCACGCTCATCGTGAAGGGCACCGACGTCGACACGTCGATGATCGTGCCGGGCTCGGGAGTGCAGGCCGGAACGCGCCCGGTGACGCCGGAGATGGTGGCCAACGAGCAGCGCATCCTGACCAGCCCG
>CAZYWA010000585.1:0-4763 GCA_964650975.1 uncultured bacterium
CACTTCGACGTGATCGGCCACTTCGACGGCGAGCGCCTGTCGCCTCGACACCACGACTGGCTCGCGAGTGGCACCCGCTTCGGCCTCCGCTCGTTCGAGGACACCTGGCGCCGTGCCTTCGAATTCACGATCGCGAGCGGCTGAGGAGCGTCCAAAAAAGAGAGGGCCGGAGGCTTTCGCCCCCGGCCCTCGTTCCGCTCACGCGCGTTCAGCTCGAGCGGCGGAGCCGGCGTCCCAGGAACAGCAATCCAACCGGGGCGAGCATCAGGCCCAGGTCGACGCTCGAAGTACCAGTCGAGCCGCCGGCCGCGATGGTGCTGCGGCAGCCACCCGAGCAGAGCTGCGCCACGGCATCCGGCGCCTGCACCAGACCGTAGCCGTAGTAATCGTCGCGCCCCGGATCGCCGAGGTCGAGCGCCGTGTTCTGGATGGCGTTCCGCACCTTGGTGGGGGTCGCGTTGGTGCCGCCGCAGGCGTAGAGCAGTGCGGCCACGCCGGCGACGTGCGGCGTCGCCATCGAGGTACCGCTGAACTTCGCGTAGTCGGTCGGCGGGCCCACCGAGAGGGTCGCGGCCGTGCCGTCGCCCAGCGCCTGGAGCGCGTCACCGTCCTCTTGCGAGATGGTGACCGCGATGAGCGGCGTCGTGCCGCCGAGGGTGCCCGAGAAGTTGCCGGTGGCGTTGTTCGAGATGATCACGCCCGTGGCGCCCAGCGACTGTGCGTAGGTGACCTTGTCCGCGAACGCGATGGTGCCGCGGCGGATGTGCGCGATGTTGCCGGCCACTTCGGCCGGGCAGGTGTTTCCCTCGGTGCCGTCGCCGATTCCGCAGTAGTAGACCGCGCCCGAGACCGTGCCCGAGGCGGTGCCATCGAGCCCGTTGGTCTGGTGATCCTGGCCGTCCCAGTTCGCGTTGGCGTCGCCCGGGCCGGTGCCGAGCGGCACCGTCGAGAGCACGTCCACGCCCGGACCCGAGATGTCGATGGTGGGACCGTACTGCGAGAACGAGGCGCGCGTGGCGGTCGAGTCGACCGCCGCCACCGAGATCGCGTTCGAGTACGCGGCCGGGTAGCTCTTGCTGTTGTCGCCCGCGTTGCCGGCGGCGACCACCACCGTGACGCCGGCGGCGACCGCGGCGTCGAGCGAGGCCTTCATGGCTGGCGACGGTGTCGGCCCGCCGAGGCTCATGCTGATCACGTTGGCGCCGTTCGCGACGGCCCAGTCCATGCCGGCGGCGATGCCGCTGGTGGCGCCGCTGCCGGCGTCGCTCAGCACCTTGCCGATCAAGAGATCGGCCTCGGGCGCCACACCCACGACGCCGATGTCGTTGTCGAGCGCCGCGACGGTGCCCGAGGTGTGCGTGCCGTGGCCGTTCCCGTCGGCCACGGTCTCACCGTCGATGAACGAGGTGGTGAGGATCACGTTGCCGTGGTCGGGGTGATTGAGGTCGATGCCGGTGTCGAGCATCGCGACCTTCGCGCCAGCGCCCTTGGTGGTGGCCCATGCGGCGGGCGCGCCCACCATGTCGATGCCGTACGGCGTCACCTGCGTGCCACCGCCCATCGCGTGGTAGGTCGCGTCCTCTTCCACCGAAATCAGACCCGCCGCGCGGCTCTTGAGACTGGCGAGCTGATCGGCGGTGAGCTCGGCCGCGAAGGCCGGGATCAGCTTGTAATCGTGCTTGAGCCGTCCGCCGACGCGGTCGAGCAACGCATGCTTGTGGGTCGCGTTGTCGAATAGAAGGATGTACGTCTTGGCTCCCGAGGCCGCGTGGGCGGTCCCGGCGAGCCCCAACGTGGCCGCCAGCACCGCCCCGAGTGCCCGTCGCGCTGTTGTTCCTCGATCCTTCATCACGTTCTCCCCTCCTTGAGAATTGCCCCGTCCATGGGACGGGCTGGGTTGCGCAGGTAACAGGACGCCCCGCCAGGGGTCAGCCCCGGAATCGGCGCGCCGTTCGTTGTGAGGTTCCTCAAAATCATACGGGTGCGGCGCTGACCGGCGCAACGACCTGGAATCGGATCGCGAGGATCTAGGTAGTTCACTTGATTCCAGTGGGGCATTCATTCCAAGGTGGGCGAATGGCCGTGGCTTGCGGGCATTGCGGGAAGCAGGTGTCGGAGCGCGCTCCGCGATGTCCGTTCTGCGGCGAGCTGGTCCGCAGGACGTCGGCCGTGGGACCCGCGAGCGAGCGCGGCGAAGCGCCCGAGCCCACCGCGCAGCCGAAGGAGGCCACCAAGGCGCTCGATCTGCTCAGGCTCGCGCAGCTCGCCCAGGGTCTCGAAGCCAGCCAGGCGCGCGATCGTGCGCGGCGCAAGCGCAACCGCTGGTTGGGTGCCGCGTTCGGCCTGGCCGCGGTGGTCGCGGGCGCGATCCTGCTGGTCCCGTGGCTCGAGAGCATGAGCGCGCTCTCGCTCCTCAAGGACATGAACGGCGGCGGGGCCGCGAAGATGGCGGCGGGGCGCGTCGCGACCGACAACGCGAACGTGAACGTGGCGGACGGAGCGCCGTCGGCGGGTCCCGCCGAATCGACCGGCCCGGCTCCCGACGAGAGTGCCAAGGCGCTGGCCGAGCGCTCCGGTTCGGCTCCCCCTCCGCCCGCCGACGCGCCACCACCGCCCGCGGCGCCGCAGCCCGAGACGCAGTCCGGCGCACCGCCGGCGCCACGTCCCGCCGGTGCTCCTCCTCCGATGGCCAAGCTCGACGATCTCTCGAAGCTCAAGCGGCCGGGCGCGCCGAAGGCCAATGCGAAGCCGGCGTCGAGCGCGGGCTCGGCCGCGTCGAGCGCTTCCAGCGCGGCGAAGAAGGACGAGCCGGAAGCGCTCGACACCAAGCCCTGGATGGCGCGGGGCGCCGGGTTCTTCTCGGGTCTGGTGATCGCGAGCGTCTTGTCGTGGGGATCGAACGCCGGCTCGGCGAAGCGCGACGAGAAGCTCGGCAAGCGCGCCGCGCGCCAGCTGCCGACGGTGATCGTGGGGATTGTCGCGCTGGTGTTCCTCGCGCGCGAAGCGAAGCTCGACCTGCGCTCGCTCTTCGCGCGGTCGCCGTCGGCGCCGGCCGCTGGCGGCGCGCCCGCCAAGCCTCGGTCTCGTGATGCCAAGCCCAAGCCGAGCGCGGCACCGCGGAAGGCGCCGGGCGCCCCGTCGGAGGGCGCGCCGCAATCGCCGAGTGCTGGCGCGTCGTTGCCAGCGAGCGCGAACGGAGACGCCAAGACGGCCACCGCGCCCGCTTCCGCGACGCCCGCGCCGGCCCTGTCGAACGCGCGTCCCGCGAGCTTCGCGGAGCTGGTGGCGCGTTTGCGCGAGCGGCGCGCCGCCGAGCTCGCGAGCGCCAAGCCGTTCGCGCGTCTCAGAACCGCCGTCGCTGCGCGCAAGAACGGCAAGCCGGAGCCGAGCGCGACCGCCGCCGGTGCCGGCGCCGCGCCCGCTCCGGCGCTCGCGACGCCCGCTCCCGCTCCGCTCGCCGGCCCGAAGCCCAAGCCGCCGGCACCGCCATCGGCCGCCGCCGAGCACGCGCGCACGCTGTGGCAGGCGGCGCTCCACGGGTTGATCGGCGGGCTCTTGCTCGGATCGTGCGGGGCGTTGCTGTGGCGGATCGTGCGCGGCGGGCCGAGCCCGGCACAGGCGGCCGCGCTGGTGCTCGTCGTCCTCCCGTCGTTCGCTCCGTCACCGGCGCGGGCGCAGGACGCCTACACCGCGGCGCTCGCGTCCAAGTTCGTGAGCTGCTACCAGGCCGAGGGAAATCCCGTCTCCGACGAGGACCGGGCGACCCTCGACTCGGTCGCGTCCGAGCTGGGCGGGCTGGTGCCTTCGCAAGCGGGCGGCGCGCTCTGTCCGGACGCCGCGGACGGCGACGCGTGCACGTCCTCGATGGGAAATCTCCCGTGCGACCAGCTCGCCGCGGGCCTCTCGACGTCGCTCGGCGTGCCGCTCACCGAGCCGCCGCCGGCGGAATGGGCGACGAGCTACGGCAAGGCCGTGAGCGACAAGGTCCTCGCGTGCCTCGAGAGCGAGTCCGGCACGGCGCCGAGCGCCGACGATACGAGCCTCGTCACCGGCTACGGCGGCGACATGAGCCGCCTCGCCGACTCGCTGACGTCGAGCGGCAAGTGCACCGTCGACTCGACCGCGCTCGCGTCGTGCCTGCAAGGGATCGCGGCGGCCGCATGCCCCGCGACCCTCGACGCGGTGTCCGCGACCATGGCGCCCGCCGAAGCGCAGGGCACCGGGCAGACCGAGAACTACGACGAAGCCGAAGCGGCCGCCGAACAGGACGCCCCGGCGATGAGCGACGACGAGCTCGACCAGACGATCGACTCGACCGCCGCCAACACCAAGAGCCCGGTACCGTTCTTCTCGGACGTGTGCTCGGCGGTGCTCAAGTGCGCCCAGGACCAGCAAGCGGACGAAAACGCGCCCTGAGCGGGCATTCGACGGGAAAAAGCGCGAAAAAGGCCTATTTCGCCGATCCAGAGCGCTCGGCTGTCGGCCCGAAAGTCAGCAATTTGCCGGGCGGAAAGTGAGCAAAGTGTCGGCCAATTTGTCAGCATTTTGCCGGGCTGATTGTCAACACCGCGGCCCCCAAACTCCCGGAGCATCAAGGGGAGTGGAGAGCTCCGCCCGCCCAACCGTCGATGACCGCCTCGGTCACGGAGCTGCCTCCGCTCACCGACGACTCCGCGCCGCTCGCCGTGTTGGTGTTGCCTCCGGACACTGTCGATCCGGCCCCCGTCGCTCTCGTCGGCATAAGGCACGTCACGCCAGCGCAC
>CAZYWA010000586.1:0-4755 GCA_964650975.1 uncultured bacterium
TCCCTGCCTGTGGTTCGACGACCGGGCCGAAGACGCGGCGAAGCTCTACACGAGCATCTTCGAGCGCTCGAAGATCACCCAGATCTCCCACTACACCGAGGCTGGACACGAGGTGCACGGCATGAAGGCCGGGACGGTGCTGACCGTGGTCTTCGAGCTCGACGGCCAGACCTTCACGGCGCTGAATGGTGGACCGCTCTTCAAGTTCAACGAGGCGGTGTCGTTGCAGGTGAGCTGCGATACCCAGGAGGAGATCGACCCCTTCTGGGAGAAACTCGGCGCCGGTGGCGACGAGAACCCCCAGCAGTGCGGCTGGCTCAAGGACAAGCACCGACTGTCGTGGCAGATCGTGCCGCGCGTGCTCGCCGAGCTGATGGCCGATCCGGATCCGGAACGTGCCGGCCGCACCATGGCGGCCAGCATGAAGATGAACAAGCTCGACATCGCGGCGCTCGAGTGCGCGCATGCGGGCCAGGAACACCCACCCGTACGCCGGCCGGAGGGGCCATGACGAATCCAGTCGATCCGCAGGACGAAACCCAGATCATGCCGGGCGAGGCTCCGACTCCTCCACCGCCGCCGAACGACGGGCTGCATCGCACCGCATGGGTGATGACCTATGCGAGCGTCGTCGGCGCCATGGCCGCGGCCGAAAAGGACCTCGACAAGGCGGCGCTGATCGCTGGCGATTGGGCGGATCGGGGCTTGGAGGAGCTGGCGAAGCGCTTTCCTTCGCGGTGAACGGCGCCGCTCGGTCCGCGCCGCGGGTCGCTAGCGACTAGGCGCCGAGGCCGCGTCGCGTGGCCGCCAGCCGCGCGACCACGGCTTCGGGCCGAGCGGGGTCGACCATCGCTCCCGCGGCGCGCAGCGCCAGCGCCTCGATGGTGAGCGTGGGGTTGTAGCCGGAGCCGGTGGGCATCACCGAGCCGTCGATGCACCACAGGTTCTCGAGGTCGTGGAACTTCTGCAGGCCATCGACCACCGAGGTCTGGGGATCGGTGCCCATGCGCATGGCGCCGATCACGTGGCGGGTGGTGGGTGTGGGGCTGCCGTCGTAGCGCGGCGCCACGAACGCGAACTGGGCACCTGCGGCGCCGTGGATGTCGATCAACTTGGGGCCGTAGAAGGAACTCGCCGAGAGCTCGAACGCGTGGGGCGCGTAGGTGATTCGCGCGGCGGGCAGGCCGTGGATGTCCTTCACGTCGGGATCGAGATCGACGCGGTTGGTGAGCTGCGGTGCGTCCTCTCCTTGCATGGTGAGGACCGCGATGTGGGCGCCGAACGGGCTGGCGCGCAGCATCTTCTTCAAGAACGTGCCGCGCGCGAAGAGCGAGTGCACGTAGTTCTTGGCCTCGGAGATCTTCTCCGAGTTGGTGCCGAACTCGATGACGCCGCCCAGCGGCCGCGACGGATCGTTCGGCACGCCGCGAAAATCCGCGATTCCCGACGACACCGAGCGACCGCGCTCGCCGTGCAGGCTCTGCCGGTAGATGCCCACGCCGAGCGTCTGGAAGTGGTACATGAGGCAACGCCCGACGCGACCCGACGAGTTGCCGACGCCGGCGCCGCTCGGATCCGAGAGCAGCGCCAGGCGCGCCGATTCGATCCCGCCCGCGGCGAGCACGTAGCGATCGCCCGAGACGCTCGCCGGCTGGCCGCCCGGATCCACGTAATCGACGCCCACCACGCGACCGCCCGCTGAATCGGTGCGGATCCTGGTGACCGTGCAGTTGAAGCGCAGCTGCACGTTGCCGGTGAGCAGCGCCTTCCGGATCGAGGTGACCGGCGGCGTGCCCTTCGCGTTGGTCGGGCAGCCGTAGAAGCTGCAGAGACCGCAGTCGTTGCACGCGGGACGGCCGTCGTAAGGCCGCCCGAGATTGACACCCGGGTAAGGAAACGGCTGGTAGCCGAGCTTCTTGGCACCGTCGCCCAGGAGCTTCGCGACGTACATGTCGGGCCCGGGAGGAACCGGGTAGGGCGCCGAGCGCCGCGACTCGAATGGATTGGCGCCGGTGGTTCCCGAGACGCCCACCTCGTGCTCGGCCGCGACGTAGAACGGCTCGAGCTCGTCGTATTCGAGCGGCCAGTCCGCGAAGTCGGCGCCCGCCACTTCGCCGAGCTCGCTTCGCATGCGGAAATCGAAATCGTTGAAGCGCGGAGTCTTGCCGTCGGCGTGCACCTGGCCGCCGCCCACCGTCTTCGGCAGGTTGTTGACCTCTCCCACGTAGCGCCGCTTTCCGTCGGCTTCCGATTCGCGGAAGGTTCGGGGCTCGACGCGTACCTGCTGCGAGATCAGGCCGCGGCCGGTCTGCTGGAGCTCGTCGCTCGAGAAAAGCGGCACCGGGAAGCCGGGACGCGGATCGTCGAGCCCGAGGAAGTAGTTGTTTCCCGCTTCCAGCATGCAGATCTTGAGGCCGGCGTCGGCGAGCACCCGCATCGTGGTGCCGCCGCCGGGGCCGCTGCCGACGATCACCACGTCGAACGTGGCGAGGCTGGTGTCGCCGAGCACGTTCGGCACCCGAGATGGGAGATCGGCCACGGGCGTCCTCTCGCTCGGAAGATCAGAAGAACCGCTTGCCGCGCTGGGCGAGCGTGATGACCGTGAGTACCCGCTCGACGTCGGCGGGGAAGGCATCGTTCGGCCGGTTGGGGTCGAGCGTCTGGTTGGGCTGATCGGGACGATCGCGAGGCTCGCCGGTCGCCGGATCGTGGAGCGTGTGCCCGAGCGGCTGGCTGTCGCCATCGAAGTGATACTGCTGCCACGCGATGGCGCCGCTGTTGCCTCCGTACTCGGGCGCGCAGAACATCCCTTCGCACAGGTGGTCGAGCACCGCGTCGCGCCACTCGCTCGGGGTCTGGTCGAACGCGTCGAGTCGGTCGTTCGGCGCGAGGTCGCCGAACGTCGCGCCGCGGCTCGCGGCGATCTGGTCCAGCTGGGCGAGCCCGTCCCGGTAGAGCGCGATCCAGCCGCTCGTGGCCGGCACGATCGGGGCGTTGACGTTGCCGTTCTCGACCGCGTCCGAGCCGAAGAATGCGATCCGGAACGCCGCCTCCTGGAGACGCGTCATCGGCAACACGTTGCGGAAGGAGTCGGGCGGGTAGCTGCGGCTCGCATCACCGCTCGCCGGGTCGGGGTAGGGCACGCGCCCGCTGAAGGGGCCGCTGCGGAACACGTCCGGCTCGGGGTGGTCGAACGCGGCCAGCATCCGGTCGAGGTACTCGACGGCGCCCGCGCCGACGGCCCCCACGGTCTCGTCCTCGGGGACCAGTGCTGCGGCCAGGGCATCCATCGTGGAGCGCTGCGCCGCGGAGAAGAATCGCCGCGCGCCGGAGTGGCTGCTCGACCCGCAGCCCGGCAGCAGCTCTCCCACCGACAGCGCGAGCCCGCTCGCGCCGAGCAGCTCGAGAAAGGCGCGGCGGCGCAGCCACCAGCGATCGAGTCGTGGGTCGTCCGGGGAGCCGTCCATGTTCACGCCGTCGCGGGCGGTGTCGGATACAACCGCCGCCCACCGGAGGTCAAGCGGGGAACGTCGCGACAGCGCAGGCCCCATGCATAGCGCTATGCTAACATCCATACCGCTAAGGATGGAGGAAGCCATGCCCCGAAAGAATGCTGCGGCGGTCGCCCTGGGTGCGCGCGGTGGACTGGCGCGAAAGCGGGCCCTGAGTCCGGGAGAGCGCCGCGAGATCGCGCGCAAGGCGGCGTACGCTCGCTGGGACACGGAATGCCGGATCGTCAGTGAGACCGAGTTTCTGGGGATGCCCGAGACCCAAGAGCGAATCGAGCTCATCGACGGCATGGTGATCCGGCAGCCGTCCGCGACCTACGGCCACCAGGAAGTGCTCGGGCGAATCACCTTCGCCTTGCGCGCGTGGGGGCGATCCTCGGGACGCGTCGTGACCGTGTTGCAATCGCCGATGGACATCCGTTTCGGGGCCGAGCGGATCCTGCAGCCGGACGTGGCCGTGGTGCTCGACAAGATCCCGCGCGATCACAAGGGCCCGATCCAGCGAGTGCCGGAGCTGTGCGTCGAGGTCATGTCTCGCGACCGGCTCTACGATCGCGTGACCAAGCGTCTGGTCTACGCCCGTGCCGGCGTCCGCGAGCTCTGGACCGTCGATCTGGCGAACGAGCTGATCGAGCGCTGGACCGGCGACGGATTCGATGCTCGAGACGAGGTGCGCGACCGCTTGCAGACGCGGCTCCTCCCCGGCTTCACGCTCGACGTGCGCGGCTTGTTCACGGACTGAGCCGCGGTGGACGCGGTGAGTCCCCATCGACGCGGGCGCGGTCCGATCGGCCGCCCGAGGTCCGCGCTCGCTTGCGCGCTCGCGTGCTTCTTGCCTGCGGATGCGGCGGTCGCGGCAGCGAGTCGAAGCCGGGTGGCGGAGCAGTAGGCTGGTTCGCCGCTCATCCCGCGCTCGCCGATCGAAGCTCGTGGCGTCAGGACGTCGAGAGCGCCACGCGGCCCGACGAGCGGCAGCTCGGGCCAGTGGGCGTCGGCAACGGCAAGGTGTTCGGGATCCTGGGGGACGGTTATCCGCTCGCCACCTGGCACAACCTCGGTGGGCCCACGTACCACCGCCCGATCAAGTGGTTCAGCGACGAGACGCCTTACGTGGTCGCCGAAGGCACGCGCCGGACCGCCACGCACGAGTCGCTCTCCTACGTGCGGCGCGCGCCGGTCGCGATCGTCGAATCCGGCGACGGCGAGCTCGACTGGAACCTGGTGGCGTTGGCGCCGCGCGGCGCCG
>CAZYWA010000587.1:0-4755 GCA_964650975.1 uncultured bacterium
CGTCACGTGCAGGTCGCGGACATGGTGATCGAGAAGGCCAAGCGCTTGGTCGAGCACGGCAAGGACGTGGTGATCCTGCTCGACTCGATCACGCGCCTGGCGCGCGCCCACAACACCGTATGCCCGCCGAGCGGCAAGATCCTCTCGGGCGGCGTCGACGCGAATGCGCTGCACCGTCCCAAACGCTTCTTCGGCGCCGCGCGCAAGGTCGAGGCCGGCGGCAGCCTCACGATCATCGCCACGGCGCTCATCGACACCGGCAGCCGCATGGACGAGGTGATCTTCGAGGAATTCAAGGGCACCGGTAACGCCGAGATCTGTCTCGACCGCCGGCTCGCGGACAAGCGCATCTTCCCGTCGCTCGACATCAACAAATCGGGCACCCGCAAGGAAGAGCTGCTGCTCGACCCCAACGCCCTGCCGCGCATCTGGCTGTTGCGCAAGGTGCTGCAGCCCATGAGCACCGTCGAGGCCATGAGCTTCCTGATCGACAAGCTCAAGAAGACCAAGTCGAACAAGGAATTCCTCGACTCGATGAATCAGTAGGTAACGGCGGTGCACCGCGACGGCGCGGTGGCTGCGAGGGGATCACGTGGCGGGATCGAAACGAAGGCTAGACGTTCGCGCGCTGACCCTGGCTGCCATGCGCGGGATCGCGCTGTCGATCGTGGCGGGTCTCGCCGCGCAGTGCGGCGGCGGCAGCGGGGGCAGCGTCCTCGGCGGCGGAGCGCCGACCAGCGTCACGGTCGCGGCCTCCCCGACGGTGCTCAAGACCGGCGGCTGGACCAGCCAGGCCTCGGCGGACGCGCGGGACGCGCAAGGCCGCTCGGTGACGGCGCGCCCACCTGGTCGTCGAGCAATTCGTCGGTCGCCTCGGTCGACGCCAGCGGGCTCATCACCTCTGGAGCGGCCGGTAGCGCGCAGATCACGGCCACGGTGGCCCCGGGAGTCGACGCGGTGGTCTCGATCGACGTCCGCCAGCAGCCGAACGCCAGCTGCACGGTCCCGACCGACCTGCCGACTCGTGGCCCCATCGGCGCGCTCCCGTCCTTCACGGTCGCGCCCGACGCGTTCGACGGCATCCCGCCGATTCCGTTCGATTCTCGCTTCCTGATTCCCGTGAACGCAGACGGATTGCACGGCCGCGATCTGCTGCTCCTCGATTCGAGCAGCTCGTCTCCGTCCGGCACCACGTTCGTCTACCTCAACGACGGCACCGGCCACTTCTCGGACGGCACCGCGCAAGTGCTGGGCGGTGCCAGCGTCACGCCGAACCAGCCCTCGAGCTACGACGTCGCCGACCTGAACGGCGACGGCCGTCCCGACATCTTCGTCTCGCAGCAAGGTGTCGCCGACGGCGGAGCCATGAGCCTGCTCTTGCTCTCGGGAGCGAACGGCACGCTCGCGGAAACCGGCGCCAGCGGCATCAGCCCCAACCCGTCGACCTCCGCCAACAAGGCCACGGCCGTGGCCGACATCGACTGCGACGGGGACGTGGACGTGTTCCAGTCGGCGATCGGAGCCGGCGCGACCTCGCGGATCCTGGTCAACGACGGCAGCGGCGCGCTCCAGGCGGACGCAACGCGACTGCCCGCCGATCTCACCAACGGTGTCGTGAGCTTCACCTCGGCCGCCGCGTGCGACATCGACCGCGACGGCGATCCCGAGCTCATCCTCGGCGGTTGGAACGGTTCCGCCACCAAGGGCGACGTGCTGCTGCTCAACGACGGCTTCGGCCACTTCCGCGTCGCACCCGACGGTTCGCTCCCACCCTGGCACTTCCCGGCCGAGTCGAACGTCACTGTTTCGATCCGCTGCGCCGACTTCGATCTCGACGGCTACCCGGACCTGGTGGTGTCGCAGACCGACTCGTTCACCCGCGGATTCGTGAGCGTGTGGCACAACCAGCAAAACCGCACCTTCACCGAAGTCGACCCCACGGGCCTCGACTGGCCGGTGGGCTGGATCAGCAACGTCGCGGCGATCGACTTCAACCAGGACGGCTGGCCCGACCTGAGCATCAGCGGCATCGGCGGCGATCACCGCGGGCGGCTCTACGTCAACGCGGGAGACGGAACCTTCACCGAAGTCACTCATCCCCACGACGACGAACCGCTCACCCCGATCGACGCCAACGGAGACGGCCGTCCCGACCTGGTGGCGCCTGGAACCGCTGGCGCTCCCACGCTGCTGCTCAACAGCGCCGCGCCCGAGCTGCCGAGCGGCGACACGTTCAGCACCGTGAACGTGGGCGATCGGCTGGAAGTCCCGCTCGGCCCCGATTCCGCCGCATCCGGCCATTTCCATTTCGAGGCGCGCGGCTTCGTCGACCACTTCACGCCCACCGCGGCCGGCAACAACAAGTTCATCTATTTCTGGCTCTATTCCGGCAACAATTTCTACTACAAGGGCGACGGCGCCGGTTTCCTCTACATCCCGTACGAGTACGCGCGCACCGACTATTCGTGCAACTACGGGAAGGTGAAGGGACGCAGCAACTCGCCGGGCGAGTGGCCGATCGAGGAGTGCTACCAGACCGACGCCTGGCAGGGCGACCACTGGTATTCGTTCGACATCGACTGGGACGGCGCCAACATCTCGATCACGATCGACGGCGAGCTCAAGAACACCGGCAACTACGGCTCGAACGTGCTGCCGCTCATCGCGGGCTTCGGCTACCCACCGGCCGACGTCGAGGAAACCGGCATCCAGGGCATGGAGTTCCGCAACTGGAGCTTCTCGGCTCATTGAGGGGAGGAACGATGCACGGTTCGCCTGCCGCCACCGCGCCGCTCGACCGGCCGATTCCCTCGACGTGGAGCGTCGAGCAGGGACGCGACGCTTACCTCGTCGAGAATGGATTCACGGCCGCCGCGTACGACGAGCCGCGCACCGAGGCGTCGTTTCTCGGCATCCGCTTCACGGTGCCGAACACGCCCCGCCATCGCTGGGCGATCATGCTCCACGACCTGCACCACGTCGTGACCGGGTACGGCACGGATCTCGTCGGTGAAGGCGAGATCTCGGCGTGGGAAGCGCGACGCGGCCTGCGGCCGCTCGGCCTCTACACAGGTTCGATCGTCGTGACCGGCGCCCTGGTCGGTTTCGTGGCCGCGCCGCGGCGAGTGTGGCGCGCGTGGCGAGCGTCGCCGCCACGCGGTGGTTCGCTCTTCCACGACTCCCGGCCGTACGAAGAGATCACCGCCTCGAACGTCGGCCAGCTGCGCGAGCGGCTGGGCGTGCCGGCCGAGGGTCTCTGCACGCAGCCTCGCCGACTCCACTCGCACGCCCCAAAACGCTGAATCGCGCTTGGGCGGGGACTCCACTCGCCGCTAGCCGTTCCGGCTGCCGGACCGCGCGCCCAGCAGGGCGCCGACCGTGTTGCCCAGCGCGGCCCGCTCGACCTTCTGCGGCTCGTCGAGCAGCAACCGGCCGAAGTACTCCCCGATGGCGATGAGCGCATGCGAGACGACGTCGGCGTCCAGACCCGGGCTCAGCACGCCGGCCCGGAGGCCGTGGTCGACGCCCGCCCGGATGCGACGCCGGACCCACTCTCGGTCCCCGTCGATGCGTGCCCGGACCGCCGCCGGGGTGGCGGCCGACGTGGTCAGGATGAGCCGCCAGTTGGACGGGTCCTCGGTGACCATCGCAATCAGATCGTCGATGGTGCGAGCGATGAAGCCACCGAGGTCGTTCAGGTCGACGTCGAGGGAGATCGATGCGGCCAGCTGTGCCAGCGAGCGCCGCTCCTGCCGGTCCAGCAGCGCGTAGAGCAGGTCGTCGAGCCCGTCGAAGAGGTTGTAGACGACCGGACGGGTGACGTCGACCGAGCGGGCGATCGCGTCGATCGAGACGGCCGCATAGCCGTCCCGAGCGATGATCTCCAGCGCTGCGTCGAGCAGCTGGTCACGGCGCTCGCCCGCCGGCATCCGCGCGCTGTACGGTCGGCGGCGGGCCTTCCGTGCGGGTCTCCGTGCGTGGACGGCGGCAGCCACGCTCAGGCCAACGCGCCGAGGATCGGCTGGGACTCGATCAGGCCCGCGTCGCTGGGCTTCTCCTGCGCGTCGAAGACCCGCGCGTGCTGCTTGGCCCGCCACTCCAGGTGCGCCTCGGCCGGCTTGGCGTAGCCGTACCGCTCGCGCGCCTGCGCCGGGGTGACGACTTCCGGGCGTCGCGGCGGGATACCCAGCAGGATCGGGGCGACGACTGGCGTCGTGCCGGGCGAGAGCTGGTGGAGCAGGAGCAGCCTGAGCCGGGCGCTCCGGTCGGCCAACCAGAACGACGCGCGCATGATCGGCGTGATCGCGGCATCCACGACGCGCGGCTGGTCCAGCCCGGACATCTCTCGCATCCAGTGCGGCATGGTGGCGATGGTCGCCGCACGCAACACACGAGCGACGAGCTTGCCGATCGGCCGCGCCAGCCGGTGCATCGGCGGCAGCATGATCTCGGCGTGCAGCAGGTGGTCCATGGTCGATTGCGCCACCGCGGAACCGACCAGGCGAGGCCGCATGTACTCGAAATAGGCCCGGATTCCCTCGCGGGTGCGCGGGACGTCGGCCGGGTCGCAGGTCTGCAACTCGGCGGCGATCGCGCACTCTTCCCAGTAGCGCGCCTCGTCGGCCGCGCTGAGCTTGCCGGGCCCGTACTTCTCGTAGGCGTAGAGGATCGAGTGCCAGGCGGTGAGGTGGATCCACAGCTGCGAATGCGGGTCGTTGGCGTCGTACCGCTCCCCGCTGCCCGGCTCGATGCCGA
>CAZYWA010000588.1:0-4753 GCA_964650975.1 uncultured bacterium
GCCCCAGCTCCTGGCGTACCGAGGAATCCTCGAGCGCCGGCTTGCCGCGCAGCTTCACGCGCTTGGCGAGCTCGATCACCGCTCCCAGCGTCATCTCGAGCCGCACCTGGGCGGTGATCGCGAGCGTGCCGCGCTCGTGCAGCAACGTGGTCATCGCGGTTTCCCAGCCGCCGCCCAGGCGGCCCAGCAGGTTCGCGCGCGGCACCTGCACGTTGTCGAAGAACACCTCGCCGAACTCGCTCTCGCCGGTGATCTGCACCAGCGGACGCACCGTGACGCCCGGCGACTTGAGATCGACGAGCAAACACGAGATGCCCGCGTGCTTCTGCGACCCGGGATCGGTGCGCGCCAGCATCATGATCCAGTCGGCGTAGGGACCGAGCGTGGTCCACACCTTCTGGCCGTTGACGACGAACTGGTCGTCGCGGACGTCGGCGCGGGTCGCGAGGCTCGCCAGGTCGGATCCCGAGTTGGGCTCCGAGTACCCCTGCGCCCAGATCTCGTCGCACGAAAGCATCCTGGGCAGGAAGCGTTTTTTCTGCTCCTCGGTGCCGTGGGCGATGATCGTCGGGCCCACCATGTTGATGCCGATCACGTTGATGATCTCGGGGGCGCGAGCCCGCGCCACCTCCTCGTTGTAGATCACCTGCTGCATGACGGTGGCGCCGCGGCCCCCGTACTCCTTGGGCCACGCGATCCCCGCCCAGCCCGACTCGAAAAGCTGCCGCTGCCAGCCCTGCAGGAAGCGCACTCGCTGGTCGAAGCTCATCATCCGGTCGAGCATCTCGCCTTCGGCCCAGCCGCGCGGGATGTGCGCGGAGAGCCAGCCGCGCAGCTCGGCGCGGAACGCGGCCTCTTCGGGGGAATCGAGAAAATCCACGGTCACCTCCTCAGGTGGGCTCGCGCTTGGGCCGCACGATCGACGCCACGATCGCCATCGCCAGGAAGGCCGCCACCACCAGCAGCGAGTGGCCGGTGCTCACCTCGAGCACGTCCTTGAGCACCATCTTGGCGCCGATGAAGCTCAGCGTCAGCGCCAGCCCGACGTGCAGGTAATGGAATCGGTCCATGGCTCCCGCGAGCAGGAAATAGAGCGCGCGCAGGCCGAGGATGGCGCAGATGTTCGAGGTGTAGACGATGAACGGATCGGTGGTGACCGCGAAGATCGCCGGGATCGAGTCGATGGCGAAGAGCACGTCGCTGAACTCGACGGTCACCAGCGCCACCAGGAGCGGGGTCGCGTGGCGGCGGTGGTCCTTGGTCACCACGAACTTGGCGTCCTGGAAGTCCGCCACCGTGGGCATGAGCTTGCGGAAGAACCGGAGCCCCAGGTTCTTCTCGGGGTCGATGTTCTCCTGGGTCCCGCGGAAGAGACCCACTCCCGTGTAGATGAGCAGCACGCCGAACACGTAGAGGATCCACTCGAACCGATGGATCAGCACCGTGCCGACGCCGATGAAGAGCCCGCGGGTCACCAGGGCACCGAGGATCCCCCAGAAGAGCACCCGCCGCTGCAGTGGCTTGGGGACGCGGAAGTAGTGGAACAGGAACAGGAACACGAACAGGTTGTCGACCGAGAGCGACTCCTCGATCAGGTAGCCGGTGAGGAACTCGAGCCCCTTCTGGTGGCCGAAACGGAGCGCGACGAACAGGTTGAAGGCGAGCGCCAGCCCGATCCAGAAGAGACTCCAGCGCAGTGCCGAGCCGGTGGTCATGTCGCGCGGCTGGCGATGGAAGACCCCCAGGTCGACCAGCAACAGCACGACCACCGCACCCGTGAACGCGAACCACAGGGCGGGCGTGCCGACCGTCGAGATCATGAAGGGCAAAGGCGCGATCGCGAGGGAAGCGAGAACGAGGCGGAGCGCGGACGAGGCCCGGACGACGGACGAGGCGCGACGAGCGCAGCCAAGTTGGCGAAGAACCGCACAGGCGGCAACGGAGCCTGCCGCCAACCCGGGATGGCGCATCCAATGGACGCTTGCCGGCGCCACGGCTCGGCACCGCGTCAGCGCCCGGTGCAGCCCTGAAATCCGCCCGTTTCCGCTTGTTTCCGCCGGTGCGCGCGCGTTAGCGCGGCGCCTTCACGGTTGGCACGAACCTCGCTCTCGTCGGAGCACCGTCGCTCGAGGCCGAGCGTCGAGGCGAAACCGCCGGGAGGTCATGATAAGGATGCCGCTGCTTCAACGAGAAATTTCGAGCCAATCCAGACCATCTCGCACGTTTCCCGCCGCCCCGACCGTGCACCCAGCCAGCGAGCCCCGGCGCGACGTGACCTTGCACGTCAACGTGGAGCTCGAGCGCGCTCGCAGCCAGCTCGCGATCCTCGACAGCGCGCTGCGCGAGGTGCTGCAGGGGGCGTTGCGCCGCGCCATGCCCATCCCGGAGGCGCTGCTCGCCGGGCTCGGCGGCGTCGAATCGTTGCGCCGCCTCCACCACGTCGGCTGGCTGGTGGGCGACTCGCCCCACGAGGCCGGCCGCTCCGCGCCGATGGTCGCCAACCTGGGCCGGGTGTGCGGCACCCTCGAGGCGCTCGACCGGGCCCTCGACGACGACTCGCGCGCCTGGATCCTCGCGAGCGAGAAGGATTCGCTCGAGCAGCTGGTGATGGACGTCGAGGAAGGCAAGGTGGCCGGCCGCTTCCGCCCGGGGAACAACCACACGCTCATCGAGCAGGTGGCGCGCGACCTCAAGCGCTCGACCAGCCGGCTCAAGAAGCTCGACGAGCTCGAGCGTGCGCTGCGCAGTCTCCCCACCAGCTCGTGGCTGGGGCGGGGGCGCCGCGAGCACGCGCTCGCAGACCTGGCTGGCGAGCACGGGCCGCTGCTCACGTCGTTCGGCATCCGCAAGCGCGCCCAGCTCGACGACTCGGTGGAGCTCGAAGCACTCCTCGACCGGGTCAGCGGCGCCGCGGCCGAGCTTCGCGAGCACGTGCGCGGCGTGCGCGCCGACATCTACCGTGACGAGTCGTTGCTCGCCGTCGAGCTGCGCGACTCGGGCGTCGACCTGGAATCGGTCAAGGTGGTGGCGCTGCTCAAGGAGCTCGCGGGCAGCGGGCTCGAATGCGTACTGCGCCTCTACACCATCTACGACACGGCGCTCGCGAGCGTGCGCGGCGGCGGCGAGACGCTGGCCCGGATCCGCGCGCTCAAGCACGACATCCGCGACACCGAAGCCCGCACCGACACGGCGACCGCGCTCGCCGTGAAATCCGCCTCGCGCCCCGAGTAGCTCGGCCCTGGCGGCGGCGGTTCCTTCTCCCGCGAGACTTCCGGTGGGAGGGCGGCGGTCCCTCGCCGCCGCAGCGTGAAATCGCGCGGAGCCAGAGGGTAAGTTGTGCGCCTCTGGAGGGAGCGAGCCATGCCGCACGCCATTCGCATTCACGAGCACGGTGGCCCGGAAGTCCTGCGCTGGGACGAGGTGGAGGTCGGGCGGCCCGGCCCCGGTCAGCTGCTGATCCGGCACACCGCCGTCGGCCTCAACTTCATCGACGTCTACCACCGGACGGGACTTTACGCGGTGGCCGGCTTGCCGGCGGTCATCGGTATGGAAGCCGCTGGGGTCGTCGAGGATGCCGGTGAAGGCGTGGCTGACCTCAAGCCGGGCGATCGGGTGGCTTACGCGAGCCCGCCCATCGGCTCCTACGCCGAACAGCGGCTCATGCCCGCCGATCGGGTGGTGAAGGTCCCGGACGGCATCGAGGACGCCACCGCCGCCGCGATGATGCTCAAGGGCATGACCGCGCAATACCTGCTGCGCCGCACGTATCGAGTTCAGAAGGGTGACGCGATCCTGGTGCACGCGGCGGCCGGCGGAGTGGGATTGATCGCGTGCCAGTGGGCGCGGCACCTGGGCGCCACGGTGATCGGCACCGTGAGCACCGACGAGAAGGCGACGCTCGCGCGCGACCACGGCTGCGAGCATCCGATCGTGACGTCGCGCGAGAGTTTCGTGGAGCGAGTGCGGTCGATCACCGGCGGAGCCGGTGTAGCCGTGGTCTACGACTCGATCGGCAAGGACACCTTCGCGGGGTCGCTCGACTGCCTGCGGCCGATGGGGATGGTGGTTCTGTTCGGGCAGTCGTCGGGGGTCGTCCCACCCTTCGATCTGGGTGTGCTCTCGGCCAAGGGATCGCTCTTCGTCACGCGGCCCACGCTCATGACCTACACCGCGAAGCGCGCCGACCTGGTGGCGAGCGCGAACGAGCTCTTCGACGTGGTCGGGCGCGGCGCCGTGAAGATCCAGGTGCACCAGCGCTACCCGCTACGCGACGCCGCCCAGGCGCATCGCGACCTGGAAGCCCGCAAGACCACCGGCTCGACCGTCCTCCTGCCCTGAGCCGGCCTTCCGTCGGAGTGCTGCGGTCTCTCTCGTCTGCGGCGATCGATCTCGATGAAGCGCTGCGGCTGCGAGGGACCGCAGCCCTCCGAACGACCGGCCGCTATGCTGGGGCCGCATGGACCGCATTCGCTTCTTCTTCGACTACCTGTCGCCCTATGCGTACATCGCGTGGACCCAGATCCACGCACTCGCCGAGCGCCATGAGCGAGCCGTCGAGCCGCGGCCGGTGCTCTTCGCCGCGCTGCTCGGCGAGCACGGGCAGAAGGGACCGGCCGAGATCCCGGCGAAGCGCCTCTACGTGTTCAAGGACGCCTACCGGAAGGCGCACCGGCTCGGACTGCCACCGCTGACACCGCCCTCGACGCATCCATTCAATCCGCTGATCGCGCTGCGCGCTTCCACGCTGCCGCGC
>CAZYWA010000589.1:0-4747 GCA_964650975.1 uncultured bacterium
GGCCGGCGCGCCACCTACGTCGTCCTGGGAGTGATCGCGGCGCTGGTCGCCGCGAGCGCCGCGACGCTCGAGATCACGCGCCGCATGGGGCCGGTGCCCCAGGTCAAGGTCGCGACCGCCACGGTTCGCGTGCCTTCCGCGACCGAAGCGGTGCTCACCGCTTCCGGTTACGTGGTAGCGCAGCGCGCGGCTTCGGTGGCCTCGAAGGCGACCGGTCGGCTGGTGTTCCTGGGAGTCGAGGAAGGCGATCACGTGACCGAAGGACAGGTGCTGGCGAGGGTCGAGAGCGACGACGTGGAGGCCGCGGTCGATCACGCGCGCGCCGATCTGGTCGCCGCGCGCGCGGCCAAGGCCGAATCCGAGGCCAAGCTCGCCGAGGCGAACCTCGCGTACCAGCGCGCCAAGAGCCTGAACGACCAGGCGCTGCTCTCGAGCGCCGATCTCGACACCGCGACCGCGGCGAAGCAGGTGGCCGAGGCGAACGTGGGATCGGCGGCCGCGCAGATCGTGGGCGCCGAGGCGATGGTGCATTCGGCCGAGGTGGCGTTCGAGAGCACTCGCATCCGCGCGCCGTTCGAGGGAACGGTGCTCACCAAGGACGCCGACGTGGGCGAGATGGTGGCGCCGATGGCGTCCGCTCCCGGCTCGCGCGGCGCCGTGGTCAAGATCGCGGACATGGGTTCGCTGGAGGTCGAGGCCGACGTGTCGGAGGCCTACATCCAGCGGATCGAGCCCGACGCACCGGTCGAGATCGTGCTCGACGCCTATCCCGAGACTCGATATCCCGGACGCGTGAAGAAGATCGTGCCCACCGCGGACCGGGCGAAGGCGACGGTGCTCACCAAGGTGACCTTCGACCAGCCCGACGCGCGGGTGCTGCCCGAGATGTCGGCCAAGGTCACGTTCCTGTCGCAGACCAAGCAGCCGAGCGAGAAGCCGGAGCTCACCGTGCCGCGGACCGCGCTGGTCACCAAGGATTCGGACACACTGGTGTGGAAGCTCGACGGCAAGAAGGTGCGCCGCCAGAAGGTGACGCTCGGACCGGCGCGCGGCTCGAGCCAGGTGATCGTGTCGGGGCTCGGCACCGGCGACCAGGTGGTGCTCGATCCGCCGCCGGAGCTCACCGACGGCGCCGCGGTGCAGCCGGCCGCCTGACCGCCATTCATCGATCCAACGCAACGGAGCAACGGAGCCTGGGCCATGGCCGAAGCCAACGCACTCGTCGAGGTCCGCGACCTCACCAAGAGCTACCGCCACGACGACAACGTGCTGCCGGTGCTCAACAACCTGAGCCTCACGATACCCGAGGGCGAGTTCTACGCGTTGCTCGGCCCGTCGGGCTCGGGGAAGTCGACGCTGCTCAACATGATCGGCGGAATCGACCGGCCCGACTCCGGCACCGTGCGTGTCGCCGGCACCGACATCGGCGCGCTCTCCGAGGGCGAGCTCGCGAGCTGGCGCGCGAATCACGTCGGCTTCATCTTCCAGTTCTACAACCTGATTCCGGTGCTCACCGCGTACGAGAACGTGGAGCTGCCGTTGCTCCTGAGCCCGCTGCCCAAGGCGCAGCGTCGCGAGCACATCGAGACGGCGCTCAACGTGGTCGGGCTCGGCGACCGCATGCGTCACCGGCCCAACCAGCTCTCGGGCGGACAGCAGCAGCGGGTCGCGATCGCGCGCGCGATCGTCACCGACCCCACGCTCCTGGTGGCCGACGAGCCCACGGGCGATCTCGACCGCCAGTCGGCCGAGAACATCCTCGACCTGATGGGTCAGCTCAACCAGGAGTTCAAGAAGACGATCGTGATGGTGACCCACGACCCGCGCGCCGCGGAGCGCGCCCACACCCGCGCCGAGCTCGACAAGGGCGAGCTCAGCGCGATGCATCGCTAGACGAGAGACTCGCGATGCTCGTCTCTCGTCTTCAGAAGACCCCGCGCCCCAAAGGCGCGGTTTTCGTGGGGCTCCACCCCCAAGTCGGCTCGCTTCGCTCGCCGCCTCGCCTGCCGGCGAGGGCCGATCCGGACCAGATCGTGACGAGGTCCTGACCATGCGACTCTTCGAGCTGGTGTTTCTGAACGCGCTGCGGCACAAGCTGCGCAGCGCTCTCACGGTGCTCGGCATCGCGCTCGCGGTACTCGCGTTCGGGGTGATCCGCACCTTCATCACGGCCTGGTATTCGGGTGCCGCCGCGGCCGCGCCCGACCGGCTGGTCACCCGCAACAAGGTGTCGCTGGTCTTCTCGCTGCCGCTCGCCTATCGCGAGAAGATCGCGCAGGTGCCGGGAGTGAAGACCGTCGCGCCGGCCAACTGGTTCGGCGGGACCTACAAGGATCCCAAGAATTTCTTCCCGCAGTTCGCGGTCGACATGGACACCTACTTCCAGATGTACCCGGAGTACGCGGTGCCGCCGCAGCAGTTCAAGGAAGCGCTCGCCGAGCGCAACGCGGCCATCGTGGGCCGCAAGATCGCCACCAAGTACGGCTGGAAGATCGGTGACACCGTGCGGATCATCGGCACCATCTACGCCGGTGACTACGACTTCGTGGTGCGCGGCATCTACAGCGCCGGCAAGCCCAACGCGGACGAGACCCAGTTCTTCTTCCACTGGGATTACCTCGACGAACGCGCCAAGCAGATCTTCGGTGGCTCGGGTGGGCACGTCGGCTTCTACGTGATCCAGATCGAGGATCCGCAGAAAAGCGCCGCGATGTCGAAGACCATCGACGAGATGTTCGAGAACTCCACGGCCGAGTCGCTGACCGAGACGGAGAAGGCCTTCCAGCTCGGTTTCGTCGCGATGTCGGGCGCGTTGATCAGCGGCATCCGCGTGGCCTCGATCCTGATCATCGGCGTGGTGCTGCTGGTGCTCGCCAACACCATGGCCATGGCGGCGCGCGAGCGCACCAAGGAATACGCGGTCTTCAAGACGCTGGGCTTCCGCGGCTGGCACCTCGCGTCGATCATCGGCGGCGAGTCGCTGTTCCTGGCGCTGGCCGGCGGAGCGCTGGGCCTGGTGGCACTGGTGCCGGTGATCGCCGGCGCCGCCAAGGCGATGGCCGACTACTTCCCGGTGCTGCCGATCGAGCCCGCGACCATCGCCGCGGGTGGGATCATCTCGCTGGTGGTCGGCGTGGTCGCCGCGATCGTGCCGGCGTACCGGGCCGCTTCGGTCCCCATCGTCGAAGGGCTGCGGCAGATCGGTTAGCCGGCGCGGTCACGAGGACACCCCGATGGCACTTCCGCTCAGCTACTCGGTGCGCAGCGCGCTGGCGCGGCGCACCACCACGTTGCTCACCACCATCGGCCTCGGTCTGGTGGTGTTCGTGTTCACCGGCTCGCGCATGCTCCAGGACGGGCTCGCGAAGACCATGGTGGACACCGGCTCGCCGCTCAACGCGGTGGTCATCCGCCACTCGGCGCAGACCGAGATGCAGAGCGTCATCACCCGCGACCACGCGGGGATCGTCGCGTCGCAGCCGGAGATCGCGGTGGGTACCGACGGCCAGCCGCTCGCGGCCAGCGAGTCGGTGATCGTGGTGGTGCTCAACAAGCGCGGCAGCACCGATGGCTCGAACGTGTCGGTCCGAGGGGTGTCGCCCAAGTCGATGGAGATCCGCGGTGGCCAGCTGAAGCTGGTGTCGGGACGCATGTTCGATCGCGGCAAGGACGAGGTCATCGCGGGCCGGCGGATCGCGTCCAAGTTCCAGGGCGCGGGCCTGGGCGAGAAGCTCAAGTTCGCCGGCCGCGAGTGGACCGTGGTGGGGCTCTTCGACGCGGGCGGCTCGGGCTTCGACTCGGAGCTGTGGGGTGACGTCGAGCAGCTCATGCAGGCCTACAAGCGCGAGCTCTTCTCGTCGATGACGTTGCACCTCACCAGCGCCTCGGCGCTCAAACCACTCAAGGAGCGGCTCGAGGCCGATCCGCGGCTCACCGTCGAGGTGCTGAGCGAGAGCGAGTACTACACCAACCAGACCAAGCAGATGTCGCAGTTCATCGGCGTCCTGGGTGGTGTGATCTCGGTGATCTTCAGCCTGGGTGCCGTGGTGGGCGCCATGATCACCATGTACGCCGCGGTCGCGAACCGCACGGTCGAGGTCGGCACGCTGCGCGCGATCGGGTTCAAGCGCTGGCAGGTGCTGTGGGCGTTCCTGATCGAATCGGCGTTCCTGTCGCTCGCGGGCGGGGTGCTGGGGCTCGCGATCGCGTCGATCCTCTCGGTGCTCACCATCTCGACCATGAACTTCAACACCTTCTCCGAGGTCGCCTTCCAGTTCTACCTGTCGCCGGCCACCATCGGAGCGTCGTTCGGGTTCTCGCTGTTGATGGGCATTCTGGGCGGCTTCTTCCCCGCCATACGGGCCTCCCGCCTCGGCATCGTCGACGCGCTTCGGACCGCGTGAAGATGGTCGATCCGTCCCCGCTCGGCTTGCTGCCCGACCTGCGAGCGCGCGTCACCGCGCGTGCCGCGGGATTTCTCCGCGACGGGCGCGCGTGCGTGGTCGTCGGAGGACCCGCGACGGGGAAGACCCGGCTGCTGCGCGAGATCGCCCGCCGGGTGCCCGACGTCCTGGCGATCGATGACGCGACACCTTCCGAGCTCAGCGAAGCGCTCGCGTCCGCGCGCCGTCCGCTGATCGTGAGCATCGGTGCCCTGAGCTTCGAGGAAGCGCGCGGAATGGCGAAGGGCGAGGCGTTCGTCCCGCTGGTGAACGTGCCGGCGCCGTGGGTGCGCGAGGCGGCGCCC
>CAZYWA010000590.1:0-4733 GCA_964650975.1 uncultured bacterium
CTGGGCTCCTGGGGCCGGTACACGGAGGCCGCGGCATGAGCAACTGGCTCATCGATCCGACGACGCGGGCCCTCACCGGCGCGCTGGACGGGCTTGGCCTCCGCGAGCAGGCGGTGGCCGCGAACCTGTCCAACATCGACACGCAAGTCCGCAACCTGTGCGAGTACCACGTCACCCTGACGAACGTCCGCAACGGCTTCAAGTTCGCGGGCGTGCGGCTTCTGCCGTTCAACCTCTTCCTTGCCGTGTGGCGCTGGAACGTTGGCAGTCAGGCCACCATCACGAAGCGCAACGCGAACCGGCTAACACCCTGGATCGCGAACCTCTACGACACGTTCGGCGGGACGGGCATGCACGAGGTGCCGGACGACTTGCGCCTGTACCTGCCGCTCGACCGCGAAGCGCCTGTGACGGCCGAAGTACCGGACAGCTTGCTGGCCGGTGCGCCGGACGTCGCGACGCTGCGCGACGCGGACGGCTTGGTCGTGCGCACCTTCGAGGCGGAACCCGTGATGGGCCGCTACAACGAGCGGGGGCCGGAGAGTGACGTCTCCAGCCCCCCGCTGCCTGACGACTCTGCCTCGCCTTGCAGCTCGGCGTAAGCCTACACCCCGAGACCGGGCTTCCCCTTCCCCCCTCAGCTGCAAATCTCTCGGCGGGCAGCGGAGTCAAGGGTCTGCCCGCGCAGCGGGTCGCCGCAGGCGCCCTTGACGCCGCGACGTCCGAACCTGGCGGAAAGCGCCATCGTGGGCGGAGGGGGGAAGGGGACGCTGCGACCACTGCTGACCCGCCTGGGCGCGCCGAAGGCGCGCCCCTTGATCTGCATAAGGTGGTTTGGCACCCTGACCCGTCGCATGGCGGTTGCGGTCGCTGGCCGGAGAACCTGTGGCTCGTCAACGACTGGGGCGAGATGGTGCGCGGCAGGTGCCGCGCCTCGAACGCGTGCGCGTACTGCGCGAAGCTGTTTGCCGTTGAGACGGCCGAGATGCTGGCGCTCGACGCTATGGACGGCGACGCGCCTCGGGTGTGGGCGGTTCTCACGACCCGCACGGCGACGCTCGACGTCTCTGCCTTCTACCACGCGCGGAAGCTCGTCCAGCGCGCTGTGCGGCGTCGCTGGCCCGCTGCGGAGTTCGCCTGGGTGATCGAGTGGACGACGGGCTACGGTGCCCGCTCGGGCGGTCTGAGGCGTCCTCACTGGAACGTCCTGGTGAAGGGTGTCGACACGGCCGACGTCGACCAGCTGCGCGAGGTCATCGCGCGTGTCTGGTGCCAGCACGTCGACGCGGTGGCGGACGCGCAGTACACGGGCGCTGTGTCGGAGGTCGGGGGCCTGATGCGGTATCTCGCGCTGCACTTCCTGAAGGAGTCGCAGCAGCCGCCAGCGGGCTGGCATGGGCACCGGTTTACGGCCACGCGGGGCTACTTTGCCACCACGCGCCCGGAGGCAAGGCGCAACGCTCGACGTGCGCTCCAGGTGAAGCGGGAGCTATGGAAGCTCGGTGAGGATATACCGGCCGATGTTGCTCTCGAATCGGCGGAGGGGGCCGTGCGCCAGCGCTCGGAACGTGTCTGGGTGCTGGCGCACGGTTGGCCCACCAAACGTGTGACGCCTCCCCCAAGGGCGGCAGCGGGTGCAACCGCTAGGCGCGCCCCACCGGACATGCAACGTCCGATCGGGAGAGGCGTCAACACACCTGATACGGGCTAGTCTAGTGAGTGCTTGACGCTCTCAGATCGGATGTGTAATCTGGGGCGCATCCAGTACCCGCGCCGTGCAAGGCGAGGGGCTGACGACACATAGGAGCGTGACGAATGCAACTCGTCACCTTGCAGCCGCTAGCGGTTGCTGATGCAGGCTCGTTCCAGGGGGATGACGGATCGCCGATGAAGCGGCGTGACGGCTCGCTCGTGCGCTACGTCGCGTTCGAGCACTTCGGCACCGAGCAAGCGCGGCGGGTGTCCGTCCACGAAGGGTTCACGGGCGAGCTTCCCCCCCCGGGAGCCGTGGTAAACGTCACCTTCGAACTCGACGAGAAGGCGCAGGCCCGCACGGGCGCTCGCGGCGCGTATGTGCGCTACGAGCTTCGCCTCCGCATCGTCGCCTGGGCGAAGGCGTGAAACCTCAGGATCTAGCGCGCAAAGCGCGCGTCTCGCTCTCCTCGGCGTCCACGGTCTATGACGCGTATGTGATGGACACCGAGCTTCCGCCCTCGACGCGTCTCGAAGGTCTCCGCCACGCGATCGCTGAGGCGGAGTCTGCCCAGGGTTGGCTCTCCAGGTTGCTCGAACGGCTCACGAACGAGCAGGACGACCTGGAGCGCTTCGAAGCCCTGCCCGGACTCCACGACGTCGGCCCCGCTGCCCCCGCAGCGGGATCGGCCCGCGTCCACGCAGTCGAGCCTGCGTGATGCGGCGCGTGCTGGCAGCCCTGGCGTTCGCTCTCGCCCTTCTCGGCCTCCCGGCGGTCGCCGGGGCTGCTTGCACGCTCACCCCTGACACCTGGCACGAGCCCGACCTGTCGCCGCGCTCGAACTACGGCGACCCTCCCGCCTGGGCGCACGCCGCGTACACGAAGGACGCTCTCGGGTACGTGCACCTGCGGGGCTTCGTCTCCGGCGGCTGGGGCGACGATCAGAGCATCTTCACGCTGCCGGATGGGTATCGACCGGAGGGGACGGAGATGTTCCCACCCGGCACCAACAGCGGCACCAATGAGAACCGCATCGACGTTCAGGCGGACGGCGCTGTGGTCGTGCATCGGTCTAACTCCGCCTGGTTCTCGCTGTCGGGCATCGTTTTCGACACGCCGGATACGACGGCGGATCTGCCTTTCGACTGCTCAGGCGGCGGCGGTGGCGGCGGCGGGGGCGGAGCCTCCCCGGATGACATCGCGTACGCGGCGGGCACCGAACACTCCGACGTCTGGTTTCTCTCCGGCCTTGTGGCCGCGATCCTGCCAGCGTTCGGCCTCTACCGGGCGGTCGTGCTCTAGTGCCGCCCGATCTGACAACCATCTCGACTAGCCCAGACGCAGCCGCATTCGCCGGAGGCGTAGTGGTGACCTTCACGGGAGCGATCTTCGCTGCCTGCTCGGTGGGTCTTGTGAATCTGATTCGGCGGCTCCTCTCCTAACCGGGGAGGGGGTGACCGGGTTGAACACGGACGCACCGAAAGGGGGTGAAATTCATGCACAAGATCCGGAATCTCGCAGCGCATCCGAAGCTTGCTGGCGCGCTCGCGTTCGCCGGTGCCGCTTCCGTGCTGACGGGCCAGGCTGGCGCGGTTGGCCAGGACTATTCCGACGTCACCTCGGGGGTGACCGACAACATCACGTCGGCCCTGACGGCGTCGCTTCCGGCGGCTGGCGTCATCCTCGGCGTCTTCGTCGGCTTCCGTGTCGTGAAGCGCGTGCTGCGCTGATCGACCGTCCTCTCCGCTCCACTGCCGGGGCGCTCGCTGTGGGTCTCGTAGCAATCGCTGCGCTCACGGTGGGCGCTCCGGCGGCTCGTGCGGACGTCGCGCCGATCGATGATCCGGCCAACGCCTCGCGACTCTCGGATATCGCTACCTGGGGCGGCGGTGAGTTCGACTTCCAGGCTTACGAGGCGTCGCTCGCAAGCGCGGCCGGGTCTGATGAGGCTCTGATCGCTGGCAGAGTCGCGGCTGGGGTGCTGCCAGAAGCCGCCGAGGGCGCAGCGCTGGCCTTCCCGGAACTCGGCGCGGTCGTGGCCGTGGGCGTCGGTGGGTACTTCCTGCTGCACGACACGGGAGCGGATCGGTACATCAAGCTGCACCTGGGCCTAGACGACCTTTTCGGCAGCGCCCCGGCCGCGCCGATCACTGGGTACGTGCTGGCAACGCACATGACCTACATCGCGCCCTTTGCGTCGCTCTCGCCGTGTGTTGATCCCACTGCCGGGTGCTACCGCGCGACGGAGGACACGGGGCCGATCCCCTACCACTGCCAATCGCTGAACGTCAACGCACCCAAGGACGAACCCGGCCAGGAATGCGACGGCGTGACGCAGTTCCATCTCGACCCGATCGACTCCTCGATCGCGATCAGCGACGGCGCATCCTTCGGCGCGGCCATCCCGTGCTCGCTCACCCTCGACGGCGGCGGATCGTACGCGCGCTCCTACTGCGTGGACGCGCTGGAGCACGGCCTGGCGGACGAGCTCGCGAACCTCGACACGCTCGTAGGCTTTCCGACGCTGTGGACGCCGCATACGACCGCCTGCGACGACGGCGGCGTTGGGAACTGTGTGCACCCGACCTTCGAGCGCGCCGCGTTCACCCCGGCGATCACGGGCGCGGAGATCACGGACTCGGGCGACACCGCACACGGCGGCGCGGCCGTCGACTGGGCTGGGCCCGGCACGGTCAACGTGGACGCCTTCCGCGCGGCTGTGGAGGCGAACGACCCGCACGGGCTCGCGGTCGGCGCGATCAATCACTACCTGGATCCTTCGAACCCGGACTATCCCGATCCGCTCACGGACACGCTCTCGATGCCCGACTGCTCGGGCCTGACCTACGCACAATGCGTGTCGGCGCTCCAGGACGCCGGGTATCTCGGCTCCTTCACTCGCGTCACTTCGGCCGGCACGCACGACGGCGCTGTGACCGCCACGACGCCGGCCGCCGGCAGCGACGTCGTGAGGCGCGGGCACGTCACGATCCACGCGCACGCGGAGGGCCTGTACGTGCCCGACCCGCTCTCGCATGAG
>CAZYWA010000591.1:0-4731 GCA_964650975.1 uncultured bacterium
CGCCCAGCTGGCGATGCTGGGCGCCACGAAGCCGAGGTAGAACTGGTACACGAGCGAGATCCACGACCACTCGCCTCGCTGATATACCAGGCGCTTCTCGGTCGAGTCGTAGGCGAACCGCCGGTGCTCGCGGAAGATCAGGCGGTTGAAGAGACCGTCGGTGGCGGCGCACGCGGCCACGTAGAGCGCGGCGAGCACGACGAACGCGGCGAGCTTCATCGGGTCACGGTCCGCCGACAACCGAGGATGGTGCGCTACGGGCCGGTTACGAGCCGCCCACGGCGACCTTGGCGGGCAGGCGGCCCGCCTCGCGGGCCACCCGGTCGAGGATCCCGTTCACGAAGCCAGGTGTCTCCGCGCCGCCGAAGCGCTTGGCGAGATCGACTGCCTCCGAGATCGTCACCTCGGGAGGGATCTCGTTCTGGTGCAGGATCTCGTAGACGCCGAGGCGCAGCAGGTTGCGGTCGACGGCCGGCATGCGCTCGATCTTCCAGTGCTCCGAGCAGCGTCCCACCGCCTCGTCGATCTCGGTGCGATGGGCGAGGGTGCCGCGCACCAGCTCCAGGAAGAACGGGCGCAGCGTCGCGTCGGGATGGAAGTGGTCGAGGAAGCGAGCGAGCTCCGACTCGACGTCGGCGCCCGACTTCACCTCCAGCCCGTAAAGGGCCTGGAGCGCGAGAGTTCGTGCGCGGTGCCGTGACGCCATGAGTTCGTGGAGGTGCGGCCGTGGGCCGCCGCGTGCTCGGTCTAGCTGCGCAGCCGGGCCGCGAGATCCGCCATCTCGATGGCGGTCATCGCCGCGTCCCAGCCTTTGTTGCCCGCCTTGGTGCCGGCGCGCTCGATCGCCTGCTCCACCGTGTCGGTGGTGAGCACGCCGAGCGCCACCGGAATCCCGTGTTGCATCTGCACGTGTGACACGCCCTTGGTGACCTCGGAAGCGACGTACTCGAAATGCGGCGTCCCGCCGCGGATCACGGCGCCCACGCAGATCAGCGCGTCGTGGCGCTTGGCGCCGGCGAGCCACTGGGCCGCGAGCGGGATCTCGAACGAGCCGGGGACCCGCACCACCTCGATGTCCTCGGGGCGCGCGCCGTGCCGCTGCAGCGCGTCGATGGCACCTTCGAGCAGCCGCTCCGAGACGAACCCGTTGAAGCGGCTCACCACGATCCCGAACTTCCGGCCCTGCGCCGAAAGCTGTCCTTCGCGGATCACGGTCATCATCGCTCCTTCGCGGCGCCGGCCATCTTGGGCTCGGCATCCGCGGCATCCACGGCATCCACGGCCAGGTTGAGCACGTGTCCCATCTTGGCACGCTTGGTCTCGAGGTAGCGGCGGTTCACGTCGTTGGGCGGGATCTCGATCGGCGCTCGCTCCGCCACCGACAGACCGTAGCCCTCGAGCCCGCTGATCTTCTTGGGGTTGTTGGTGAGCAGCTTCATCTTGGCCACGCCCAGGTCGCGGAGGATCTGCGCGCCGAGGCCGTAGTCGCGGAGATCCGGCTTGAAGCCCAGCGCCTCGTTCGCCTCGACCGTGTCCTTGCCCTGGTCCTGGAGGTTGTACGCGAGGATCTTGTTGCCGAGGCCGATGCCCCGTCCCTCCTGGTGGATGTACACCACGACCCCGGTGCCGGCGCGGTCGATCATGCGCATCGACGCGTGCAGCTGCTCGCCGCAGTCGCAGCGCATCGAGGCGAACACGTCGCCGGTCAGGCACTCGGAGTGCACGCGCACCAGCGTGGGCCTGGTGGGGTCGATCTCGCCTTTGACGAGCGCCAGATGCTCGTGCTGGTCGACGTCGTTCCGGTACACGATCACCCGGAAATCGCCGAACGCGGTGGGCAGGCTCGACTCGGCGATGCGGTGCACCAGCCGCTCGGTCCGCATCCGGTAGGCGATGAGGTCGGCCACGGTGAGGATCTTGAGGTCGTGCTGGCCGGCGAATTCCTCCAGGTCGGGCATGCGCGCCATGGTGCCGTCGGCCTGCATGACCTCGCAGATCACGGCGCCCGGCTTGAGGCCGGCGATGCGCGCGAGGTCGACCGAGCCCTCGGTCTGGCCGGCGCGCACCAGCACGCCGCCTCTCCGCGCGCGCAGCGGGAAGAGGTGGCCCGGGCTCGCCAGATCCTCGGGTCCGCTCGAGGGATCCATGAGCACGCGCACGGTCTGCGCGCGGTCGGCGGCGCTCTCGCCCGACTCGATGCCGCGGTAGGCGTCGACCGAGACCGTGAACGCGGTGCCGAAGCTCGAGCGGTTCTCCTCGGTCATCATGCGGATGCCGAGCTCGGCGATCCGCTCCTCGGTCATCGCGATGCACACCAGCCCGCGGCCGTGCTTGGCCATGAAATGGATGGCCTCGGCGGTCGCGTGCTCGGCGGCGATCACCAGATCGCCCTCGTTCTCGCGATCCTCGTCGTCGGTGAGGATCAGCATCCTCCCGCGGCGCAGCTCGTCGCACGCTTCCTCGACCGTGGCGCGGTGCTTCATGGCAACCCGCGAGCCTAACGGACCCGACCCGGTCGCTTCAAGGAAAACGCCCGAATTCCGGGGTTTCGACGCGATTCAGCGGTCCAGGAAGCCGTGCTTCTCGAGCAGCTCGCGGGTGACACCGGAGGGAGCGGTGGGGCCGCGCCACGCTTCGAGGAGCCGCGCGACGTGCTTGGCCAGCACGTCGGCTTCGAGGTTGACGCCGTCGCCCACCGACCTGCGGGTGAGGTGGGTGTGGCCGGCGGTGTGCGGGATGACGGCCACTTCGAACTCCGCGTCGCGGATCGCGTTCACGGTGAGGCTGACACCGTCCACCGCGATCGATCCCTTCGAGACCAGCAGCGGCAGCAGGTCGGCGGGCGCCTGGTAGCTCAAGAAGGTGTAGTCGCCGGCCTCGCGCTTGGACTCGAGGTGCCCGACACCGTCGACGTGCCCGAGCACCAGGTGGCCGCCCAGTCGGTCGCCGAGTCGCATGGCGCGCTCGAGATGCAGCAGGTCGCCGGTGCGGCGCTCGCCGAGCGTGGTGCGCGCGAGGGTTTCCGGCGAGGCCTCGACCTCGAATCGGCCGCCGTCGAACGCGACCACCGTCAGGCACGCCCCGTCCACGGCGATGCTCTCGCCCAGTTTCCAGGCGTCGGCCGGCGACGCGCATTCGATCGCGAGCCTCACTCCCGCGGCTCGTGGAGAGCGTCCGCGCAACGTGCCCAGCGACTCGATGAGACCCGTGAACATGAGCACGCCTCCGCCGGTCAGTGGCTTCCCTTGCGCCGCGGCGGCCGCGCACGCGCCGGGCGACGCGCCGCGGGAAACGCCTCGATCAGCACGTCGTCGTCGAGGCGGTGGACGTGGGCGCGCTCGAGGCGCACGGCCTGCGCCAGGGTCGGGATCTCGAGCGCACCGAACGCCGGGACCGCGTCTCCGCCGAGGATGCAGGGCGCGAGGAAGAGCATCAGCTTGTCGACCAGCTGGGCGCGCCAGAGCGCGGTCGCGAGCTCCGAGCCGCCTTCGACCAGAACACTGGTGATCCCGAGCTTCGCCAGGCGCGCGAGCAGCGCGGCCAGATCGACGCGCCCGCGGCGAGCACGCACCCGCACCACCGTGGCGCCGGTGGCGGCCACGCGCCGTTCGTTCTTGGCCGACGCGCGCGGCGTGGTCGCGACGATCACGCGCGCCTGGGCCCGGGCGGAGAACACCTTCGCGCGTGGCGAGATACCGAGCGCGGAGTCGACGACCACTCGTGCCGGGTTGCGCGCGGGCGAGTCGTCGAGCCGCACGGTGAGCGACGGATCGTCGGCGCGCACGGTGCCCGCGCCGACCATGACCGCGTCGACGCGGCTGCGCAGACGGTGGACGTGCCGGCGCGCTCGCTCGCCGGTGATCCACTTGGAGGCGCCCTTCGCCGTGGCGATCCGGCCGTCGAGGCTCGCCGCCAGCTTCAGGATCACGAACGGGCGGCCGGTGGTGATGAAGTGGACGTACTCCTCGTTGAAGCGCTTGCACGCTTCCTCGAGCACGCCCACCTCGACCTCGATGCCGGCGGCGCGCAGCGCCTCGAAGCCGCCGCCGTCGACGCGCGGGTTCGGGTCGCGCATGCCGGCCACCACGCGCGCGACCCGCGCCTGGATGATCGCGTCCGTGCAGGGCGGGGTCTTTCCGTAGTGGCAGCAGGGCTCGAGATTGAGGATCAGCGTCGCGCCGGCGGCGGCGGAGCCCGCCTGCTCGAGTGCCAGCACCTCCGCGTGCGGCCCGCCCGCGCGGTGATGATACCCGCGCCCCACCACGCGCCCGCGCCGCACCACCACGGCACCCACCATCGGGTTGGGACTGGTGCGCCCCTCGGCGCGGCTCGCGAGCGCCAGCGCCATCCGCACGTACCGCTCCCAGCTCTGGCGGTCCGCCCGCCGGGAGGACTGCGGCGCTCTGCCGCGAGTGCGCGCGCTACCCATGAACGATCACCGAGCGGCTACTCGTCGCATATAGCACGCTCGAGCGCGCGCCATTGCCGTACTCGAATGCCGTTTGGAGCGCGCGCGGTCCCTCGCGCGCGCGCGCCGGAACGGCACCCTTCGATCGCTTGCCCGCCGAGGGACGGCGGGCCTCCAGGGGACCGATCAGCGTCCTCTCGATCGATTCATCAGCCGCCGCTGGGCGGGGGCGGATGCTTCCGGAGCAATTCATTCAGCTGCTCGATGAATGCGTTCAGGTCCTTGAACTCGCGATAGACCGACGCGAAGCGCACGTAAGCGAC
>CAZYWA010000592.1:0-4716 GCA_964650975.1 uncultured bacterium
GCCGACGGACGCGAAGCTCGAACGGCTCATCCAGGAGGAGCTGGCGCGGCGGGACAAGGCGTTGCGGGAGGCGCTCGCCGAGCGCGGGCAGCGCTACGAGGACTTCGTGGGTGGGCAGCCGCTCGAGGTGGGGCTGGCCAGGATCAGGGGGTGGTAGAGCAGTCACGTGGCGCGCTTGACCGGAGTCCTGCGATCTCGGCTCGCGGGCCGAGTAAGGGCGACACCGAAGGTAAACCGGCTCGGTGAACCAGTTCGATTGCCCACGCGAAGTCTCCCGTGGGACGGCATCGTGTTGGCCGGGTCACTCATCCACTCATTCCGCCGGGCCATCCCGCCGTGCGCAGTGTGTCCAGATCGAACGTGTAAACCTAAACGCTGAAGGAAGAACGCATGAAACCCGTGTGCGTCCGAAAATCGATCCTGTTCGAGCGGTACATCCTCGGCGTCGCTGCGGTGGTCCTCGTCGGCTGGGGTGTGATGGACGGTGGACCGGCGTCTGCGACCAACACGAGCTTCGCACTGAGCGTCTCTCCGGCCAGCACGACGATCCAGGCGGGCTCGTCCAAGCGATTGATTCTCGCGGTGACGAGCGAGCAGGGAATGGCGGGCTCGATCAATGTTGGAGTCAAGAGCATCTCTCCATCGGTGAGCAACGGGCCGAGGTTCAGCTTGTCCAGGTACGACATCCCGGTGTCGCCTACCATACCGACGTCAACGGCTTGGCTCACGGCATTCACCACAACGGGAACGCCGGCTGGGACGTACACGGTGACGATTTCAGGAATCGATGTCTCGGGCGGACCGCAGCACGGTCTGACCAATTCGACGACCTTCACGCTGACCGTGCCGTAGGGTCCGTGACGCGGAGGTGCCTGGTAGGCGACGCCTGCGGCACCTGAACGGAGGGGTGTCGGTGGCCGAGACGGGCCTGCTGCGCCGCCGCCTCGTCGACCCGATCCCGCCACACCCGACGATCCGACGCGCGCGCGGTGTCGCGCACCTGCAGGATTCGAGGAAGAGCCCGCCGATGACTCGAGGAAGGGGCTCGGTCTCGATGCCATTCCACGCCGAACGGAATTCACGACGACTGGGTCCCGGCGCTCGCGGTGCAGCACCACACCGGCATCTCGAACCGCCTCGACTGGTCGTCGATCCTCGCGTAGCCTCGGCCACTCACACGGGGGTGGCTTATGATCAAGTTCGCGGAGTTTCGCAGGAAGTTGCAGATCGAGGGCGTACAGTTCACCGACGTCTCGATTTCCACCTCAAGGAAAGGGCCGCCCGAGTCGTTTCAGGTCGCAGTGAAACTCTGGAGTCTCCAGGCGCCTGGAAAATCGTCCGTCCAACTTCGGGTGCCGCCCGACGAAGCGCTCGAAAATGCCGTCGCTATCGGTGTATGCGAACGACTCGGCTTAGACCCAGCGATTTTGGGCTTCGGCCGTAACTGAAGCGGCCCGATATCCCCTCGCGTTCTACGTCGGCGGCGGCTTGCTCGACACCACGACGCCGCCCCACACATCGTCCGGCCAGCGGTTGACGGCATCGCCGTACGGCACCCGGAACTCCAACGCGAGCCCGAAGCGCGCCGACGGGTACTCGCCCTTCGCGACCCGAATGTAGATCGCGTCCGGGAACGCCTCGTGTATCGCCCTCGAAACGTCGGCGAAGAGGTCGCGCATTGCGGGTTCGTAACACGGCCTCACCACGACGGCGAACGAGCGCTCGCGTATGCTGTAACCGGAGCGTCATGTCCACCCCGGAACGCCTCGCGCGCGTCCGTGCCGCCGTCGAGTTGGCCCACTCAGGGCCGGTTCTGCTGCGGCCGACTTGAGGCGCTGTTCCGCGACCCGAGAGACGGCGTCCGGCATCTGTTCAGCGTGACCGAGGGGCGTGGATCAACGGCAGCGGCAAAAACGAGTCCGTGTGTATGACCGGAAACCTCGAAGCGTCTCGGCAGGCGTATCGTCTTCGGAAGTGGTGGATCTCGCTCCCGGTCGCGATCACAATCTTGGGATCTTACCCGGGTTGGTTGTTTTGGACTGACAATCTGCATGTCGTGAAGGAGAACGAGCTTTACCGCTCAGGCCAGATGAATGTCTCGGAGTTGGCGGCCGCGGTGAAAGAGCATAAAATCCGCAGCGTTCTCAATCTGCGCGGCCCGAATGTGGGGGTGCCTTGGTATGATGATGAAACCCAGGCTTCCGCCCGACTCGGAATTGAACACGCCGATATCGCTCTGTCCGCCAAGCGCGACGTCACTGACGAGGAAGTATCGCAACTGGACTCCTTGCTGCGATCGTTGCCCAAGCCAATCTTGGTTCATTGCCAAGCTGGTGGAGACCGAGTGGGATTTGTCTCCGCTTATTACCTTCATCGATTCGGCGGAATTCCTGCGAACGAGGCGGCGAAGCAGCTTTCGGTCTTGTTCGGACACTTCCCGTATTTGTTCTGGTCCAACTCAATCGCCATGGATCGATCCTTTGCGAAATATGGCTCCGATCTGGGGTTCACGACTGCGCCGCGACGATACGCGGGCGAGGACATAGGACTATCGTCGACACCTTGAGCGCCATCGGAACGGCTTCAACTCGTCGCTGCACCTTGACGGCATGCAGGGTGGCGCTCGTCTGAGCGAGTGGTGTCCAGCGGCCGCAGCCCGACGCCCCGCTGCACCTTGAACGCCGCCGCGGATCGGCGCAAGATCGCCGAAGGCACCGAGACGCCCGCCGCCATGATGTTGTCGACGTCGTACTCGAATCTCGGGCCGCGTTCGTGCTCTCCGGCCGTTCGCGCGCTCTCCGGTCTCGATCGCCGGCCGCAGATGACGGTAAAGTTGGAAGCGACAGGAATGAGTTTCGCCACGCGGATTCGCGACCTGGAGGGCGGGTTCGCCGTCGTCGCAGCCGTTGACGGCGTGCTTACCTTCTCTCTTTCACGCTGCTTGCTCCGGTAGCCGTCATCTTGTTCGCGATGCGGCCATCGAGCGAAGGTTGAAGATGCCGCGTAATTTGATCTCAGAACGAAGTTTTACGGATCGGAAGCAGATTCTCGGCACGCGAGCGGAGATGATCGGCTGGGCTCTGCTGGTGCTCGCCGGGGTGGTGTGGATGATCCGTGCTGCCGTCGTCAGCCGTGCGGAGACACAGCAGAGTGCGACGCTTGAGGTATCTCTCGTCGCCATGCAGGCATTGGCGGTGCTGATGGCCGTGGTCGCGCAGGTCGTGATCGTGCTTGGCGCCAATGTGCAGATCAGCACGAAGCCGAGGGATCTTTGGGCGAGGCTCGCGCTGCCGTTCCTCTTTATCCTGATCCCGCAGGGTGGCTCGAGAGGCCGAGGTGGTCATATCGAAAGTGAGGCTGTCTGGCTTTTCTCTCCGAGCCTGTTCTTGTCGATGCTGGCTGTCGCGATCGTGCCGGCGCTCCTCATCGTGTGGCTGACCCGCCGATCCAAGGCGACACAGCACGGTGGCCCACGGCAACGGCATCAGCGGGGAACTTTGCCATGACACCCACTAACCGTGGACGCGGCGCGGATCGGCGCAAGATCGGGGCGGGGTGACATACGCTCGCGCCTCGGTAAAGCTCGCGCGGCCATGTCGGAATTCGGACCACCTGACCGTACCGAGAAAGCCATACGCTTTTTACTGGCGTTGCTCGGCAGCTTCACGCCATCGATCGCGAACATCTCCCGGCCGATGAGCCCCTCTTGATCGCAGAGATAGAGCACCTGGCTGAAGACCTGGGCGATCGGCTCGGCCAGCCGCGCGACGAACGCCGCGATCGTGGTGAAGTGCGGGGCCTTGTCGCCGCAAAGTGCGATGAACATCACGTGCCTTCGGCAGGCTTCTTCGATGTCGCGGCTGCTGACGATCCCACGCGAGTAGGCAAAGAGGACGATTTTGAGAAGCATCCCGGGCGGATACGCCTTCGCACCGCGCTCGTCGTTTCGGTAGAGCTTGTCGAACACCGTGAGGTCGAGTTCGTGATCGATCAGGTGGTCGAGCGCGTGCTCGAAGGTCCCCGGCAGAAGCTGCCTCGCCAGATCGACCGGCAGGAGCCTGGGGTTGGTATCGACGTGCTTGAAGCGCGGCATTGGGCCCTCGCGGTACTCGGGACGGCCCATCTTGAAGCCTCACCCACGAAGGCGCAAAATGCGCAAGAGCTGACTTTTCCTACAGCCTCGGTTGGACGACTCCAGACTCTCAAGATGACAAGCCGCGGCATCACCGTATCCCGCACGGCCGTGTTCGTTTCAGCCTGGGTGGCCCTCTCGCTCCTTTGTGCTGCGGGCGCTGTTGCAGGAGGTGGTGGCGTGCCGTCCCTCGGCATCGCGTTGCTGTTCGGTGCAACCGCCGTCGCGAACCATCGACGCTGGCGAATCGCGCAATTCATAAATGGTGCTCTCGGTCTATTGTTCGTGCTGTATGCCATGGCCGTCATGCTCATTGGCGTCGAGGATGTTGGTGGCTTCGGACCAGCGGTCGCACTCGCGGCGCTGACTGGGGCCATGGGCGCCTGGAGTTTTGCTGAGGCCATCCTCCCGCTTTTGCACCCCACCATGCCCGGCGGCTGATCGTTGAGCGCTCGCGGCCCAGCACCGTACAGATGCTGACACCCGTCCAACTTGTCGCTGCACCTGACGGCACCCGCGCTGGCACAGGTGAGGATCACGAGCTGGTCAGTGGCCGCAGGTGAGCTCGGTATTGAGGCTGTATA
>CAZYWA010000593.1:0-4709 GCA_964650975.1 uncultured bacterium
CTGCGAGGGATGGTTCTCGTCGACGAACTCCCCACCACCACCGACGTTCCGAACGGATTGATCGACCCGAATGTTGTCCCGGTACTCCCCGCCCACCGTCAGCCGCAGGCGATCGAACAGCTCACGCGCGAGCAGCAACTCGGATCCCCACCACCACGCGTCGGCATCATCGCGCTCCATCGTGCTCGGCGATGATTCGACGAGCGTGGTTGCGTAGTCGTACTCACCGCGGTACCGGTATTGATCGACGAAGACATGCCCGTCGAAATCCCAGCCCGCGTACGCCGGTGGCGCATACGAGAGGTCCAGGTAAGAGCGCTCGTCGTCGGTGCGGGTCCGCGTGCTGCCGAAGGTCGTCCCGAACGAGCCGGTGGGGACGTGCTTCTCGCGGTCGACGTAGGCGAGGTCGAGGCGCAGGTCGCGGAAGCCCAGCGATGCGAAGCCACTGCCCGCCCTTTCGCCGTCGGCATTCCGGGCGAAGCCGCCCTGGGTCTCCGGTGCCGCGAACGCCGGGAAAAAGAGCGTCTGTCCGTCGCTCGTGAGCCCCGAGCCCGACACCAGCACGTCGGTGCCGTCGGCCGGCGTGGACCCGTAGGTCGCACGGCCCGTGTAGGAGGCGAAGCTCCCCACCGAAGTTCCCACGTCCAGGGTTTGATAGTCCCGGCCGCGCTTGGTGACGACGTTGATCACTCCCAAAAAGGCGTTGCTCCCGTAGAGCGCCGAACCCGGCCCCGGAACGAACTCGACGCGGTCGATGAGCGCCACGTCGATGATGAAGTCGTTTCCGAGGTACATCGAGTCGTAAACGGCGTCGTTGATGCGATGGCCGTTCACCAGCAGAAGGACGCGTGAGCTGTAGTTGTCGGGCAGTCCGAGGCCGCGGACACCGATGTACTGGTAGTTCCGGTCCGACGTGACGTAGAGACCGCGGATCGCGCGCAGCACGTCGGCGAGGGTCCGGTAGCCGTAGCGCGCGATCTGGTCGGCGGTCATGACGGTTACCGAGGCGGGTGCGTTCCTCACACTCTGCGAATGTCGAGACGCCGCGTTTATGGTCTGCACCGGAATCTCCATGAGCTCTTCCAGCGACAGCTCGCTCAGGTCGCCTCGAGTCGTTCCGTTCGTGTCGCCCGGCGCGGCGCACCACGCGATCGATGCGGTCGACGCCAGCGCGGCGATCATCGCCGCGAGCGCACCCGATTGGTTCGCGAAGCCGAGCACCCCCTTCGGTCGGCTCGAAGGCGGGCGCCGAGGAAGTCGATTCCTGGCTTCGGTGGATCCCATCCTGGTCCTGGTACGCGCCGCGCCCAGCCGCGCCCAACACGACGGTCCGGTCATGGATGGCGATCAAGCATCGAGTGCGTGCTCGAGCTCCGGCGCAAGACGCGCCAGCTCGGCCTCCAGACAGACCCATTCGGCCGCGGCCTCGGTTGCCGCGGAGGCGCTAGCGCGCATTTCGAGTCGCTCGGCTGCGCCGCGCGCCGCCGTTGCTCCCACCACGCCGAGCGAACCCTTGAGCCGGTGGGCGGCGCGCGACAGCGCGCCGAGATCGCCGCGCGCGAGCGCCGCGGTGATCTCGGCGCTGCTGTTTTCCCGCTCGGTACGAAAGAGCTCCAGGACTTCGGCCAGGAGCTCCAGATCGCCGTCGACGCCCTGCAGCAGCGCTGCGCGGTCGAGAACCTGGTCCACGCGCGCGGGTGCGGGTCCGCGCGCAACGCGTTCGGCACCGCGTGCGTCCACGAGCCCCTCGACCACGTCGATGAGCTCGTCCGCGTCGACTGGTTTCGACACGTAGTCGTCCATTCCGGCGGCCAGGAACCGCTCGCGGTCCCCGCGCATCGCGTGCGCGGTGAGCGCCACGATGGGAACGCGCCGGCCACTCCCGCGCTCCGCCGCGCGAATCGCCGAGGTGGCGGCGAGGCCGTCCATCCCGGGCATCTGGATGTCCATGAGCACGGCGTCGAAGGGCTCGCGCTGCACCGCTTCGACCGCCAGGCGCCCGTCCTCGACGCCGCGCACCAGGTGACCGCGCTTCTCGAGGATCCGTGTGGTCACGGTGCGGTTTACCGGGTTGTCCTCCGCGACCAGCAGCCGAAGCGGGGGCCTCGATTCGCGCAGCGAGTTGCGCGTCACGGGTGCCGGCCGGCGCTCCGGCGGTCGCGCGCCGAGCGCCTCGGCGACGGCCTCGAGAAGCTCCGCCGCCGCAACCGGCTTGAGCAGGTAGGCGGCGATCCCCAGCTCGCGACAGCGCGCCGCGTCGCCGCGCTGCCCGGCGGATGTGAGCATGATCGCCGGCAGCGACGCGCTCGAGTGGTTGGCGCGCAGCCGAGTGACCAGCTCGAATCCATCCATGTCCGGCATCTGGAAGTCGACCAGCGCCAGCGCGAACGGGTTCCCCGCTTCGCACGCGAGTCGCACCGCCTCGAGGGCCGCGAGTCCCCCGGACGTCGCGACCGACGGCATCTCCCAGTTCTTCAGCATCCCGACCAGGATCCGGAGATTGGTCGCGTTGTCGTCGACCACCAGCACACGACGACCGGCGAGCGCATCCCTCGGGGGACCCTCCAACGGCTCGGCGCCCTGGGGGATCGGCAGCCAGACGTCGAAGCCGAACGTGGTGCCACGACCGACCTCGCTCTCGATCCAGATCGAGCTGCCCATGCTCGCGACGATCTTCGAGGAGATGGCCAGCCCGAGTCCGGTCCCGCCGTAGCGTCGCGTGGTCGATCCATCCGCCTGCGTGAACGCGTCGAAGATGAGCTTGTGCTTGTCCGCCGGGATTCCGATTCCGGTGTCCGCGACGGCGAACCGAAGGCACACCTCGCGAGGGCGGCGGTCGAGCACGGCGACGCGCACCACGACCTCTCCCGTCTCGGTGAACTTGAGGGCATTTCCCACCAGGTTGATGATGACTTGCCGCAACCGCCCGGCGTCCCCGGTGACCACCGACGGCACGTCGGAGCCGATGTCGCACGCCAGCTCGAGCCCTTTCCGATGCGCGTGCACCGCGAGCGGCTTGAGCGTGTCGGCCAGATGCGGGCGCAACCGAAACGGCGTGGCTTCGGTCTCGAGCTTGCCGGCCTCGATCTTCGAGAAGTCGAGAATGTCGTTGAGGAGCGTGAGCAACGACTCGGCGCTCAGCTTGACGGTCCCCGCGAACTCGCGCTGCTCGGTGCTGAGCTCGGTGTCGAGAAGCAGATCGGTCATGCCGATGACGCCGTTCATGGGAGTGCGGATCTCGTGGCTCATGTTCGTCATGAATTCGGTCTTGAGGCGCAGCGCCGCGATGGCCTCCTCCTTTGCTTGCTCGGCTTGCCGCGTGCGCTCCACGACGCGGCGCTCGAGGTCGTCGTTGACCTCCTGGAGCGCCACGTCTCGCTCGTGGATCTGGTCGACCATCGTGTTGAACGCGTCGACCAGCGAGCCGAGCTCGTCGTTGCTGCGCTTCACCACACGAGCGGTGTAGTCGTGCCGCACCGAAACCGCTTTCGCGGCCTCGGCGAGATCCTGCACCGGGCCCGACACCAGGCGTTGCAGGAGGCTCGCGAGCAGCGCGGACGCGACCGCGGACATCGAGATCACGAGAACGGCGGCCAGGCTGTAGCGGACCATTCGACGGTGGACCGCGGTGAGGTCCGACTCGATGTGGATGCTCCCCACCTCCTCACCGTCGAGCGAGATGGAGCCGAAAACGTCGAGGTCGTTGTCATCCCAGCGATAGCCCTCCGGCCCGTGCTCCGGCGGCTGGGCGAGACCTTCGGCACCGGGCCGCAGGTAGCCCGCGAGCTGCTTGCCGCTCCGGTCGAAGATCTGAGCCGAGAGGATCCCCGGCTGGGCGCGCAGTGCGGCGAGCATTTCGCGCGCGGCGTCGGCGTCGTGGAAAGTCAGTGCCGCCGTCGAATTGATGCCGACGATGTGGGCCTGGGTCGTGAGGTTTCCGACCATCTCGCGGCGGAACTCGAGCTGGTCGAACACCACCAGCGCGGCGCCCGCCACCAGCAGCGCGGATGTCGTCGCGGCCGTCAGCAGCACGGTGAGCTTGGACCGGAACTGGAGGTCCCTGAACGACCGCATGTCAGTTCTCGCCGTTCGCTTCGCGGCCGGGAGGGGGCTTGGCCAGGCTCATCAGGTGCGAGCTGATCTTGAGGCGTGCGCGCGTGGCGGCGTCGGGGTCGATCGCGAAGCGCACCTTGTTGTTGTCGGTCCAGAAGCGAAGGATTCCACCGGCGTGGTGAAACTCTTCGCTCTCACCCACCGTCAGCACGGGCCGATCGCGCAGACCGGGCAGGACCTCGTCGAGACCGCGCTCCTGGCCGGCGGCCACGTAGAAGATGTGGCAAGCCGGGACCTCGAGCGCTCGTTGCGGATGGCTCACCTCGATCGGGCGGCCGCCGGCGAGCTTGCCGCTCACGATCTGCTCGAGGTTCCCCTCGAAGGGATCCTCTCCCCAGATGCAAATCCGCAGCGGTGCCGCCGCGTCCGCGCCCGGCTCGGCGGGCCAGTCGACGAACTTGGCGAAGTTGAAGAGGCACGCGGCCTTCACCTGCAACTCCAGGCTGATCGCGGCCGTCTCGGCGTCCGCGGCGGACGCACTGGCGCTTGCGGCCCCGACGAGCCAGGTCACGAGAGCCGCCAGCATCACGAGGCTCGTCGCGCGTTGCGGCAGCGCGTGCGGCCCCCGGTGCGGCCCAGCTCTCGACGCTCGGCGA
>CAZYWA010000594.1:0-4699 GCA_964650975.1 uncultured bacterium
GGGGCCCCACCCCCAAGTCGGCTCGCTGCGCTCGCCGGGCGCCTCTCGGCGCCGGCACGAGATCTCCGCGAGCAGTCGGTTCGGGGATGATGCCGAACTGGAAGCGTCCCCGAACCGACCGACACCACGATTCCTCACGGGCGATCATCGGGTGTCAGCTTCCAGATGCTCCCACGCAGCGGGTTGATCAGGTAGGCGCGGCCCACGTCGTCGACCACCACGCCGCGTGCGCTGCGGGTGGTCGGGACGGTGGCCACTCTTTCGAGCTGGCCTCGATCGCCGAGCCGCGCGATCGTGAGCGCTGCCGCGTCCGCGGCGGCGGCGTAGACCATGCGAGTCGCCGGTAGGTACGCGATGTTGTCGACCCCCGCGCCGGTGTCGATCGAGCCGAGCACTTGGCCCTCGTGCTCGACGTCGAGCGAGACCACCCGCTCCGGGCACGCCACCAGCAAGATGCCGCGCGCCTCATCGATCGCGAGCCCGTGCGGCTCCGAGCAGCCCGCCTGCCAGCTCTTCACGATCTGGCGGGTGTGAACGTCGATCGCCACGGTCCGGCGCTCTTCCTCGATGCTGGTGAAGAAGAGGCCGCGGCTCTCGTCGACGGCGTAGCCTTTCGCGGAGCCCGAGAGCTCGAGTCTCGCTTTCTCGTCGAGCTGGTGCTGGCCTGCGACGTCGAGGATCAGGATCGAGTGGTCGGGCGGCGTGATGCCCATCGGCGGAGCGCCGCGGGTCACCCATAGCTCGCGGGTGAGACGAACGTAGACCACCGCGTCGGGCGCGGCCGCGAGGCCCTCCTCGGCCGTGCCGATGCGCCGGCACCGGCCGAGGGCGAGCGAGCTGGTATCGACGGCGCAGACGCTGGAGTCGGCGCGGTTGCCGACGTACGCGACCCCGTCGCCGATCGTCACCGACGTCGGTCCGAGCACCACGGCGCGACCGCGCATCTCGAACGTGGACGTGCCGAACCCCGAGATCTGGGTGATCCGGTCGGTGGCGCCGTCGATCACATCGACGGAGCCAGTGCTGCTGGCGGGAACCCATAGAGCGCCGGATGCGCGGTCGAACGCGATGTAGTCGAGCAGCACGATGCCGCTCGATCCGGGCAGCGTGAGCTCGGTCGTCGCGAAGCGAAGCGATCCAGCCGCAGCCGCTGGAGACGACGACGTCCCCGCGCTGCACGCGGCCACGCCGATCGAGATCGCCGCGAGAGCGAGGAACGTGGATGCACATCGGCGAAGTGGCATCGGCGCGCCTCAGGGCGATCCCACCGCACCGTCGCCTGGCGATCGCGGCGCCCAACCGGGGCACGCCGCTTGCTCCAGCAGGAAGCACACGTACTCGCCCAGGTCGATGCCGAGGTGCTCGGTTGCGGCGGCGTAGCCAGCGTCGTCGCGTTGCGCCGCGAGCACGAAGCTCTGGAACCGCGGCCAGTCCTGGGCGAGCTGGCTGACCATGATTCGCGCCAGATCGTAGGAGAGTGCCTGGCCGTCGTCCGGTCGGTGAAACGAACGGCCCGTCCAGAACTCCTGGATCTCGGGCTCGCCCCAGAATGCATGGTGCTTGGCGCGCAGCTCGCGCGGCGGGAACGGCAGCGCTCGCGCGCCGACCAAGGGGATCTCGGTGTTCACGGCGAGGCCTTCGTCGAGCCACGACGGCAGCGGCAGATGCGCGAGGCACGCGTGCGTCATCTCGTGAGCGATCGTGCGTTCCGTGTAGTGGATCTCTCTCTTCCGGGTCACCAGGTGGCTGTGACCTGCGTGGATGTGCATCCCGCCGCTGAACGCGAACTCGCCCGATTCGGGGTAGTAGTGGGAGACGTACTCGTAGTAGCGCTGGTCGTCGTCGAACACGATCAGCACGTTCTTGCCGTGGCTCCGGAGCTCGGCGACCCCATCGAGGAGCCCGAGGATCTTGCGCAGCGAGCGGTCGATCGTGCTGAGCGCCCGGCGCAACCCTCGCTCGTCGAGCGATGCCACCACGATGCTGAAGGGCGAGTCGACGAGCCGGAAATCGGTGCCCAGCGCATCGCGGAAGTGGAGCAGCCACGCGCGCTGGCATGCGGCCCACGCCTCGCTCTGCCAGGCGTCGTTGCCGTGCGATCCGACCCAGGCGTCGACGGCCTTCCAGTCGAGGATCGGAAACCCGCGGTGGAGTGTGAGATGCCGTGCGAGCGGGAAGGACGGCGCTTCGCCGATGCTGACCTCCCGAGGCGCCGGCTCACCGGCCTCGGACGGCGTGATGCCGGGCACCTCTGGCCCATCCGCGCCGAGGAGACGTGTCAGACGTCGCAGCATGGGTGTCGAGCGGTATCCCGCGGCGGCTTCACCTCGAGGAAGCTACTACGCCTGCCGAATCGATCGAAGGCCGAGCCCGGCCGCTCGATCGCTTTGCTCAGGCGCGAGCGGCTGTGCTACGACTCGCGGGTTGGTCGAGTGAGGAGGTGGCGCCGTGCCGATGAGCAAGCGGAAGGCTTCCAAACCGTCGAAGGCGGCGCGGAAGAGCAAGGGCCAATCCTCGCCGGCCACCGTTCCGAACGCCGCGCCCGAGGCGCAGGTCGACATCACCTCGGTGCTGAACGAGCGCCGCAAGTTCGCGCCGCCCGCCAAGTTCGCCGCCAAGGCGCACGTTCCCTCGATGGCGCGGCACCAGGCGCTCTCGAAGCGCGCCGTCTCGCAGCCGGAAACGTTCTGGCGTGAGATGGCGGCCAACGTCGACTGGATCAGGCCGTTCAAGAAGGTGCTCGACTGGAAGCCGCCGTTCGCGCGCTGGTTCGACGGCGGGATGCTCAACATCTCGGCCAACTGCGTCGACCGGCACGCCGCGACCTGGCGCAAGAACAAGGCCGCGATCGTGTGGGAGGGCGAGCCCGGCGACGAGCGCGTGCTCACCTACGGCGATCTCCTGCGGGAGGTGTCGCGGTTCGCGAACGCGCTCACCAGCCTCGGCGTGACGAAGGGCGATCGCGTCGCGATCTACATGCCGATGATCCCCGAGTTGCCGATCGCGCTGCTTGCGTGCACGCGGATCGGCGCCACCCACAGCGTGATCTTCGGCGGCTTCAGCTCGGAGGCGCTGCGCGATCGCATCAACGATGCGCAGGCGTCCGCGGTGATCACCGCCGACGGCGGCTGGCGGCGCGGCGCCGAAGTGCCGCTCAAACCCAGCGTCGACGCGTCGCTCGTCGGCGCGCCGAGCGTGAAGCACGTGGTGGTCGTGAAGCGCACCGGCACCGCGGTTCACATGAAGCCGGGGCGCGACCACTGGTGGCACGACCTCGTGGAAGGCGCGTCGGTGAGCTGCGCGCCCGTGCCGGTCGAATCCGAGCACCCGCTCTTCATCCTCTACACCTCCGGGACCACCGGGAAGCCGAAGGGCGTCGTCCACACCACCGGCGGCTACCTGGTGCAGACGACGCTCACGGCCAAGTGGGTGTTCGACCTGAAGGAAGAGGACACCTTGTGGTGCACCGCCGACGTCGGCTGGGTCACCGGCCACAGCTACGTCGTCTACGGCCCGCTCTCGAACGGCGCCACGGTGGTGATGTACGAAGGCGCGCCCAACCATCCCGATCCGGCGCGTTTCTGGAGGATCGTCGAGAAGCACCGCGTCTCGATCCTCTACACGGCACCCACCGCGATCCGCGCGTTCATGAAGTGGGGGCGCGACTGGCCCGCGAAATACGATCTCTCGAGCCTTCGCCTCCTGGGCACCGTGGGCGAGCCGATCAATCCGGAAGCGTGGATGTGGTACCGCGAGGTGATCGGCGGCAACCGCTGTCCGATCGTCGACACCTGGTGGCAGACCGAGACCGGCGCGATCATGATCACGCCGCTGCCCGGCGCCGTGCCCGCCAAGCCGGGAAGCGGCACGCTGCCGTTTCCGGGCATCGTTCCCGAGGTGGTCACGCGTGAGGGAAAGCCGGTGCCGCGCGGCAGCGGCGGTTACCTCGTGATCCGCAAGCCGTGGCCGTCGATGCTGCGCACCATCCACGGCGATCCCGAGCGTTACGTGCAGCAGTACTGGAGCCAGATCCCCGGTACGTACTTCACGGGTGACGGCGCGCGCTGCGACGACGACGGGTACTTCTGGATCATGGGGCGCGTGGATGACGTCATCAACGTCGCCGGTCATCGCCTCGGCACCATGGAGATCGAGAGTGCTCTCGTGAGCCACACCAAGGTCGCCGAGGCCGCGGTGGTGCCGCGCCCCGACGATCTCAAGGGTCAAGCGGTGGTCGCGTTCGTGACCCTCGAATCCGGCTACGCCGCCGAGCCCGCGCTTAAGGACGAGCTCAAGGCGCACGTGGTGAAGGAGATCGGCGCCATCGCGCGCCCCGACGAGATCCGTTTCACGGATGCGCTGCCCAAGACCCGCAGCGGCAAGATCATGCGCCGGCTGTTGCGCGACATCGCCGCCGGCAAGCAATCGACCGGCGACACCACCACGCTCGAGGATCTCTCGGTGCTCGCCAAGCTGCGCGAGGAAGACGAATGAGCTGGCAGGCGAAAGGTGCCGGCCCCGGGTGGTCGCGTGGTGGCGGCGGGGCGAACTTCGGTTCTCAGCTGACGCCGCTCGGCTGGAAGATCCTGGTGACGCTCTTCGCCTGCTATCTGCTGCAGCTCGTGGGCACCGCCTGGATCCAGCTACCGGGACTCCTCGAGACACTCCCGCTGTATTCGTTTTTTTCGGGCCACTTCCA
>CAZYWA010000595.1:0-4694 GCA_964650975.1 uncultured bacterium
TCGCGCAGCTCCCACTTGGTGAGCTCGGTCGAGCGCGACTCCAGAATGCGCACCAGGGGGCTGGTCGAGGGCAATGCGAAGTCGGGGCGCGGCTCGACCCCGCCGGTGCTGGCGCGCTCCGCCGCGCGTGCGCCACGTCGCGCCGCGGAAGCGGGATAGTGGACGAATCCGGCGCCGCGCTCGGGCCGGATCAGCACCAGCGCGCGATCGAGCTCCAGCGTGTCGCGCAGCGCGGAGTCGACCTCGGCCAGGATGCGGTCGAGATCGAGCTCGGAGACCAGCGCATGGCTCAGGTGCTGGACCGCGGTGCGGTAATCGTAAGGCGTGCGGAAGAGCGTCCGGTCCACGAACGCGACCACCAGCCGCCGCGCCGGTGGAAACAGGAACGCGTAGACGATCACCAGGAACGTGTTGAGGTACGGCGTGACCTCGAGACGCGGGTGGAAGAGCGTGTGAAGGAGGAGCACCACGCCCACGTACGAGCCGACCATCAAGGTGGTGAGCAGCACGTACGCCACCGAGCGGCGCAGCACGAAGCTCACGCCGAACAGGTTGAAGCGCACGATCGCCCATGCCACCGAGAGCGGGAACACGTTGGCGGTGAGCAGCAGCCAGTGGGCGGGCAGCCACGGTTGGAGCAGCTCCGGCCACACGCTCACCGCGAGCAAGCCGAAGCCCGAGGGGACAAGGCCAATGAGCGCGCCGATCCCCACCACCATCGCGCGCCGCCGGTCGATCGCTTCGCGCTCGACGCACGACGCGCCGCGATAGAGCGATGCGAGGAAGAAGAGCCCTGCGCCGGCCACCGCCAGGTGCTCGAGCCGCTCCGACCAGATCCAGAATCGATACGAGACGTGCGACGGCACGTAGCTCAGGAGCGCTGCCGCGCCGCACACCAGGTAGGCACCGCGCACGATGCGCTGCGCGCGCCCCGGCTCGAGCCGCTCGCGTGGGAACGTGACGCCCAGGTGAATCAGCGTGGCCGCCATCAGCGGGCCGATCACGAAGAAGATCGGCTCGAAGATCGACTCGGTGCTCTCGATCTCGAACACCGTGACGCTCGACCAGCCGGTGAAGAGGCAGAAGAGCAGGAACGCCAGCGTCCCGGCGTTACCGGGGCGCAGCAGGAACACCGCGAACCCGATGGTCAGGATCAGGATTCCTTCGGTCAGATGGATACCGAAGGTGAGGATCAGGTCGGTGCCGGAGAACGAGCGCGTGGGCGCCCACAGCTCGAAGCGCTCACCGCTCGGGTGCTCCACGCGATAGTGGATCGGCGTGCCTGTCGGCACCGCCGCGCAGCGCTGCAGGATGTCGGCGGTGGTCTCGACGCGCTCGCCGTTCATCTCGAGGATGCGATCGCCCGCGCGCACCTTGGCGCCCGCCTCGTGCCACGCGGGACGCGTGAGCAGGCCCACCGTGGTGCGATGGTGGAGCAGGAATCCCGGGAACGGCCGGTCGAGCCAGCCCCACGCGTGACGGCACACGATCACCACCGTGGCCACGCACGCGAGCTCGACCAGGAACGCGGCCAGCTTCGCCGCCATGCGCCGCTCTTCGAGGGCCGATTCCGCCGTGCTCATCGAGATCGATCTCATGCCTCGCCCGCGGGTCCTGTCAATCGAGGCCCAGCCGGCGCATCATTTTTTGCAGGCTCTGACGGGTGAGGCCGAGCGCCACCGCAGCGGCGGCCTTGGAGCCGTGAGCGGCGAGCGCCTGCTCGATGAGCGTGCGCTTCAGGCGGTCGACCTGATCGTTGAGCGACGCGCCGTCGCCGGCCGGCTCGACCGGCACGCCGGGCGGCGACCCGGCGGCCACCGGCGCGGCACTCGCGGGCGCGGAAGCCCGGGTGCCGCGCACCCGCTCGGAGAAGAGCTCGAGCGAGATCGGCTCGCCGTCGCTCGCCAGCGTCACCGCGCGTTCGATCTCGTTCTCGAGCTCGCGCACGTTGCCCGGCCAGGCGTGCGCGGCCAGCACCGCCATCGCGTCCGCGCGGATCGCCGGCAGCGGGACACCCAGCTTGCGGCTCACGCGAGCCGCGAAGTGATGCACCAGGAGCGGGATGTCCGCCGGTCGCTCGCGCAGCGGCGGCACGGTGAGCGTGAAGAGATTCAGCCGGTAGAAGAGATCCTCGCGGAACCGGCCGGCCTTCACCTCAGCGGCCAGATCGCGGTTGGTGGCCGAAACGATGCGCACGTCGACGTGCTTGGTGACGCTGGCACCCACCGGCTTCACCTCGCCTTCCTGCAGCACGCGCAGGAGCCGCGCCTGCAGCGCCGCGCTGGTCTCGCCGACCTCGTCGAGGAACACGGTGCCGCCGTCGGCCAGCTCGAAGAGCCCTTTCTTGTCCTCGATGGCTCCGGTGAAGGCGCCGCGCTTGTGGCCGAAGAGCTCGCTCTCGAGCAGCGTTTCGGTGAGCGCGGCGCAGTTCTGCACCACGAACGGGCGGTCCTTGCGCCGCCCGCTGAAGTGCACGGCGCGCGCGATCAGCTCCTTCCCGGTGCCGGTCTCGCCTTGAATGAGCACGGTCGCGTCCGAGCGTGCGATCTTCTCCAGCAGGTCGAAGAGCCGCTGCATCGGCTCGCTGGTGCCGAGGATGCCCTCGAAACGGTGGCTGCCGATCACCGCGCGGCGCAGGTCGACGTTCTCGCGCGTCAGCCGCTCGTTGGCGTCGGCGAGCTCGGCGGTGAGCCGCTGGTTGTCGAGGGTGAGCTGGTGGAGCTCCATCGCGCGCCGCACGGTGAGCTCGAGGTCGCGCGGCTCCCAGGGCTTGGGCACGTAGCGGTAGACCTGCGCGTCGTTGATCGCGTCGATGAGCGCCTCGACGTCGGTGAAGCCGGTGAGCAGCACTCGCACGGCGTGCGAGTGGGTCTCGCGCGAGCGCGCCAGCAGCTCGACCCCGGTCATCCCCGGCATGCGCTGATCGGTCACGATCACGCCCACGTCGCGGCGCTGCTCCAGGATCTCGAGGGCCCGCTCGCCGCTGGTGGCGGTCAGCACCTCGTAATCGTCGAGGAAGCTCAGCTCGAGGCTGCGCACCACGTGGGTTTCGTCGTCCACCACCAGCAGCGGTGCCGCGCGGGGCGTGGAGGGCGACGGATTCATCGACGGGACCGACGGGGCAGGGCGACGCGAATCGGCCCAATCTAGCGCGTCCAGCGGGCCCGCAGCGATCGCGCGGATCGCATCCGTGGGACAAGCCACCGCCGCGGGCGGCGGTGTAGGTTGGCGAGGATGATGGGGCGAAATCGTTCATCCGTGGCACGGCTCCCGCTCGCCTTGCTGGCGCTGGCCGTCCCCGGATGCTTCCGACCGAGCGTCCGCGAGCCGCAGGAGTGGCTCGCCGCGACGCCGCTCGAGGCCGGCACCTTCGAGCGCAAGCTCACGGTCGGCGACTCGAAGCGCACGTACATCGTGCACGTGCCACCTGGACATCGTCCCGACGAGCCGCTGCCGGTGGTGCTCGATTTTCACGGCTGGGGCAGCACCGCCAACGCGCAGGCCTTCTACTCCGGTCTCGACCTCGAGGCCGATTCGGCCGGTTTCCTCGCGGTTCACCCGCAAGGGACCGGCTGGTTTTCGTCCTGGAACGCCGGCCCGTGCTGCGGCTCGGCGGCCAGCGATCACGTCGACGACGTCGCGTTCGTGGACGCGGTGCTCGACGATCTCGCGCACCTCGCGACGCTCGACCAAGCCCGGATCTACGCCACCGGCATCTCGAACGGCGCGATGATGGCGTACCGCCTGGCGTGCGAGCGTCCCGAGCGGATCGCGGCCATCGCCGCGGTGTCGGGCGCCGTGCACCTCGATCCCTGCAACACGTCGCGCCCGGTGCCGGTACTTCACATCCACGGCGCCAAGGACGAGATCGCGCCGTTTGCTGGTGGCAGCCGCTGGTGGTCGAGCTACAACGCCGCCTCGGTGACCGAGGTGGTGGCCGAATGGGCGGCGCGCGACGGCTGCGACGCCGCGTCGCAGCCCGCTCTCGACCAGGGCGAGGTCTCGTGCCGCGCTTATCCCGAGTGCCGCGGCGGCGCCGAGGTGGAGCTGTGCGTGGTCGCGGGCGGCGGACACACCTGGCCGGGCGCGCGGCTCGACATCAGCGGGCTCGGCCACAGCACCGAGGACTTGAACGCCACCGATTTCATGTGGCGATTCTTCGAGCGGCATCCGCTGAGCCGCTGAGCGGCACTTGACGCGGATCATCGCATGCGGCCGAATGTGCGTTCGCCGAGCCCCCGGCCGGCTCTGATCGATCGACCGAAACCACGAGGAGACGCCTGATGATCACCACCCGCTACCCACGGCTCGGAACCGCCGTCGCGCTGCTCGCTGCGTCGTTGCTCGCCAGCGCGGCTCGCGCCGGCGACACTCCCGCCACGCTGGCGCCTCCTGCACCCAAGACCGCCGAGCAGCTGGTGCAGGATCTGAAGAGCCCGAGCGGTGCCACCTTCCACGACGCGGTGTCGGAGCTGCAGGCGATGGGTGCCGGCGCGGTGCCGGCGCTGGTGGCGGGCCTCAAGGACAAGGACGCCAACGCGGACCAGCGCGGTCACATCGAGGCGATCATCGCGTCCCTCGGTCCCGCGGCGAAGGATGCCGTTCCGGCGCTCGCCGAGCGGCTCGGCGACCCGAGCGGCATGGTGCGGTTCATCGCCGCCGCGGCGCTGGGTGAGCTCGGTCCCGCCGCCGAG
>CAZYWA010000596.1:0-1505 GCA_964650975.1 uncultured bacterium
AAACGCGCAATGCTGACCCCGAATCGACGGTAAGACGTCTTCGATTCACCCATAATAGTCGAATTCAACAGCCAAGTGGATGAAGCTGTGGTTCATGCCTGCCGATGACCAGACTAAATCGTATGATATCAATGTCTTGTGGAAGACATCGATCCGTTCACAGCTTGTGGACAAGCTCGCGAGCGGAGGTTTCGCGCGCCCGCCCGCGACGGCGCTGGGCTCAATCGCCGAAGCGCAGCACCTGGCCGTCGTGGGGCACAACGACCTCGCCGGCGAAGACCGCGCGCGCATCGTCGAGTAGCTCGCTCTCGTCGAACCCCGCGGCCGCGTGGATGTGGATCAGCACCAGCCGCCGGACGCCGGCGTCGTGCGCCACGAGGCCCGCTTCGCGCGCGGTGCTGTGATAGCGGCCGACCAGATCGAAGAGCCGGTGCGGCACGGCGCAGTCGTGAAGCAAGGTGTGCGCACCGCGCGCCAGCTGCGTGATGGCTTCGCACGGGCGGCTGTCGGCCGAATGCACGAACGAATGACCGGTCGCCGGCTCGTCGACGCGGATCGCGAGCGTCGGGCGGGTGTGGTCGGAGCGAACGCAACGAACCGTGACACCGCCGTGCTCGAGAAGCGGCTGGGGATCCGCGGTGGGCTCGAGCAGCTCGAAGCGCACGCGCGGGTAGTCGTCGCCTCCCAGGCCGAGCGCTTCGAGGAGCTTGCCCACGGTCTCGCCGGTGCGCGGCGGCGCATGCACCACCAGCTCGCCCCGGTGCCGCCACAGCGCATGCACCAGGTGCGGGAAGCCGTACACGTGATCGGTGTGGTCGTGGGTCAGGATCACGTGCTCGAGCTGGCGCGGATCGACACCCTGCCCGTGGAGCTTCCGCACCACCGAGCCCGGCGCCTCGACCAGGATCGGCGAGCCCGCTTCCGGGCGGATGAGGAGCGAGGTGGTGTCCCTGGTGGCCGTCGGCACGTGCGACGACGTTCCCAGCGTCACCAGCTCCAAGAGTTCAGCCGCCGCGCGGGTCGGTGGGGCGCAGGGCCGCGAGCTGCTCGTAGAGCGCGCGCTCCTCGTCGTTCGCGTCCTTGGGGACGACCACGCGCAGCATCACGTACTGGTCACCGCGCGCCCCGTCGCGAGCGGGCAGACCCTTGCCGCGCAGCTTCATCCGCGTGCCCGACTGGCTGCCGGCCGGCACCTTCATCTTCACCGTGCCACCCACCACCGGCACCGCGACTTCCTTGCCGAGCACCGCCTCCCACGGCCAGAGCGGCAGCTCGACCTGGAGATCGTCGCCGATGCGGTGGAAGACCGGATGCGCCGCCACGTGCACGCGCAGGATGAGGTCGCCGGCATCGCCGCCACCCATTCCAGGATTGCCCTTGCCGCGGACGCGGAGCTGGCCGCCTTCGTGGATTCCCGGCGGGATCCGCACCTCGATCGTCTGCACCCGCGGCACCTGTCCGGTGCCGTGGCAGGTGGGGCACGGCGCGTCGTCGACGGCACCGGT
>CAZYWA010000596.1:1515-4670 GCA_964650975.1 uncultured bacterium
GCGCGAGCCCGCTCAGCTGCAGGTTCCGGCGGGTGCCGTTCATCACCTCGTCGAGCGACACCTCGACGTCCGCGACCGCGTCCTCGCCAGGCATCGAGAACCCGCGCGGGCTCGCCGCGCGACGGCTTCCGCCGCGGCCTCCGCGCCCCGGGCGTGGGCCGACGTCGCCGAAGAGCTGCTGGAAGAAATCGCTGAATCCGCCGAGATCGCCGAAGCCTTCGGGGCCGCCTCGCGGCGCGCCGCCGCCCTCCGACGAGAAGCTCCACGTGTACGGTCCACCACCCGCGCCTCCGCGGCCCGGCCCGGGCGCCCCCTCGAAGCCGCGGAACGGATCGCCGTGCTTCCAGTTCGCACCGAGCTGGTCGTACTTCTTGCGGTTCTCGGCGTCACCGAGGACCTGATAGGCCTCGTTGACCTCCTTGAACTTGTTCTCCGCGGCCTTCGAGTCCTTGGCCGCGTGGAGATCGGGATGATGCTTCCGGGCCTGACGCCGGTAAGCCTTCTTGATCTCTTCCTGGGTCGCGTCGCGTTTGACGCCCAGGGTCTTGTAGTAGTCCTTGTATTCGGGAGGCATGGGGGAAAGATGGTCGCGGTTGGCGAACTGTCAATGGCTCGAAGCGCGGCGAATGCGGTTCAGTGGAACGAGCCACCGGGCGGCGTGCCATCCGTCTCGGCCGGTGTCGTTAGGCGCTTCCGGCCGGCGAAGCCCTCGGTGGGATCGTGAAACCACTCGACGCTCGCCTCTCCGTAGCGCCAGCACAGGAACACGTCCTCACCGCCGCGGCGATGCCAGAAATCCACCAGCCCCTTCTGCAGGTCCTTCACGACGCAGCCCATCCCCTGGACCGCCTCGAGCTGCGACTGCATGTCGCGGTGGAGATCGGTGAGCTCGAAGCGCAGCTTCCCCGGATAGGCGCCTCCCAGGCTCGAGAGATGCGCGGTGATCTCGCGCACCCGGCCGATGCGAGCGAACACGGCCTCGAACCGCTCGGCGAGCTCGGGGACCAACCGGTTCGCCTCGTCGAGCGAGAAGAACACCCGCTCGTCGCTCTCGTCGCCGCGCCGCGGGCTCGTGGGGTCGGCCATGTCCTCGCGGAGTATACCCATGCGGCCCGGATCCGCGCATGAACGGCGCCGCGCCGACGGTGAGCGTGCTGCTGCCGGTGCGGGACGGGGCGGCCACGCTCGCCCAGGCACTCGCCAGCATCGCGGCCCAAACCCTCGCCGATCACGAGGTGGTGGCGGTCGATGACGGCTCCACGGACGAGACTCCGGCGATCCTGCGAACCGCGGCGGCCGCAGATCCGCGAATTCGGGTGGTCACCACCGCACCCTCGGGCATCGCCGCGGCACTCCGCGAGGGTCTCGCGCTCTGCCGTGCCCCGCTGGTGGCGCGCGCCGACGCCGACGATCTCTCGCACCCGGAGCGGCTGGCCGAGCAAGCACGATTTCTCGACGCCCGTCCCGAGATCGAGCTCTGCGGCACCCACGTCGAGATCCTCGGACTGGGCGACGAGGCTGCGGGCCGCGGCATGACTCGTCACGCCGCGTGGCTCGACGGGATCCGCGAGCCGAGCGACGTGGCGCGCGAGCTGTGGGTCGAGTGCCCGATCCTCCACCCCACGTTCTGCTTCCGACGCGAGACCGTGAGCCAGCTCGGCGGCTACCGGAGCGGGCCTTTTCCCGAGGACTACGAGCTGGTTTTGCGGCTCGCCGAAGCGGGGCGCGGCATGGCGAACGTGGCGCGGCGTCTGGTGGTGTGGCGCGACTGGCCGCGGCGCGCGTCGCGCCGGCTCGACGCTTACTCGCGGCCGGCCTTCTTCCGACTCAAGGCGGAGGCGCTGGCTCGCGGCCGCCTCGCCGGCCGGCCGGCGATCGTGTGGGGTGCCGGCAAGGTGGGGCGCTTCCTGTCGCGCGAGCTACTGGCACGCGGCGCGGAGGTCACCGCCTTCGTCGACATCGATCCCAAGAAGCACGGTCGCACCGTGCGCGGGCGCACCGTGATTCCACCCGACGCGCTGGGCTCGGCCCTTCTCGCCACTCCGACGCCACTCGTGATCGGCGCGGTGGGGAGCCTCGGCGCGCGCGAGCTGATCCGCGCGGCACTCACCGCCCAGGGTCTGCGGGAGCCGATCGATTTCGTGATGGCGGCCTGACACCGGCCGGACCCACCCGTTGGGAGGGCGCGTCTCCCGCCGCGCCGTGCTCACGCCAGACGAAGCCCCGGCGGAAGCGTGTCGCCGAACACCTGCGTCTCCTCGGCCTCGTCGAGGGCCACGACTTCGCGCACCATGCGAGCCCATCCGGAGGCGCCGCCACTCGAGGCGAGGCGCTGGGCGACTTGAAGGCGCAGCTCCTCGGGAAGATCGCGCTCGCGATCGCCGGTCATGCGCGCGATCATCGCCGCGGCGAGCCCTGCTCCCTCGACCTTCTTCCAGTCGAGCGCCAGCAATCGGGCGATCCACTTCTGTGCCACGTCCGGCGCCACCACATCGCGCATGCTGCCGTAGAGCGGCTGGCGCGTGCCGAGCCGGCCGAGCGGCCACCACGAGAGTGGCGAGTCGCCGCCTCGTCGCGCGAGCACCCACTCGCCGACATCCGCCTTTTCCCCGGCGCTCACCCGCTCGAGCGACACCGCCATCCGCTCCATCTCGACGTGGCCCTCCGCCTTCGGCCCCTTGGGCTTGGGCCGCGAGCGGGTCTTGGGAGGCTCGAGCCAGGCGCGCGCGGTCTCGAGCAGCATCTGTTGCGGCTCGCGGCTCAAGCCGCCGCACACCCGCCGCCACAGGATCCACCACTCCGACCAGTTGAGCGGATCGGCGGTGTGCTGAACGCCGGCCTCGAAGAGCTTCCAGGTCTCGCTCACCCGCCAGTCGTCGAGCGGCGCGCCGTAGCCGGGACGCAAGCAGAAGCCGGCGAGCTGGAACCACACGCGCTCGTGCTGAGCCGTGCGGCGGCGGCGCGCGGCGCATTCGTGAAGCACGCCCCAGAGCTCGCGGCTGGTGGCGCCCGACCACGAGTCGCGGGCACCGAGCAGATGCTCGAGGGAGCGGCGCAGGTTCTTGATCTCCTTCGGGTCGACGGTCTGGTCGCGCTTGCCGTAGAGGCGCTCGATCGCGTTCTTCGCCTCCGGGAACTTGCGCGGCAGCTCGTCG
>CAZYWA010000597.1:0-4645 GCA_964650975.1 uncultured bacterium
CAAAAATCCTGCGTTCGCCCGAATCTGCTCGACGCTCGGCGGCCTCGCTACGAACTTTCATGAATAACCCGGGCCAGTGTCCGCTCGGGTCGGACCGTGGCCGGCGCGGGCGATGGCGAGAGCTCCAAGTTTGTGAGGAAATCGCGGCGTCGGTCGGTGCGGGGCGCTTCCAGTTGGCGTTATCCCCGAACCGACTGCTCGCGCGGATCTCGTGCCGGCGCCGAGAGGCGCCCGGCGAGCGCAGCGAGCCGCGTTGGGGGTGGGGCCCCGGCCGGATTCACTCCGGACGGGGCGGGGAGCTGGAAGAGCCCCCCGAGGAACCCAGGATGCCGCGCGTGGTCCAGGAGCCGAGCGCCGTGTGGCAGGCGTCGATCTCGGCGGACCGGCGGGCGGGGCTCCAGCCGAGCTCGCCGGCCAGCGTCTCCGCCACCCGCTCGACCAGCAGCGCCGCGAGCGCCGGCTGCCAGAGTCCGAGGCGGACGCGCCGCAGCAGCAAGTCCTCGAGTCGCAGCACTGCGCCGAAGCGCGCATGGGTGCGCACCTCCGCGGCGCACAGATCGCTTCCGTCGACCAGCGGCTCGAGCTCGTGGCGATCGGCGGCGCCTGCGGGAGCGAGCCACGAGCGCCCTCCGAGCCGCCGCGCCATGCCCGCCGCCACCGCGGGCGACACGGCGTTCACCTCGCTGAGACGCGCCGCCAGATCGCGGGGGGCCAGACCGGAGAGCGGCGTGCCTTCGGTGCGGCACGGACCGGCGAGACGGGCGCGCTCGTCGGGCAAGAGGTCGAGGGCCGTGTCCACCGCCGCCGCCGCGGTCGATCGCCACGTGGTGAGCTTGCCGCCCGCGACCGAGAGCAGGCGCCGCTCCTCCCAGATCTCTTCCTCGCGGGTCGCCTCCGACGGGTTGTCGGCGTGGGTGTCGAGGATCGGGCGCAATCCGGCGTAGCTCGACACCACGTCGTCCGCGGTGATCTTGCGGTCGGGGAACTGGGTCTGCACCGCGCGCAGGATGTAGTCCGCTTCCTCGCGGCTGGGACGTGGATCGTCGAGCTCGCCCTCGTGGTAGAGGTCGGTGGTACCGGCCAGGACGCCTTCCGGATGCGGCACCACGAAGAGCGGCCGGCCGTCGTCGGGCGAGATGAAGCCCACCGCCGCCTGCACCGGCAGCCGATCGTGCGAGAACACCAGGTGCGAGCCGCGCGACGGACGCACACGGCGGCCTTCCAGACCGAAGCGCTCGCGGATCCGATCGGTCCAGTGGCCGGTGGCGTTGATCACCACGTGGCCGCGCGCTTCGACCTCGACGTCGCGCTCGAGGTCCTTGAGCCGGACGCCCACGATGTGCCCCTCGGCATCGGTGATTCCACTCATGACCTCGGCGCGCGTGAGCACCAGGCCGCCGAACGCGAAGCCGGTGGCGGCGACGGCGAGCGTCAAGCGCGCGTCGTCGCAGCGGGCGTCGGTGTAGGAGAGCGTGCGGTCGAGGCCGGTGAGGTCGATGCCGGGCGCCAGCGCCGCCAGGCCTTCCGGGCCGAGCCGGCCGTGCTTCTCGGGACGGCTGGTGAGGCGGTCGTACATCCACAGCCCGAGGTCCACGGTCCACCCCGGCATCTTGTCGCCGCGCCGCGCCGGGTAGAGGAAGCGGATGGAATCGACCAGATGCGGGTCGAGCTCCACCATGCGGTCGCGCTCGGCGCACGAGAGCCGCGTGACGCGGAACTGCATCTGCTTCAGGTAGCGCAGGCCGCCGTGCACGAGCTTGGAGGAGCGCGAGGAAGTCCCGGAGGCGATGTCGTCGCGCTCCACCAGCAGCGTGCGCAGGCCACGCTGGGACGCGTCGAGGAGAATACCGCATCCGGTGATCCCGCCGCCGATCACGACCAGATCGAAGGGAGGGCCGTCGAGCGCGGCCAGCGCCCGCTCACGCCACCGCGGATGGAACATCGTCTTTCCCCGGATCGCGGGTCTCGCCGCGATGCACCGTGAGCTGCGGGAACGGGATCACCCAGCCGTGCGCGTTGCTCGCCTCGATGCAGAGCCGCTGGAGCAGCCGGCTCAGCACCAGGTAGTCGGCGGCTGCGTCACCTGCGAAGTCGACCTGCACCAGCAGGTTGATCGACGAGGCTGCAGCATCCTGGATCTCGATCGACAGTTTGCGCACGTGTGCGCCGAACCCGGCTTTCTCGAGCCCTTGCCGGACGTAGGCGCCGAGCCGCTCGGGAATTTCGCCGGTGATCTCGGGCTGGTGGCGGTAGTCGACGCCGAAAACACTGCCCAAACGGAACCCGCGCGACAGCACGGTTGGATTCGTGCTCAGAAAGACCGCGGCCGGAACGGCGCGCTCGGCGCCTCCCAGGTACCTCAGGTGCACGAACTCGGGGGTCTGCAGGATGACTTGCGCGTGCGGCGGTCCGCCCTCGAGCAGCACCCACTCGCCGCGGTGGGTGGGAAACCACGGCTCGGCGGGATCGAAGAGCCGCGAGGTGAGGCCGAACACCGATTTGATCGGCACGCGGATGTCACCGCCGGTGAGCTCGGGATTCTCGAGGTGCGTGTAGATGCTCAGGGTCCGCACTCGCCACGGCAGGCCGGCGAAGATCACACGCTCGCCCTCGCGCACCGAGCCCAGGTTGAGCAGCATCGTGGTCTGCTCCCAGAACCGTGGCAGCGTCGCCTTGGAGGCCCACGCGATGCCCACCAGGAAGAGGCCGGTGACGGTGAGCAGCACCCAATCGCCGGCCAGATAGAGCACGTACAGGAACGTCGCGATCGCGCCGATGCCCGTGAAGAGCATGTAGGTGAGATTGAAGACCCGGATCGCGGCGGTCTGGCCGCGCCGGTGGAACGGGCTCACCCGCTCGATCCAGGTCTGCAGCAGCCGGAAGCTCAGCCAGAAGACCACCAGCGCCACGATCGCCAGCAGCAGGTTCTTCCCCCGGCTCCGGAAGAAGATCCGCACCAGGTCTTCGATGGTGCTGGCGATGCTGCGCCGCTCGCCCTTCATGCGGTCGAGACGGTTGCTGGTGTATTCGAGGTCGGTCGAGATCTCCTGGCGGCGCGCCTCCCATTCGGCGCCGAGGTCGGCGAGCGGGCTCGCGAGATCGGTGTCGGCGAAGCGCTGGCCGAGCAGGGCGAGGTTGTCCTGAGCGCGCTGGATGGTGTGGAGCTGCTCGTTCAGCACGTCGATCTCGCGGCGCAGCCGGTCCATCTCGCGAGGGCGGGTGGTGACCCGCTTGAGCTCGTCGATCGCCGGCCCGAGCAGGTCCTTCACCTCGCGGGACCAGTCGAACTCGGTCTCCTCCTTGCCGTTGGCGGTCTCGATGTCGACGCCGGAGGCCAGCTCCTTGAAGCGCTGGCGCAAGAGATCGAGGTCCGAGGAGACGTTCCGGACCTGCTGCTCGAGCTCGTCCTTGCGCGATTCGTACTTGGGATTCGCCAGGTCCTCGCGGCGCGCCGCGAGCTCGGCCTCGCGCTTGCGGATGTTGTGCAGCAGCTTGAGCAGGTCGTCGCGCTTCGCCGCGAGCTCCTTCTCGTCGGTCTTGGGCGGCAGCTTGCCGACACCCGGGAATCCGCCGCTGGGCGGCGCCGCCGAGTCGATCTGCGCGGGCGCCGGGGCCGCCGCGCCCGGAGTGGTGTCGTTGCCGGACGGCGGAGCCTGCGCGAGCGCGGTGCCGATCGAGATCGCGGCCCAGGCGGCCGCGAGCCACCAGAGCGCGCGCGCGCCGCGCCGTCGCGAGGGTGGGGAGAGATGCACGTTCGACCGGCCGCGCGGATCGTTCGGAGGATTCGGAAGGTTCAGAAGAGACGCGAGAAAAAGCCTCGGATCTTGGCGAACACCGAAACCCCGGGAGCGCCGGCGCAGGTGCCGTCCGAGCCGGCGCGCCCGACCGCGTCGAGCCGCACCTTGGCCGTGCCCTTCGAGGACACGCCGATCTGGTCGGCGGCGATCTTCGACAGGTCGATGATGCGGTCCTTCACGAACGGTCCACGGTCGTTGATCTTCACCACCACGTCTTGTCCGGTGGCCTCGTTGTGCACGTTCACGCACACGTTGAAGGGCAGCGTCTTGTGGGCGGCGGTATAGCCCGCGAACGTGTCGAAGATCTCGCCGCTCGCGGTGGGCTTGCCATGGTAGGGCTTGCCATACCACGAGGCGATGCCGTCCTCGCTGAATCCCTCCCAGTCCTTGATCGGCACGTAGCGCACGCCGTTCTGGGTGTAGGGCGCGAGCCCGCTGGCGGTGGCGCCGCCCGAGGGCTGGAACGCCGAGCAACCGTAGAGGAGCGGCGTCGAGAGCAGCGCGGCGAGAGCGATCCGTCGCATCGAGCGCTCATGCTACGCGCTCGGTTCGCGCGCCTTCAAGAAGGCGGGTGAGGGCGCTGGGGCTGCCCGGAGGCGGCGCTTGTGGAAGAATGACGCGGAGGCCCACGAAACGGTGAACGACGTTTCCCAAGGCGTGCGCGGTGTCCGCGCCGAGGCGGATGCGCTGCGCGAGCGCGTCGGCGACCTGGAAGGATTCGCGCGCGGCCTCAGGCTGCTGGTCGAGCAGCTGCCGGGCGTCGTGTGGACCACCGACCGGGAGCTGCGTTTCACGTCGAGCGGTGGCGCCGGGCTCGCGCTGCTCGAGCTCAAGCCCGGCCAGGTGGT
>CAZYWA010000598.1:0-4641 GCA_964650975.1 uncultured bacterium
CGGGATAGGTGTCCGCGATGGCGTCGTAGATCGCTTCTCGGATCGCGTCGATTGCCTCTTCCTTGCCGACACGACGGTAGACGGACTGGAGCCTCTCCTCGTAGTCCGTACACTCGTGACGCAAGTAGTTCACGCTGAGCCGGGCTCGATGCGCGGCGCCCTCTGGTGGGCCATCGTAGTACCCACGCTCTTCCGCGCGGATGCGCCAGTGCTCGTAGGCCCGCCGCTTAAGCTCGTCCCCCGTGAGAACCGGAACCGTTGGAGGATTCTGCTCAAGCGCCCTCTCGACCTCAGCGACAGTCGCGACTGACTTTGTGGCGGCCGCCGCACGGGCCGCCTCGCGCCGGGGTGCCGAATGGCGCAACCAGGCCTGCCACCGTTCGGTAGCCTCGACGTCAGCCGCCCGCTGGCGCAGCCAGAGCCGGATCGGCGGGCTCCTTACGTACAGGCCGCTCCGCGTGGCATCGGGTTTGCCCAGAAAAACGCGAATGCCCGCCTCGGTCCACCCACGACTTTTCAGCTCAGCGGCTCCGACAAACCCCTCTCCAGTCGTCACGTTTCCCCCTGGACCTGTGGCAGCGCGTCGCGGACGGCCCCAAGCGTCCCTGCCGGTCGATGGACTGCATGCCCCGGAAGATACGCGCGAGGTCCCCCGGCTGGGCGTGACGTCGCCGGACGCTCGTGAGGATTCTTGACCAGAAAATCGCCAAGCCGCTTTCGGATCAGTGACTGGAGCTCAGTCGCGCACGTGACTGCGGCGCTTCTGAATTCCAACCTCGTCGAGGGGCATCTCGAAGAACGCGACGGTGGCGACCTACTCCTGGAGAGTCGCAACCCGGCCGTGTACCAGGTGCGTCGCCTTGGGTTGCCCCACCGCTTATCCGAGAAGACTTCGGTGTATTCGCCTGATCCCGACTCGGCGCGGATTGAGTCCGCCGTGCCAAGCCCCTCCGCACCACCTCACATGATGGAACTCCATGGTCACCCGTTGTGTGCGCATAGCCAACGTGCGACGCCGCACGGCTCTCGTCGTCATGGAGTCTCTCTTTGGTCACCACATCCTGGTCGCAGAACGAATACCGGGATTCCACGCTTCCTCGCGCGCTCGACGGTGTCCGCTGTTCCGGTGCTGGTCCCATCCCAGACGGCGATGACAGCTTCTGCGTCATCAACCACCTGCTGGTTCCGGATGGGCCCTGCCGCTGATCCGTAGCGGCGCCATTTGGCGCGGTGGATCGTCACAGGAATCCCGTGGCGTCTCGCCCAGCGCTCTGCCGACGAGTCGACGCCGCGGGCGCCTCCCGTGACCAGGTGCCTGACCGGGAAGCCAGACTCCTCGACCGCCCGGGCCACCAACCCGCTCTCGCGCACACTCCGGCTGCCGACAATAGCGACGCGCATGACGCAGGACCGAAGCTGCCTATCGAGTCGCCACGACCTCCGTCATGGCGCCGGGTCGCCCCCAAACGATGTCAGGAAGATAGATGCGTTTCCGCCGTCGATACGGTCTCTGCGTGCCGAGGCGCAACACGCCGAATTCGACACGCCAGTTGCCCGGGGCATAACCCTCCGGGTCCGCGGTTCGAGTGGTGAGGTCGAGACTTCGGCGAAAGGCTTCCGGCGTTCCGGGGTAGACATGGAGTACGGCCATGCCAGTGACGGGGTCGACGCGGAACCGCCCCGATGGCATCACGCCCTCCAGCCAGGCGCGCTCGATCGTCTTCCTGTCCTCTTCGATCGCCTTGCGCAACGGCACCATGACCCGAGCGTCGATTCTTCCGTCCGGTTCGATCACCCGCTTGCCGACGCGCTCGAGCCAGACGCGGTGTAGCTTGTCGCGCCAGGGCTGGGATGGGTACCTAAAACCCATTTGCTCGATGTGCATCGGGTTCACCATCGGCGAATAGAATCCCCAGCGCCGTCCCGCAACCAAACCGTCAAAGAAAATCGGCACGGCGAATCACCAAGGCACGCTGGGGGGACTCATCACTGGCGGATCATGCCGAAGTAGATGAGGCAGGCCATGTAACCCCCCCAGAAGAGGATATCCAGAAAGCACCCTACGTTCGATTGCTGGAGATCCTCCTCGAACGTTCCGGTCGCTTCCGCGACCATCCTCAATACCCAGTTCCAGATCCACACTGGAACAGCGCTGAAGAGAACGAACGCGAGAAAATAGGCTCCCACGGGCAGTTCTGACTCGGCGCGGCGCTCCTAGCCGAGAACGATCCGGTGGCGCGAGTCTCGGATACCGGCCGACCGCCGCTCGATCTCGATCTCGGGACCACCCGAGACCGGATAGACGGCGAACCGCAACGACGGCAAATCGAGGACGCCGAACGTGCCGGTGGCCGGAAGCCCTGAAATGGGTGGATTCCGAAGGACCGACCCGGGGTTCACGACCAGGCCTCCGCCGAGACTCTGGATGGCGAAGTGCTGGTGCGTGTGGCCCACGATCAAAACGTCAGCGTTCGCCTCACGAAGCCATCGGGCGACGTCGTCCGCGCCGGCCAAATCGGTGAAAATGCCGTCCAGGTACGAACCTGGCCTCCCATGGTGCACGGCGACCCGAACGTCGTCGATGGTCTCGTTCCAGCATGCCGGCAAGGCTCGCAGAAACCTCATGGCAGCGCGCGACAGGATTCGCCCGCGGTCATCTTGGCCGCGCTGGGCTGCCCAGGCGTCATGGTTGCCTGAGATCGACCGGACCCCGTACTTCCGGAGCACGATGATCGTCTCCTCCGGGAACGGCCCGTAGTCGACCACATCCCCGGCGCACACGACGAGATCGCACCCGAGCTGCTTCGCGGCGGTCAATGCGTCGGCGAGCGCGTCCACATCCGCGTGGACATCCGAGATGATGCCGATGCGGGTCACGAGGCCAGTCTACGCTCCGTTCTGAGGCAGGACCCCTCCCGGTGTTCGACGCGGTTCCTGCCGATCGCGGCTCGCGATTGCTGAGCGGTTGGCGTAGAGTCCGCCACCATCGTCGGGTGGAGGACGTTATGGGGCGCGCTTGGCGGGAGGCCGTTCGGGAAATCTCAATCGATGGCTCGGGGAGTGTCGAGGCGAGAGATCGCGCTGTCGAGATCGTCGTATCCAAGATTCGCGAGCTGCTGCAGATGTTAGACGGGTCGCAGGGAGACGCGGCGTTCGACACGCTCTACAACCTCACGCTCGGCATCACCAGGGCATTCGGTGATGAAGCGCAGCCCGACAAGCCAGGCCGCGCCGCTGTTCTGGAGTTGATGAGCTTCCTCGTCAACCTCACGAACGACTGGGCGCCCATTGCCGCTGATGCGCTGCGCACTGACGACGCCGTTGCGCGGACCTATGCCGCGAAGCTCCTCCGCGAGCTAGCTGACGTGCCGCCCCTCGCTCGAGCTGCCCGACAGTGGGCGTCCTGGCATCCGGACGTGGAGGTCCGAGCCGAGCTCAGAACACGACGATCCTCTTTGCGCCGGTAGCGGCTGCCTACTCGGCCCGCGATCTGCTTCGAATGTTCGCCGGGGCAGGCTGTCCATCGTCCGAGCCCGGACCGTACGATCGCATTGCTGACCCGGGGGGGGCGCTTTCGGCCTACGACGTTGCCTCCGGTTGGGATTTTTTCGCCATGCTCATTCGGCTTGGCCGACTGCGACGGCCGCACGGCCCCTCAGCGTGATGTCAGGCCGCTTCCGCAACGCCCGCTGGGAAATTTTCGCCATGCTCGTTCGACTTGGGCATCCCGCTTGAGGGGGGAAGACCGACTGTAACGTCGGCTCGCGCTGCCGACGCAAGCGCTGTTGGTCGCAGCGCGCCGCGTAGGGCCGCTCGGATGGCGCGCTCATGCACCAAGGGATGTAGCGGGCCGGTAGGTCGCGCGGGCGTCGTCGGTCTGACCGACGCGCGAATCGCTGGGCACGCCAACGGCGTTCCGACTGCATGGGCGCCGGGGGCCGCCCTTGCTGCCGGCGTGAGCCCGTCCCGTTGTCGTCGCGGTTGTACCCCCCGGCACAGGGATACCATCTAGAAGGGATGGCGGACGGCGAGCCATAACAAACCGAACATGAGCACAGCGACGACGAGGACAATGGCAAGACCGATGGCTGTCTGCTCCAGGGGACTTGCATGCGGCCCCAGTAGCTCGACCAGGGCACTGATCACCACCCACATGATAAGGAAACAAAGTACACCTGGCATCACAAACCTATTTCACGCAACCCTGCGCCCCGACCTGCCGACTTGATCTCCATTTCTTGGCCCTAGCTGTTAGGGGTTCGCTCGGCATGTCGGCCTCCCCCGTGTGGCTTCGGGATCGGGAACGGTTTCGGCGTTGGGTTTCCGCGCCCGGGGCCTGAAGCAGTCAATATGGATCGCGAGGCGACCACGGCGCCAGCTACGTCGACAAGATCGAGGCCAGTGCTTCGAGCTGGGCTGGTCTCGGATGACTCCGTGCTCGGACTAGCCCGGAATGGTGAAAATCGCAGGCGTCGGCCTCTCCTCCGAGACCACAGCGCTAGTCCAAGAACACCGGCCCCGGCGACAAAATTCGCAGGGCTTCGATCCCGATTTACCGACGAGCAGCCAACTTCCACGTCGCATAAGTCGCCGATCCCATTGTTGTTGACATCAGCCTGGTCCGGATTGACCATGTTCCAG
>CAZYWA010000599.1:0-4580 GCA_964650975.1 uncultured bacterium
GGATCGCCCGGCTTCTGGGCGGTGACGCGCTACGAAGACGTGGTGCACATCTCGACGCACCCCAAGCTCTTCTCGTCGTGGCTGGGCGGCACCAACATCGAGGACTACGACGAGGAAGCCGACCTTCCCGCGATGCGCGCGATGATGCTCACGATGGATCCGCCCGAGCACGCGCGTTACCGGCGGATCATCAGCCGCGGCTTCACGCCGCGCATGGTGGCCGAGCTCGAGCCCAACATCCGGCGCGTCACCAAGGATCTGGTCGACAAGATCGCGTCGAAGGGGCGTTGCGATCTGGTGGCGGACCTGACCGTGGATCTGCCGCTGCAGGTGATCGCCGAGCTCTTGGGCGTGCCCGAGCCCGAGCGGGCCAAGCTCTTCGAGTGGTCGAACTGCATGATCGGCTTCGACGATCCGGAGTTCCGCACCTCGCTCGATCAGGGCCGCATGGTGGCGATGGAGATCTGGGCCTACGCGAGCGGGCTGATCGAGGAGCGGAAGGGCAAGCCGGGGAAGGACCTGATCAGCGTGGTGATGAACGGCGAGGTCGACGGCGAGCGCATCTCGGAAGCCGAGATGGACGCGTTCTTCCTGCTGCTGTCGGTGGCCGGCAACGAGACCACGCGGAACCTGCTCTCGGGCGCGATGCACGCGCTCTTCCAGCATCCCGAGCAGCTCGAGCGGCTTTATCGCGATCCGAGCCTCATCCCCACGGCCACCGAGGAGTTCCTGCGGTGGGTGACGCCGGTCATGTACTTCCGGCGCACCGTGAGCGAGGACACCGAGATCCGCGGCGTGCCGATCAAGAAGGGCGAGAAGGTCGCGATGTACCACCTCTCGGCCAACTTCGACGAAAGCGTGTTCCCGGAGCCGTTCAAGTTCGACGTCGGCCGCACGCCCAACGAGCACCTCACGTTCGGGATCGGCGAGCACTTCTGCATGGGCAGCCACCTCGCGCGGCTCGAGATCCGGGTGTTCTTCGAGGAAGTGATCGGCCGCTTGAAGAACCTGAAGCTCGAGGCACCGCCGCGGCGGCTGCGCTCGAACTTCATCAACGGCATCAAGGAAATGCAGGTTTCCTTCACGCCCGAGCGATAACGAGCGTCCCCCGAGGAACCGCATGAACTTCGCCTTCAGCGACGAGCAGGAGGCGTTTCGGGATTCGCTGAAGCGCTTTTTCGCGGCGCGCGCCTCGAGCACCGAGGTGCGGCGCTGGATGGATTCGCGCGAGGGCTACGATCCGCTGGTGTGGTCGCAGATGGCGCACGAGCTCGGCCTGCAGGGGCTGCGCGTGCCCGAGCAGCACGGCGGGCAGGGGTTCGGGTTTCTCGAGCAGGTGATCGTGCTCGAGGAGATGGGGCGGGTGCTTTTTCCGTCGCCTTACTTCTCGAGCGTGTGCCTCGCGGCCGACCTGATCGGGGAAGCGGGGAGCGAGGCGGATCGCGCCGAGCTTCTTCCGGCCATCGCCGAGGGCACGCGGCTCGCCGCGCTGGCTCTCACCGAGCCTGGCGCCGGACCGAGCCTCGACGAGATCCGGATGCCCGCGGAGGCGTCGGGCGTCGGGTTTCGGCTGAGTGGGAGCAAGAGTTATGTGGTCGACGGGCACGTCGCGGACTGGTTGCTGGTCCCGGCGCGCATCGGTGGTTCGAGCGAGCTGTCGCTCTTCGTGGTCGACGCCGATGCAGCGGGCGTGAAGACCGAGCTGCTGCACACGCTCGACGCCACTCGCAAGCTCGCGCGTGTCGATCTCGAATCGGCGCCGGCGCGGCTCTTGGGAAGCGAAGGGCAGGGCGGCGTCGCGCTGTCGCGCACGCTCGATCGCGCGGCCGTGTGCCTCGCCGCCGAGATGGCGGGTGCGGCCGCGCGCTGCCTCGAGATGGCGGTCGAGTACGCCAAGATCCGCGTCCAGTTCGGCCGGCCGATCGGGTATTTCCAGGCGATCAAGCACAAGTGCGCCGAGGTACTGCTCGAGGTCGAGAGCGCGCGCGTCGCGGCGCACTGGGCGGGGTGGATTGCGGCGGAGAATCCGAGCGAGCTGCCGGTCGCGGCGAGCCTTGCCAAGGCCTACTGCGGGGATGCGTTCCAGCGCGCGGCGCAGGAGCTGATCCAGGTGCATGGCGGGATCGGCTTCACGTGGGAGCACGACGCGCATTTGTTCTTCAAGCGCGCCCGGGCGGCCGACGTGCTGCTCGGGGATGCGAGCTTCCATCGCGCGCGCCTCGCGGGTCTGCTCGGGCTCTGATTCTCGGGGTTGGGCGCTACAGCCGGCGCCGCGGAGCGGCGCCCTCCAAAGGCCTGCTCGGGCTGGAGCGCGCGCGGTCCCTCGCGCGCGAAGCGTTCGATCGCGACGAAACGCGCCGGGCTGGAGAGGCGAACTTCTGCGCGGCCGGGGGCGGAATTCACGTCGCCACCGGCTGGCTCGGGCAGTCGTCATGACGATCGTTTCGGCGACGTGATTCGTCACCGACCGTCACGGCGGTGACGAACGGGTACGCTGTCGAGACAAAGGCGCTTTGTCTCGATCGCGTGCAAGTGCGCATGGGGAAACATGGATTGCGTCGCAGCGCGCAGGGCGGTGCTTGGCACCGCTCGTGCTGCATCGTCTGCAACGGTCATGTCCCGCGTGGACGCGGCCGCTGGGGCGGAGGAGGCGTTGGTGATCGAGCGTGGTGTTTCCCCGAGAGCTCACCGGTTGGTGTTCGCGTTGTGTGCGGTGGTCGCGTCGTATTGCGGCGCGGGAGCCAACGGCTGCCAGCCCGCGTGCACCGATTTTCCTGCTGACAATCCGTGGAACACGGACATTTCCGCTTACCCCGTGCACTCGAACTCCGCGAACTTCATCAATGCGATCGGCTCCACCAAGTACATGCACCCGGATTTCGGCACCGTGTGGGCCGGCGCGCCGAACGGCATCCCGTTCGTCGAGGTGAATGCGTCGCAGCCGAGCGTGCCGGTGACGTTCGACTACGCGGACGAGAGTGATCCCGGCCCGTACCCGATCCCGCCCGACGCGCCGATCGAGGGAGGTCCGAACGGCACGGGCGATCGCCACGTGCTGGTGGTCGACCACGAGCGCTGCGGTCTGTGGGAGATGTGGAACGCGTTCCCGGTGAACGGCGGGGCCTCGTGGACCGCTGGCTCCGGCGCTTACTTCGATCTCACCAGCAACGCGCTTCGACCGGATTACTGGACGTCCGCGGACGCGGCCGGGCTGCCGATCTACCCCGGTCTGGTGCGCTACGACGAGGTGGTGACCAACGGTGCCATCCACCACGCGCTGCGCTTCACGGTGTCGAAAACCCAGAAAGGGTTCATCCATCCGGCGACTCACTACGCGTCGAGCTCCACCAACGCGAACTACGCGCCGATGGGCCTGCGCCTGCGCATGAAGTCGGGCTACAGCTGCGCCGCGCTGAGCAGCGAGGTCCAGGTCATCTGCACCGCGCTCAAGAGCTACGGCATGTTCGTCGCCGACAACGGTAGCGATTGGTACCTGAGCGGCGCGCCGGATCCGCGCTGGAGCGACGACCACCTGCACGACCTGGGGCGCATCCCGGGCAGCGCCTTCGAGGTGGTCGACACCGGCGCGATCATTCACTGAGCGGCGCGCGCGCCGCGACCTCTCCGTGGAGGGCTGCGGTCCCTCGCAGCCGCAGCGTTGCATCCCGACTGAACGCCGCGGACGCGAGGGACCGCGTCCCTCCGAGGGCGGCGGTGGGGCATTTCGACGCTACTGCCGGCCGCGCGGAGCGCGGCCCTCCCAACAGCGGGAGTCCAAGCGGCGGTCAGTCCAAACGGCGGGGAAACGGGTTGGGTGGAGGGCGCCGCTCCGCGGCGCAAGCTGTAGCGAGCAATCTGACCCGCGACTCCCGAGCCTCGATTGCTTTCCGGTGGCGGCGCGGCGGTGGTAGCGTTCGCGCTCGTCGAGGGCGCGGCGCTGTCGATCCGCGGACGCTCGATTTCCGGGAGAAACGATGCGGATCGTCGGTGAGCGGGCACGGCTCGAGACCGTCGGGTGGGATTCGGACCTCTCCTTCGAGGTGGTCCAGGACGAGGTTCGCGATCCGCCCGACGATCGGGTGCTGGTGGAGGTCGAGGCGTGCGGGGTCTGTTATCGCGACCTGATCGATCGCTCGGGCCGATTTCCGTTCTTGCAGACGCCGGTCACGCCTGGCCACGAGGCCGCGGGGCGGGTGGTGGCGGTCGGCTCGAAGGTGCGGATGTGGAAGCCCGGCGATCGGGTCGCGACGCTCCACCGCGATTATTGCGGCGAGTGTGAAGCCTGCGAGCGCGGCGACACGTGCTTCTGCACCCACGCGAGCTGGGTGCTGGGATTGCTCGCGGACGGCGGTTACGCCCGCCATCTGGAGGTTCCGCAGCGCTGTCTCTACCCGATACCTGACGAGCTGGGCTCGGTGCAGGCGTCGGTGCTGCACTGCACGTACGGCTCCGCGTGGCGCGGGCTGGTGGTGGCGGGCCGGCTCAAGAGCGGCGAGCGGGCGCTCGTGACCGGAGCCAACGGCGGTGTCGGCGCCGCTGGTGTGGAGCTGGCGGCGAGGCTCGGCGCGCAGGTCATCGCC
>CAZYWA010000600.1:0-4580 GCA_964650975.1 uncultured bacterium
TCTGCTGCTGGATCTTGTTCACCGGCTCCGCGGGCGCGCGCGCCACGCCCACCACCAGGCCGCGCGCGACGGCGAGGCCCACCACTCCCGCCCACCGGCTCACTGCACCACCTGGATCAGCCGGAAGTAGGGCAGGAACATCGAGAGCGCCACGAACAGCACGACGACTCCCATGAACCCGAGCAACAGCGGCTCGACCAGCGTGCCGACCACCGCGGTCTGGTAGTCGACCTCGCGCTGGTGATGGCTCGCGACCGCGGCCAGCGCCTCGGGCATGCGGCCCGACTCCTCGCCCACCGCCACCATGTCGATCACCAGCGTGGGCAGGAAGCGGAACGGCATGAAGCTCTCGTGGAGCGTACGGCCGCGCTCGACGTTGCCGCGGATGTAGCGGAACGCGTCCTGGAACAGGATGTTGGGGATCGCCTCGCCCACCAGATCGAGGGTCTTGAGCAACGGCACGCCCGCCTGCAGCAGGATCGACATCATCGTCGAGAACTGCACCGTGTAGATGTTGGTCAAGATCGGCCCGAAGATCGGCAGGTGCACCTCGACCCGGTGCCAGAGCGGCTTGAGCCCGCCGCGCTTCCTGGCCTGCAGGAACATGAAGTAGCCGACCAACACCGCCAGCACGATCCACACCCAGGCGTTGGTGACGGCGCTCGAGAACCCGAACACGATGCGGGTGATGGTGGGCAGCTCGGCCTGATTGGCCTCGAATTGCTCCTTGAAGACCGGAATCACGAACACCAAGAGGATGATCACCACGCCGATCGCGAGGATGAACACCAAGAGCGGATAGGTCACGGCCTTGGAAAGCGAGCGCTTGGTGTCCGACTCGCGGTCGCGGTAGTTGGCGAGGTAGTCGATCACCTTGACCAGCGAGCCCGACTCCTCGCCGGTGCGGATCACGCTCACGATCATGTTGTTGAACCAGCGCGGGTGCTTGGCGAGCGCGGCCCACAGCTGGATGCCCTTCTCGACGTCGCTCATGACCTCGGTGAGCGAGCTCCGGAACTCGGCGCTCTCGCTGCGGTTGCTCAGGATCGTGAGCGCGCGCATGAGCGGGATCCCCGCGCTCAAGAGCACCGACAGCTGACGCAGGAAGACGTTGACCAGCTCCGGGTCGGTCTTGCGCTTGTTGCGGAACAGCGACGCGAACGGCGACGGACCCGACTCGGACGTGGCGCTCGACGGTGGCTGCGGCGCGGGGCCGGAGGGACCGGCCGACGACGAGGGCGCGGTGCTCGGCGGCGGAGCGCTCGCGGCACCGGCGTCGTCCGACACCTTCGCCGCCAGGGTCTGGCGGATCGAATCGCCGACGCTGGTGCTGCCTCCCGCGGCGGCCGCGCGTGCTTCCAGCACGTTCTTGGCTTCGCCGCCCGGCTCACCCGCGGTCTTGCCGCTCGTCGATCCGCCAGCCGGTGCCTTCGTGGCCCGGCTGCCCTTCTTGGTTTCGGCCATGGGGGGTTCTCCCTTGAGGTGTCGTCGATCCAGAACCTCGGCTGCGCTCAGCCGAGGACGCGAACGTACTCTTCGACGGTGGTGAGCCCGTCGCGCAGCTTGGCGAAGCCGGAATCGCGCAGCGTGACCATGCCGTCGTCGGTGGCCTGCTTGCGGATCTGCTCTTCGGTGGCGCCGGACATGATCAGGCTGCGCACCTTCGGAGTGACGTTGAAGATCTCGAAGATGCCGACCCGGCCGCGATAGCCGGTGTGGAAGCACTGCTCGCAGCCGGTGCCGCGCACCAGGTTGAAGCCCGCGACGTCCTTGGGCGTCGCGTGCAGCGCCTCGGCGGCCGCCTTCTTGTTGCGGATCGGCTCGGCGCACTTCTCGCACACGCGCCGCACCAGCCGCTGCGCCAGCGAGCCCACCAGCGCGTTCGCGATCAGGAACCGGTTGATGTTGAAGTTGGTGAGCGTCGTGACCGAGCCCACCGACTCGTTGGCGTGCAACGTGGAGAACACCAACATGCCGGTGAGACCGGCGCGAATCGCGATCTTCGCCGTCTCCTCGTCGCGGATCTCGCCGACCAGGATCACGTTCGGATCCTGGCGCAGGATCGCGCGCAGGCCGTACACGAAGTCGAAGTTGACCTTGTAGTTGACCTCGATCTGGTTGGCAGCCGGGATCACGTACTCGATCGGATCCTCGATCGTCATCACGTTGAGCGCCTGCTTGTCGATCTTGTTGATGCACGAATAAAGCGTGGTGGTCTTGCCGCTGCCCACCGGCCCGGTCGCGAGCACGATGCCGTGCGGCTTGGCGATGAACGAGTCGACCAGCGCCACCTCGTCCTCGCTCATCCCCAGATCCTCGAGCGAGGTGAAGAGCCGCCCGCCCTCGGCGAGGCGGATGCCCATGCGCTCGCCGAAGTTGGTGGGCACCGTGGCGATCCGCATGTCGTACTCGGACACCTCGGTCGAGAAGCGGTAGTGGCCGTCCTGCGGCAATCGCCGCTCGGTGATGTCCATGTCCGCGAGGATCTTGATGCGCGAGATGATCTCGCGGCCGGTGGTGTGGTCGACGCGACCCACCTCGTAGAGGAAGCCGTCCACGCGGTAGCGGATGTTGAAGCCGTCGCGACGCGGCTCGACGTGGATGTCGGTGGCGCGCGACTGGACCGCCTTCTCGATCAGCGTCGCGACCGTCTCGACCGCCGAGTTGGCACTGATCGGGAGCGGCTCGCCCGCGAACCGGAGGCTGCCCGTACGGGGATCACCGTGCTTGCCCACGGGCTCGGCCATCGTCACACCCCTTCCGAGCGGATCGCGTGGCGACCCGCTGCTCGGCGATCATCGATTTTTTCCGGAGCGCGGCGCCTGCGAACCGTCGGTCCCCTGCCAGGACCTGCTCCCTCAGTTGCTCGGCGTGGTCGTCTGGCGCTCATCGACTGCGAAAGCACGGAACGCGAGTCGCAGTCACCGGGGACCCTTCGAGCCGCGCGATGCTACCTCCCCGTTCCGCGCCACCGCAACCGGACGTTCATGTGGCGTTTTTGCCGCCTTTTCCACGTGATTTGGCGGCCTCGCCGCCAACCGGCCGGCGCGCGATCGGAAACCAGCGCCCGCCGATCGAGAGCGACGCGGCCCCCGCCCCATCGACCTGGACGTGGCGGCTGGCGAGCTCGAGCCAGGCCTGCCGGCCGAATCGAGCCGACAGCCCGCCCTCGACGTCGCCGTAGAGGTGCGCCTCGCCGTGGAGCCCGAGCGTCGCCAGATCGAGCGACCGCTCGAGCCCGCCCTGACAGCGCACGCGCAGCGGCGAGCGATCCGCCGGTGCGACCGGGGTGGCGTCGAACGAGGCGATCACGTAGAGGACGTCGTCGGCCACCAGCTCGTTTCGCTCTCCCATGCAGAGCGAGAAGCAGGTCCCGTCCGCGTCGCGATGAACGGTGCGCAACAGCTGGCGGACGACCGCGGGGTCGGTGATCTCGCTCCCCTGGTGAAGGATCCGTCCCTCGAAATCGATGCGATAGCGATAGACGCGAGCCGGATCGATGGCGCTGCTCACCGCCGCGCCCTCCGCCTGGGCTTCCCACGCGCCGGCGCTCCCTTGCTCCGCGTGGGCGCGGCCGCCGCACGCTCGAGCGCGTCGAAGGAGGCCGTCAGGTGGCGGCCGAGCGCGGCCAGATCGGGCATCGCGGTGCGATCGCCCACCAGACCGAAGCCAAGCTTCCCGTGGTAGCTCAAAACACCCACGCTGAGCGCCAGATTGGGCGCCAGCGGGACGCACGGAAACACCTCGAGCAGCTCGGCGCCCGAGAGGAAAAGCGGAAACTGCGGGCCTGGCACGTTGGTGACCACCAGGTTCACGAAGCGCTGCGCCGACTGGAGGCGGGCCGCGTGCTGGATGAGCGCCGCGGGAGCCGCAGCCGAGAGCGTCGCGAGCAGCTCGGTTCCGCCGGCCTTTTGCGATCGCTTGAGCTCCGCCGTCCGTTCCACGATCGCCGCAACGCGCTTGCGAGGCTTGGGCTCACCCACATCGAGGTCCAGGACCAGCGCCGATACGCGGTTGCCGAGGGCACCCACGTCCTCGGCGGCACGAACGCTCACCGGCACCACCGTACGCAGCCGCAGGCCCTCGACCTTCTCGCCCCGCTCGACCAGCAAACCGCGCAGCGCGCCTCCGACCGCGGCGAGCACCACGTCGTTCACCGTGCCGCCGAGCCGCTGCTTGATCCGCTTCACTCGCGCCAGGTCCACGACCGTCATCTCCAGGCGGCGGTGCGGACCGATCTCGGCGTTGAGGCTGGTGCGCGGCGCGAAGCCGGTGCCCAGAAGCGCCCCGATGCCGTCGATCACGTCGTCGAGACGCTTGCGCGCGGCTCGGGGCTCGCGAAGTGCCGCGCGCAGCGTGCGCTCGTGCTCGAGCTCGCGCCCGGCCCGCTCGATCCAGGCATCGAGGAGCCGCAGCGTTTCGCTCTTCGGCGCTTCCGGCTTCCAGGGCTCCTCCCCGGCGGTCGACTGGGGAGCGGGATCGGCGTCGAAGAGGTGCGCCGCCAGCTCCATCCCGGCCACGCCGTCCACCAGGCAGTGATGGACTTTCCACACCAGCGCCACCCGCCCGCCGGCGAGCGC
>CAZYWA010000601.1:0-4567 GCA_964650975.1 uncultured bacterium
TCCAGAACTTCAAGAACTGGAGCGCATCGAAGGTGCCGGACGCCGCAAAAACCGGCAACGGGCTCGAATATTTCCTGTGGCCGGACGAACCCTCGTGGCACCACTCGGACGAGCAGTGGATCGAGCTGGCGAGCCGCGAGGCAAGCGAGCTGGGACTGGTGGATCGCTCGAAGGTCGAGGGCGGCCACGTCGCCCGGGTCGCCCACGCCTATCCGGTCTACGGACCGGGATACCGCGACGACGTGGATCGCGTGCGTTCCTGGCTCGAGACCATCGAGAACGTGCAGACCATCGGCCGGAACGGCCTGCATCGCTACAACAACCAGGACCACTCGATGATGACCGGCATCTACGCCGCGCGGAACGTGCTGGGCGAGGTGAACGACGTGTGGAGCGTGAACGTCGAGGCGGACTACCTCGAGGAAGTCCGGGTCGAGCCCACGTCGGGCACCGCGTCGCTTCCGTCCGCCGCCCGTCCCGTGGGCCGTCGCGTGCGCGCCGCGGCCACCGTCGAGACGTCGAGCGAAGCGGTGTCCTCTCCGGCCGCCGAGCCGCTGCTCGGCAACCCCTCCTGACGGCCCGAGGCTTCAGCCGGTCGCGAGGACCGGCGAGGGAGCAGCAGCGGCCGGCTCCGACACCGCTTCGGCGAGCGCGCTGCCGCGGCCCGAGAGGCTCGGGTTGGTCATGAAGAACGTATGTGCGCTGAACGAGCCGGGCGGAGCGGGAACACGGGCGTAGGAGCCGTCCGGGCCCAGCGTCCAGGTATGCGCCTGGTCCTTGAAGTTCGCGACCATGATCTGGTCGAGGATCTGGCGATGAACGGTCACGTTCTCGATCGGGATCAGCGTCTCGACGCGGCGGTCGAGGTTTCGCGTCATCCAGTCCGCCGAGGAGATGAACACTCTCGCCTGATCGGACGGCAGGCCGTGCCCGGCTCCGAAGCACACGATTCGCGCGTGCTCCAGGAACCGACCGACGATGCTGCGCACCCGGATGCGGTCGGACAAGCCTGGCACTCCCGGCCGCAAGCAGCACATGCCGCGGACCACGAGGTCGATCTCCACGCCGGCCTGCGAGGCACGGTAGAGCGCCTCGATCACGTCACCGTCGACGAGCGCATTGAGCTTCGCCCAGATCTGGCCGGGCCGTCCGGCCTTGGCGTGATTCGCTTCGTCGTCGATCAGCGCCAGCAGCCGCTCGCGCAGATCGATCGGCGACACCGCGATCTTCTCGAGCTTGGTGGGCCGCGCATAGCCGGTCATGTAGTTGAAGAGCGCCGCGGCGTCGCGGCACAGCACCGGATCGCAGGTGAAGAACGAGAGGTCCGTGTAAACCTTCGCGGTGATCGGGTGGTAGTTGCCCGTGCCGAAGTGCACGTAGCTGCGCAGCCCACCACCCTCGCGGCGCACCACCAGCGCCACCTTGGCGTGGGTCTTGAGATCGAAGAACCCGTAGACCACCTGCGCGCCGGCCCGTTCCAGGTCGCGAGCCCAGCGGATGTTCGCGGCCTCGTCGAAGCGCGCCTTGAGCTCGACCATCGCGGTCACCGACTTGCCGGATTCGGCGGCCTCGATGAGCGCCTTCACCACCGGTGAGTCGTCGCTGGTTCGATAGAGCGTCTGCTTGATCGCGACCACGTTGGAATCGCGCGCCGCCTGGCGGACGAACTGCACCACCACGTCGAAGCTCTCGTAGGGGTGGTGGACCACCAGATCCTTGTGGCGGATCGCTGCGAAGCAATCGCCGCCGAAATCGCGAATCCGCTCGGGAAAACGCGCGTTGAGAGGCTCGAACACCAGATCGGGCCGGTCCGCGACGATCACGTCCTTCAAGTCCACGAGGCCGAGGCGTCCGTCGATCTCGAACACGTCGGTATTGGCCACCTCGAGCTCGCCGATCAGGAACTCGCGCAACGACTCGGGCATGCCCTTGTTGACGGTGAGCCGGATCACGTCGCCGCGGCGTCGCGCCTTGACCGCGCTTTCGTAGAGCCGCACCAGGTCTTCCGCCTCTTCCTCGACCTCGATGTCGCTGTCGCGCAGGATCCGGAAGACTCCCTCTCCGCGCACCTCGAAACCGGGAAAGAGCTGGCCCAAGCTCATCGACACCAGGTCCTCGAGCAGCACGAAGCGGATCTCCGAGCCCGGCAGGCGGATGAAGCGACCGATCTGGCTGGGCAGCGGCACCAGCGCGTCGAGGGCCTTCGAGTCCTCGGGCCGCAGCAAGCTCACCGCGAGAGAAAACCCGAGGTTCGGGATGAACGGAAACGGATGAGCGGGATCGATCGCGAGCGGCGTCAGCACCGGGAACACGTGCTCCAGGAAGTAGCTTGCGAGCCACTGCTGCTCGGGCCGGGTGATCTCGGTCGGCTCGAGCACCGCGATGCCGGCGGCGCGCAGCTCCTGGCGCAAGGCTCGCCAGCGGAGCTGTTGGTTCCGGATCAGCTCACTCGCTCGCGCATGGATCGCCACCAGCTGCCGCGCGGGGGGCAGACCGTCGACGCTCGGGGTGGTGATCTCGGCCTGTACCTGACCCTTCAGGCCGGCGACCCGGACCATGTAGAACTCATCCAGGTTGCTCGCCGAGATCGACAGGAAACGCACCCGCTCGAAGAGCGGGTGCGTCGGGTTCGCCGCCTCCTCCAGCACGCGCTCGTTGAACGAGAGCCAGGAGAGCTCCCGGTTGACGTAGCGAGCGGATGCCGCCGCGATCTCCGCCTCGGAGGGCGGTGGCGGTGCCACCTTGGCGGAGCGACCGTGAGCGGCTCGGGTTCGCGTGGCCATGGGTTCGTGCGCGACTGCGGACAATCCTCGACCCCCGAGTATGACACGCGGCCGCAACCTGCGTGGGAAACCGAGCTCCAGAGGGACTCGAAGCTTGACGATCGTGGTTGACGGCCGTGCGACGTCGCGGCGACATCGATGTGCCACGAGGCATCGTACCCAGCGAGGAAGTCGCTGCGTTACGATAATAAAGTCTGATAGTTAGCTGGCCGTCGGCCGGCCAGAGTCGATCCCCAGGCGGGTCAGGGTTTCCCCCCAATCGAGCGCCAGCGCCGCCGCGGCCCGGTCCCGGCCTCGGGCCACGAGAGCGCCCCGCGCCGCAGCGTCGCTCAACACCCGGAGCTCTTCCTCCGCCCAGCGCTCGGGGTCGTCGCCGTCGAGCAAGATGGCCGCGTCGCCCACGGTCTCGGGCACCGCGCCCGCACGGCGCGCGATCACCGGAACGCCGTGGTGCATCGCCTCGAGGAGCGGCAGCCCGCGGCCTTCGTGCTCGCTCGCGAAGACGAAGAGCGATGCGGCCTGGTAGCAGGCGACGAGCTCGGCGTCGGTCACCGATCCGCGGAACTCGACCCTCCGAAGTCCGAGCTCTCGCGCCAGCGAGCGAAGCGCCAGGCCGTAGCCCTCGAAACCACCGTCGCCGCCCACGATCTCGAGCCACGCGTCCGGCACCGCCCGCTCCAGCAGGGAGTGCGCGGCGAGCAGTACCTCGAGCCTCTTGTTGGGCGCCAGCCGGCCGACCGTGAGCAGCGTCGGCCCGCGGCGACGAGCGAGCCGGGCCGCGAGCGTGCGGTCGGGCGGATTGGCGAGCCGCGTACGCGCTGGCGCGATCGGGAGCACGCCGACCTCGACGAAACCAGCGGCGCGTGCCTCGCCCGCATCGAACTCGCTCACTCCCCACGCGCTCGCCGTGGCACGCGCCAGCCGAGCGAGCTCGCCCTGCCCGAGCTCTGCGGCGCCGACGTGGGCCGGCGACCAGCTCTCGAAGTAGGACGGCGGCGTGATCGAGTGGTGCACGACGACCACCCGTCCCGCGAAACGCTCGACCCACTCGACGAGGCCCGCGCCGATCGAGTGGTGATAGAGAAGCACGGCGCCTCGAAATCGCCGGTCGGCGGGATCCGTTTCGGCGGCGAGCCGTGACTCGCCCGAGCACGCCGGATGCATTCGCCCGGCAATCAGCCCGCCGTCCCGACCTTGATGGCGCGCCCAGGCGGCGATCTCGCGGGCGAAATCGGAGACCGCGTCGCCGGGATTGAGCGAGGCGACCAGCTGCACCAGCGGCGGCGGAGACACGTCGCTGCTCGTCACTGGTTGGCACGCCCGCCCGGCTCGGCGAGCAGCTCGGAGCCGAGCCGGATCAACTCCAGGTTGAACTGCGCTTGCTGCTCCCGCGGAGCGCCCATACGACTCCAGAGCAGCGAGCGCAGCCGCGCCTTGACGACGCGCATCAGACCGCGCGCGGCCGCCCGAGGAGAATCGAGCGGGGGAAGCGAGTCGGCGGCGCTCGCCGCGACCAGCTCCGCGAGGAGCGCCCGCGCCTCCAGCGAATGACGAGCCCGGGGCCCGAGCCCGAACCCGGCGAGTGCGTGACGGGCTCGCTCCGCGTCGACGCGACTCCAGCGCGGCCGGTCTCGCGGCTCAGCCACGCGCCTCGCCTCCCGCGAGAGATCGCACGTAACCCAGCAACAGGTCCCGGAACCGTTCGCGCGTGAAAGCGCGGAGCCGCTCGCGCTGACGCGCGAGCACCGCCGAGCGCAGCTCGCGGTCGCGATGGAGCAGCACCG
>CAZYWA010000602.1:0-4560 GCA_964650975.1 uncultured bacterium
CGTCGTCTACCCGTTCCTCGGTCCCATGGACTCGCACGGGTACCCGGGCTGGAGAAACAACGGCGCCATCCAGCACTACCAGCCCGAGGTGGCCGCATCCTTCCGAGCGCGATTTCACGCGGCCGCGCCCGCCGTGAAGGTGCTTCCGTGGACTGGCGGCATCTACGGCGAGGACGTGGTGCTCGGCGACGAGGCACGAATCAGCGGCTTCCTCACCCACGTCCGGTGGCTGGTGGGCGACGGCGGTTTCGATGGCATCCACCTCAACGTCGAGCCGCTGCCCGACGACGATCCCGCGTTCCTCGAGCTGTTGCGGCGCGTGAAGGCGGCGATGCCGCGCGACCGGCTGCTCTCCGTCGCGGCGTATCCGCCGACCACGCCGCTCCATCCGTACAAGCGGGTCCACTGGAGCGCCGACTACCTCGACCGCGTGTGCGGAGTGGCCGACGACCTCGCCGTCATGACCTACGACACCGCGCTGCGCTGGCCGCGCATCTACGAGCGGCTGATGGCTCAGTGGACCCGGGAGATGGCGGCCGTCGTGTCGCGGCAGTCGAGCGGTTGCGTCGTGCGCCTCGGGGTGCCGACCTACGAGGAGCGTGTGCCCTGGCACGATCCGTCGACGGAGACCGTCACCAGCGCGCTCGACGGCATCCGCGCCGGGCTCTCGTCCAAGGGAGGCGCGCCCGAGCGGGTACGGGGCGTGGCGATCTACGCCGACTGGACCACCGACCCGCAAGATTGGGCCGCGTTCGAGTCGATCTGGGTCCGCGGGCAGCGGAGACCGGGAGGAAATGCCCGGCCGCGGCCGGGCGGTTTGCCCGAAGGGCCTTCCTGAGCTTTTCGGAGCTGGCCGGCGGCGTCATCGAATGTCGCGGAACCCTTCGACAATTTCACGAGTGAGGCAAGGCACCGAGTAAGGCGCGCGCGTTGCTCTCGAACACCCCGGGGGTGACGACCATGCGCGCGTTCCGAGTGACGTGTTTCACGATCCTTCTGATCATCGCGGGTACCGGGGCGAGCCGGGCCGGGCAGTTGCTGCACGTGCCCGGTGACGCCGCCGACCTGCAGACCGCGATCAACCAGGTGACGGACGGCGGCGTGATCGAGCTCGCGTCGGGAACCTACGTCGCGCCGAACGGCGCGTTCCACATCTGGAACAACACCGCGGCGTTCACGGTGCGGCCCGCGCCCGGTGCGGTGGTCACGCTGAGCGGCAATGGCAGCCACGACATCCTGCGTTTCCAGAACAACGGGAACCCCGGCAAACCGGTGATTTTCGAGGGGCTCACGTTCGCGAACGGCTTCACCGCGAGCGCCGGTGTGGGCGGAGGCGTCACGCTCGGCCACGCGCAGGCCACGTTCGTGAACTGCAACTTCGTGTCGAACACCTCGACCTCCACGACCGCCGGCGGTGGAGGACTGGTCTCCGAGATCGGCTCGACGGCGTTCTTCGATCACTGCACCTGGACCGGCAACCGGGCTTCCTACGGCGGCGGCGGGCTCCTGGCGCTCGAATCGTCGCGCATCTACATCCACGCCTCGCAGTTCATCGACAACCGCACCAACGCGGCCGGCCACGATCCGAGCTCGTTCGGCGGCGCCATCGCGTCGGTGGACGGCCTGCTGCGCATCACCAACAGCCGCTTCGAGGGAAACGGCGCCGGCTACGCGGGCGGCGCCATCTTCGTCATGGGCGACTGGGCCGATCCGGTCTCGACGCCGGTGAGCGACGTGCTGATCGCGAACTCGACCTTCACGGGCAACCAGTCGGAGCCGGCGCCGGGCGTGACGCCGCCCACGGCACCGGAAGGCGGTGCCATCCACGCCGAGGACCAGACCACCCTGCGCATCTACGACTCACGCTTCGAGAACAACACCGCGCACGCGGGCGGCGCGCTCTCCTGCTACCGCTGCATCGTCGACGCGCGCCACTCGATCTTTCGCGGCAACCTGGCGAGCGGCCACGGAAGCGGCGAAGGGAACGGCGGCACGATCTTCGCGCACTCCGACGACTCGAACGACGCCAGCACCTCGAACGGCGCGATCAACCGCCGCGCCGCGAGCCTCATGCTCTCCGACTCGTTCTTCCAGGGCGATCCGGCCGGCACCACGTCCGAGGGCCGGATCGGCGGCTGCGTGTTCCTCGCCGGAGACAGCGCGCGCGCCTACGGGCTGGGCGGCGTCGCGGCGCAGGGCGGCGTGGCGGGAAATCTCGCCACCGGTCAGCTCGATCACGACGCGTTCGTGAACTGCGACGTGGTCGGCGACTCGACCCAGTCCGGCACCGGCGGCGCGGTGGCCGTGAGCCTCGCCTCCTTCTCGATGACGGACTCGATCGTCACGCAGTCGAGCGCCACTTCGAGCGGCGGCTCGCTCGGTACCGGCGGCGGGCTCGCGATCTACAACAACTCGACGGCCACCGTGGACGGCACGATCGTGGCGGCCAACAGCGCGCTCACCTACGGCGGAGGAGTGTGGGTCTCGGGCGCGCACCTCGATCTCACCGACAGCAGCATCGTCGAGAACCAGCTCACGACCGGCGATCTCGGGTCGGGGCTCTTCTCGGCCTCCGATCAGGGCGGCCCTGGCTCGCCGCCCAAGGACACCTCGGGCAGCGTCCGCAACTGCACGATCAGCCACAACACCGGAACCAGCGCCTACCAGATCATGGACGGCGACGCGACCGGCGGCCCGATCAACTCGATCCAGTACTTCGACAACCAGATCTTCCCCAACGACGGCCATGCGTTCCTGAACGGGATCGGCGGGGCCACCAACGTCTCGGGCCTCAACCAGATGGTGGTGCACCGCACCAACGGCACCACCACCGTGAAGGCGCCGAACCGCGACAACGTGGGCCCCGCGAGCGGCCCGAACGTGGGCGGGCTCTGGGCGATACCGGGAAGCCGGCTTCCGGCTGGAGCTTCGGGCGATCCAGACGGGTCCACCGAGTCCAACCTGGTGTACGCATGGAGCGGCGCAACGCAGTCCACTCTCGACGGCGACGCGCGCTCGGGCTACGCGGGCGTCGAGGCGGCGTCGAGCTCCGGATCGCATTCGCTCGCGGTCGGCGCGCTGAGCTTTGGCGCGACGGTGACGGACGGAGCGTCGGTGCGCACGTTGCTTGGCGCGCCCGCCGCCGCGATCGACGCGGGAAGCTCGGCGTCGCTCACGTGGACCACCACGTCCGGTACCTTCCTCGATCAGGCGATCGATCACGGCGCCTCGCTGTCGGCGTCGGCCTCGGGATCGGTGCAAGTGCAGCCCTCGAGCACCACGCCTTATCGAGGCTGGGTCATCGCCGAGGAGGGCGGTGACGTGGAGCGAGCGATCGTCGACGTGAAGACCAGCAGCGACCTGGTGCTGCGGAGCGGTTTCGAGAGTGGCGACCTCACGGCATGGGCGAGCTCGGCGACCGACGGCGGCAATCTCTCGGTGACACCCGCGGCCGCGCTCGGCTCGACCTCGCTGGGCCTGCAAGCGGTCGTCCGCGACACCAACTCGATGTACGTCGAGGACGCGACGCCGTCGGCCGACAAGTACTACCGGGCGCGCTTCTACGTGGACCCGCGCGACTTCGACCCGGGCGAGGCGAACGGCAGCCACCGCGCCCGGCTGATGATCGGCCGCGACGCGTTAGGACAGCGCACCTTCACGCTGGTGCTCAAGCGTCAGAACGGCGTTTATGGAATCTTCGCGCGCGTGCGTCGCGACGACGGTACCCGCGTCGACTCGCCGGTGGTCGCGATCTCGGACGCGCCGCACGCCGTCGAGATCGAGTGGCGCGCCCGGATCGCCGGCGCCCAGGACGGCATCCTCGAGCTCTGGATCGACGGGCAGGATTCCGTGTTCCTGACCGGCATCGCCAACGACGCGGCGACGCTCGAGGCGGTGCGTCTGGGTGTGATGTCGATCAAGGACGGCGCCAGCGGCACCGTCTATCTCGACGAGTTCGAGTCGCGCCGTCTCGATTACGTGGGCCCGCTCGCGGGCTCCTGATCCACCAGCTCCGCCACGGCGAAGCGTGCGCCCACGGTGCTGCCGGTCTGGGCCGCGTGGGCGGAATCGATGGCGTAGAGCAGGGTGGAGAGCGTGGTCTGATCGAGGACGCAGTCGGCCTCCACCGCGGCTGGGCCGCGCTCGGTGAAGTTCCGGAAGCACGCGTCGAGGGTCGCGGCACCTTGCGGCGGGCGCTGGCGGATCGGAACGCCGTGCGAGCGGCACACCAGCGGGCGCGCGGCGTAGATCGCGCACGAGCCATCGTCCTCCAGCGCCGCGCAGCGATGGGGATCGTCGGTTCGTGCGTGCGCGGCGAGGCGGGCGCGGACGGCGGCGGGCAGCGTCGCGACGGCCTCGCGAATCACCTCGGCCTCGACGCCGGTCACGCTGAATCGCACGTGGCAGCAATCGTGGCAGCCGCTGCCGCAGCGCATGTGGTCGCCATGGCGCGCGGTCACCCGCGCCACGAACGCGTCGACCTTCGCCACCAGCTGGAGGTACTGGTCGATCCCGTTCGGTGTGCCGCTCATCGTCGAGATTTTGGCCGACGCCGACGTG
>CAZYWA010000603.1:0-4558 GCA_964650975.1 uncultured bacterium
AATATCAACGCTTTGCCGGATCAACCTCTGGTTTTCTCGCAGTTTCACCGAGGTTTTCGTTGCTTCGAGGCCTTTTCGCCGCTACAATCTTTGTGCCGCTTCAGAAAACCCCTGACCCGGGCGTTCCGGTAACGGGGCATCGCACAGGTGGCGCCGGACCTGGCGCCAGTAAGGCGGCGAGGGAGTTGGTCCCTTGGACGGCCTCATCGGGATTCAGCGCGTCATCGTTCACGAGCCGAAGCTCAGCGCGGACCGCATCCGCTGCGCGTATGGGTTGATCCGTCGTGGGTGCAAGACCGAGACCGTCACCTACGACGTTCGATATGACGCCGCGGTCCTCGCTCCCGACTCGGAGGTCGACAGCGCGCTGGCGCGAATGGTGGCGCTCCAGCCACTGGTGAACGTCGGACTGTTCGCGCAGCAGATCGAGACCGAGTTCCCGCTCGATCCACTCGATCTCGCGTTCCTGAACGAAGTCATCCGCGCCGTCAGCAAGGAAATCCTCATCAACCGCGTGCTCAACCCGGAAGAATCGGTGGTCGAGGACCGCGATCGCCCCGCATTTCGGAAACGCAAGAGCTATGCCGACGTCGAGCTCAAGGCGAAGACTCAGCCGCCCAGCCGGATCGGCAACCGCGCAACGCCTGACTCCGTCGGCGTGCTGCTGACTGCTCAACCCGAGTCCGTGCTCAATGCCGCGGTGTTTCGCGACATCGGCGCGCCGGTCGTCGGCCTACTGGTGTCGGCGGGCAATGCCGACACCGCCGCCGGCGACGAGCTCGAGAAGCGCTTGCGCGGTACCGGCCTCGTCATTCATCGGGTGAGCACCAACCTGGAATCGGTGCTGATCTCGCTCGCGGAGCACGTGCGAGCGCTCCACCAGGGGCCGCTGCCCAAGAAGAATCGCGCCCGCTTCGCGTGCTACACCCGCGGCGCCTTGACCTTCGCGCTCCTGCCGTTGCTTCGCAGCCGCGGCATCGGGCTCCTGGCGCTTCCCGACCGCTACCCCGGCCGTCCACCCGAGCCCTACCACGGCACCTCGCACTACGGTGGCCGTTACGAACACACCCGCTACTTCCACGATCTGCTCACTCGCTACCTGCTCGAGCGAGGTCCCGCCGTCGACGTCTTCAGTCCTCTCGCGCCGCTCGGCGAGATGGCGGTGCTGCGGGTCCTGGCGCGCGGGTTCCCGTCCTGGCTCAAGCACTGGATGCCGTGCCCGAGCCCGCGCGTCACCACGCGCCGGGTGGTGGCGTGCGGTTCCTGCGAGTCCTGCCTGAGCGCCGCGGCGCAGCTCCTGAGCATGGAAGTCGATCCGGCGGCGGTGGGGCTCGGGACCGATGTCGCGAAGACACTGTTCCGCGACGGTCTCAGCGCTCAGGCCGCCAATCCGGAGGTCTTCGACGAAGTGTGCGTGCGCTTCGAGAGGCTCGGCTGGAACCTCCGAAACGGCCACGCCGCCGAGAGGCCGCTCGCGTACCGTCGCGAGGTCGAGCGGCTGCGCTTCGACAACCGCATGACCTTCATCGACACGATCCCGAAGCGCCATCGGGCGCGGTTCTACCGGCGATTGCTCGAGTTCGTTCCGGGCGCCTTGATCTGGACCGGCGACGACTGGACCGATTTCGACCTGCTCGCATCGAAGGAGCTGGACCGGGAGAAGGTGCTGTTCGCGCCGTCCCTGGCTCGCGCCGCCTGACCTCACGCAGGTCGATCGGCGGGTTGACGCGCTCCGGCAGCATTCGTTATCTAAAGCCGGTTCGCGCACTTTGGGGGATCGTCTAGCGGCAGGACGCTGGGTTCTGGCCCCAGTAACCGAGGTTCGAATCCTCGTCCCCCAGCCAAGGCGCGCGGTTCGCTCCACGGCCGTGCGGAAAACCGGCTCACGAAACTCTTCATTTGCTTCTTCATCTCGAAACGAAGGTCCCATCGTCTAGCGGTTAGGATGTCGGCCTCTCACGCCGGAGACACGGGTTCGAGTCCCGTTGGGACCACCACAGCTCGTCCGGAGGGGGCACGCCGCGCGGAGCGGCTCACCGTGAGCCCGCGTGCCCCCCGCAGTCGCTGGTCGCCGCGGTCGCGAGTGCCCTCGGCGCTCGCGATCGCGGCACTGGCTTTGGGCGCGATCGCCAGCGGAGCTCGCGACGCGCACGCGCGAGTCGACGCGCAGACCTTTCATCCCCCGTCGGACGGGGAAGGATGGATCGGCACACCGTCCTCGACGGCGTTGCCTCCCGGAATGGTCGGGTTCGGCCTGTTCGTGAACTACGCCACCAATCCGGTCGAGTCGCACCCCGGCTCGGATACCACCGGCGGTACCACGACCGGCAAGACCGACGTCACGACGGATCTGGCGACCGTCGACCTGCTGGCGGCGATCGGAATCCTGCGCGGCTGGGACTTCGGCATCGATCTGCCGCTCTCGGCCATTCGCAACGTCGCCTTCGCCAAGGATCTCGATCAGTTCACCTTCGGCATCGGCGACGTCCGCCTCGCGACCAAGTACCAGCTCTTGGATCGGGCCTCGCGCGGCTTTGGCCTGGCCCTCGACGGCGAGTTCACGATTCCCACCGGCGATACCCGCGACTTCCTGGGCGAGGAAGGAATCACCTTCAGCCTCGGCGCGGTGAGCGACGCCACCCTCGGTCCGCTCGATGCGGCGCTGGCACTGGGCTACCTCTACCGCGACCAGCAGCAGGGGCTGGGAGACGCGGCCACGCTGCGCGCCGCGCTGGCCTGGCCGATTCCGTCCGTCGACCTGACGCCTGTCGTCGAGCTGCGCGGCTCGTCGACCTTCGACGGATTCCTCAAGAAGGAGGAGTCAAGCCCCATCGAGGTCATCGCCGGCGCTCGCTGGGTCGTGGGCGCGAGCTGGTTCGAGCGCATGGGCCTCGCGAGCCGCGGCCTGGCTCTCACCGCCGGCGCGGGCTTCGGGCTCAACGCGGGCATCGGCAGTCCCGAGGTGCGCGGCATCGTCGGCATCTCGCCGGTCATCGGAAGCTCGGCCGCGGCACCGGCGCACGCCAAGCTCGAGGTCTCCGGCTCTCCCGACGTGACGGTGGAGCGGGAGACCGACGCTCAAGCCGAGGTCGAGAACGATCGCGATCACGACGGCATCCCCGACGATCAGGACGTTTGCCCGGACCTACCCGAGACCAAGAACGGATATCTCGACGAAGACGGCTGCCCCGACGAGATCCCGCACCCGGCCGCGGCGATACGCGTGTCGGCCGTTCCGTCACCGAGTGTCGTCCGCCCGCGCCCGGCCGATTCGTTTCCGCCGATTTACTTCGACTCGGCGAGCGGCGCGATCGACTCCGAGGGTCGCGAGACGCTGCAGCGTCTGGCCGATGCGCTGCGCCGGGAGCCACAGCTGCGCGTGCGTCTGGTCGGCCACGCCGACGGATCGGGTCAGCCCGCGGCCAACGACAAGCTTTCCGCGAGCCGCGCCGAGCAAGCCCGCAGGATGCTGCTCGAGCTGAGCGGGGTGGGAGCGTCGCGAGTCGAGGCCGTGGGCCGTGGCGCCCAGGAGCCGGTGGCGAGCAACGCCACGCCGGATGGCCGGGCGCGTAACCGGAGAGTCGAGATCGAGCTCAACCGTCCCGAGTGAGGCACTCCTCGCGACCCGCGGATCGCACCGCGGATTCCCATGAGCAGCAAGTCGCCATCCGCCACCGGGGACCAGCAGTCCGAGTTCCTGACCGAGGCCCTGGAGCTGGTCGAGCGGATCAACTCCAATCTGCTCGCGATGGCCGCGCTGCCGCAGGGTGAGACGGCGCCGCCCGACACGCTCAACGAAGTCTTCCGCGCCGCGCACAGTCTCAAGGGACTGGGGGCGATGTTCGGCTTCTCGGCGGTCTCCGGGCTGAGCCACAAGCTCGAGAGCCTGCTCGACGGGCTGCGGCTCGGACGGCTCCCCATCGACAGGGACGTTCTGGACGTGCTCTTCGACGGCGTCGAGCTGCTGGGCAGCCTGCTGCGCGAGAGCGCCGCGAGCCCCTCGCGGGACGCACAGGTCGAGGAGCTGGCGGCGCGGGTCGCGCGGCTCCGCGAAAGCGAGCGCGACGTCGATCGGAGCGGGGTCTTCGCCCGGTTCGACGTGGATGCCGGGGTGCTGGCGGTGCTCTCCGAGTACGAGCAGCACCGTCTGGCGGAAAATCTCACGGCCGATGGGCGGCACGTGTTCCTGGTGCGGGCCGCGTTCGACCTGGCGACGTTCGACACCGGATTGCTGTCGACGCTCTCCCAGCTCAAGGCCCTGGGCGAGGTGATCGCCTCGGTGCCGGACGCCGACGCGATCGGCGCGGACGCGATCGGGTTCAAGATCCTGGTGGGCACGGCGGGTGGGGAGAGCGCGCTGCGCGGGGCGCTGCCGGCCGCCGGGAGCACGATCCAGCGGATTCGCGCACCGGGGCGTGAGTCGACGTCGTCGGTGGTCGGGGGGTCGGCGCCGGCCGAAACGGCCGAGGTCACGGAGTCATCTCCATCGCCGCTCGCGGCGCCGAGCTCGCGCGCCGTCGGGCACGCGATCCGCGTCGCCAGCTCGTTTCGCTCGGTG
>CAZYWA010000604.1:0-4556 GCA_964650975.1 uncultured bacterium
GATCGTGCCCACGTTCACGTGAGGAAGCTTCCGATCGAACTTCTGCTTGCCCATGTTCTTTCTCCTGGCCTCTCGCGTCCCTTACTTCGTGGAGCCCACGACGGGATTCGAACCCGTGACCTCTTCCTTACCAAGGAAGTGCTCTGCCAACTGAGCTACGTGGGCCCGACGTCCGCCTCTCTTGGCGCCTGGAGCGGGAAACGGGACTCGAACCCGCAACCCTCAGCTTGGAAGGCTGATGCTCTAGCCATTGAGCTATTCCCGCCGGAACGATGGTGGACGGGGGTGGATTCGAACCACCGTAGCCAATTGGCAACGGGTTTACAGCCCGTCCCCTTTAGCCGCTCGGGCACCCGTCCTCGACCACCTCTCCCTCTCGGCTCGATCTCCGTTTCCGGACTCCGTTCACCGTTGCGTGCCCGGTGAGCGTTGGAGCTGGCGACGGGAATCGAACCCACAACCTGCTGATTACAAATCAGCTGCTCTGCCAATTGAGCTACGCCAGCCAATCCTTGCGGCGTGTTCACGGCCTGCCGCGTCCAACGACTGCGAGCGACCCGTCACCGGTCGCGGGTCGAAACGATTCCCTGGACGACACCTTCGCTGCTCGAGATCCCGGGCATGGCGCGTCTTGAGAACCAAGGCCTGGGGAAAGGGGTGGGCGGCCGGATTGCAGCCCACGACGGACGGTGCAAGGGGCGCGGTAAACGACCTTGTGTAACTGTCGCCGAGAACCTTGTCAAGTAACCGGTTCGCCTGGCGAATCGGCGCGACGCGGGCGGGAGGTGCCCGGCGCCGGCCCGGCGAGCCAGGAAAGCAGGATCGCGCCCGCCGCGGCCACGTTGAGGCTGGGCATGGCGGGCCGGGTTTGGATGCTCAGCCGAACGTCCAGAATGGCGTCGATGGGCGGCCGGATCCCCCGCTCCTCCGAGCCCAGGATCAGCACCCGGTCGCCGCGCCGGTCGCCGTCGACGGGGCCCCGGCCCCCCGTAACCACCCCACCCAGCAAGCGAAATCGCTGCTGCCGGAGCTGGCTCAGCTGCTCGGCCGGATGGGAGAGGCGGATCCAGCTCACCCGGTCGATGGCGCCCGACGAGCAGCGGGCGAGACCCGCATGAGGCCGCACCCCGCCCGCCGCCGGAATCAAGATCGCCGAGGCTCCCAGCGCCGCGGCCGACCGGACCAGCGAGCCCGCGTTCCCCTCGTCGGTGATCCCGTCGAGCATGAGCCACAACCGGTCCCGCTCACCGGCCGTCTCGACCAGCGCCTCGTCGAGCGTGAGCAGCGCCACCGGCGACGCCTGCGCGGCGATCCCCTGGTGCCCGCGCCCGCGCGCCACCTGATCGAGACGCTCGCGCGGCACCCGCACCACCGCGGCTCCCAGCGACTCCGCGAGGCGCGTGACCTCGTTGACGCGCGCGTCGCCCACCTCGCGCGCGCGCCAGACCACCGCCAGGTGCCGGCCGGACTCGAGCGCCTCCCGGACCGGATGGATCCCGAAAATCCACTGCTCCGCGGGCTCAGGCGGTGGAGCCGCGTCCGGCTTCGGTCCGCGACGCGCCCGGCCGGCCGGTGGAGAGCCGCGATGCGGGCCGCGACGCGACGGCGACCTCACGACGCGCGCTGGCTCTCGACGCGATCGCGAACCCGCGCCGTCACCTCGCCGAGCGGCAGCTTCTCGACCGTGCCCGCGCGGCGATCCTTCACCTCCACCTCGCCCGCCTCGATCCCCTTCGCTCCGACCACCACCGCGAAGGGGAACCCCACCAGCTCGGCATCGTTGAACTTGACCCCGGCGCGCTCGTTGCGGTCGTCGAAGATGACTTCGATTCCCGCGGCGACCAGCTCGTCGTGGATGCGCTGCGCCACCTCCACCACCGTGGGACTCGTCTGCAGCGCCAGCACCGCCACCTCGAAGGGTGCGAGAGGCACCGGCCAGCGAATGCCCTTCTCGTCGTGGTTCTGCTCGATCGCCGCCGCCGCCGTGCGTCCCACGCCGATGCCGTAGCAGCCCATGATCATGGGCCGCGGTTTGCCGTCGGCGTCGAGGAACGTGCACGAGAGCGCCTCGCTGTACTTGGTGCCGAGGCGGAACACGTGGCCGACCTCGATGCCGCGACGGAATTCGAGCGCGCCACCGCACTTGGCGCAGTGATCGCTGGGCGTCGCCCGGCGGATCGATCCCCAGCGTCCCACCGCGAAGTCGCGCTCGGGAGTGATGCCCACCAGATGGAAGCCGTCCTTGTTGGCGCCGGCTGCGAGATTGGCGCTCCCCCGCAGCGCTTCGTCGGCGATCAGCGGGATCGAGAGCCCCACCGGTCCCGCGAAGCCGACCGGCGCCCCGGTGACCTCACGCACCGTCTCGGGACCCGCGAGCTCCACGATGCCCGCGCCCAGCAGCGTGCGCAGCTTGGGCTCGTTCAGATCGTGATCGCCGCGCACCAGCGCCGCCACCGGCTCGCCGTCGGCGATCAGCACCAGCGTCTTGATGAGCCGCTTCGCCTCGATGCCGAGGGCCGCGCAGACTTCCTCGACGGTCCGTGCGTTGGGTGTCGCGACCTCGGTTCGAGCCTTCGGCTCCTCGCCCGCGCCGACCGGGCCCTCGCTCGACGGCGCGACCTCCGCCCGCTCGACGTTGGCGGCGTAATCGCACGCCGTGCAGAACACGATCTGGTCCTCGCCCGAGTCGGCGAGCACGTGGAACTCGTGGGAATCGCGCCCGCCGATGGCTCCGGTGTCCGCCTCCACCGGCCGGAAGTTGAGGCCGCAGCGACGGAAGATGCGCGTGTAAGCGTCGAACATCTTCTGGTACGCGAGCTTCGCCGCGTAGTCGTCGGCGTCGAAGCTGTAGGCGTCCTTCATGATGAACTCGCGCCCGCGCATGAGCCCGAAGCGGGGCCGCACCTCGTCGCGGAACTTGGTCTGGATCTGGAAGAGATTGACCGGCAGCTCCTTGTAGGAGCGAATCTCGCGGCGCACCAGGTCGGTGATCACTTCCTCGTGGGTCGGACCGAAGCAGAATTCGCGATCGTGGCGATCGCGGATGCGCAGCAACTCCTTGCCGTAGATCTCCCAGCGGCCGCTTTCCTTCCAGAGCTCGGCGGGCTGGATCGCGGGCAGCAGCACCTCCTGCGCGCCCGCGCGCACCATCTCCTCGCGGATGATCGCCTCGACCTTGCGCAGCACCCGCAACCCGAGCGGCAGGTAGTCGTAGATGCCCGCGGCGAGCTTGCGGATCATGCCCGCGCGGATCATGAGCCGGTGGCTCACGACCTCGGCGTCGGACGGGTTCTCGCGAACCGTGGGAATCAAGAGCTGGCTCCAGCGCACGGGGGTCTCCTGGGAGAATGACGAAAACCGACGGTATATCCCCGCGGATCAGGCCCAGGAAACGGTGCGGCCGCGGCGATTGGGCTCGGCCGGACCCTGCGCCAGACTCCGTCGCGTGAGCACGCACCACTCCCCGACCCTGGTGGTCCGCGAAGTCCCGCGGGTGGCCGACCCGTTCCGGGCAGCCCTGCTCGAGCGACGCGACTTCGCGGCATTTCGGGTTCCAGGTCTTGGGCCTGCTGGCGGTGGTGATTGGATGCTGAGCTGTCGCGAACCAGCGTTCTCGCTTCGAGCGACCGGTTCGGACGTGGTGCTCGAGTGCGGCGGAGCACGCTACGTCACTTCCGGTGACTCCCTCGAAGCGGCGGCGCGCCTCCTCGTTCGGCTCCGTCCGGCGCAGAGCACGGGACTCCCATTCGAGGGTGGCCTGGTCGGATTCCTGGGCTACGAGCTCTTCGATCCGGCCGAAGTCCCGCGGCACGCCCTTCCCGATCTGTGGCTCTCTTACCCGCGCTTCTTTCGGATCGACTCACTCGACGGTGACCGCGCCATCGAGGTGGAGATCGCGGACCTGCCGGAGCCGTCAGGGCTCGCGCTCGACATCGGATTCCGGCCCGTCGAGCCGCAACTCGCTCAGGTGATCGCCTGCGGCAAGGAACACGAGCTCCGCGGCATCCCGGTTCCTGGCCCGGCGGGGCTCCGTTCCGACGTCCGCGCAGGCGCATTCATTCGCGCGGTGCGGGAGTGCAAGCGCTTGGTCCGCGACGGCGACATCTACCAGGCGAACCTTTCGTATCGCCTCCGTCGGGGCTTCGCCTCGGATCCACGCGAGCTCTTCGTGACGATGCAGGACATCCACCCAACTCCCCACGCCGGGTTCATCGATGCCGGCTCGTTCCAGCTCGTTGGAGCCTCGCCCGAGCTCTTCCTCCGCCGGCGCGGCGATCACCTGATGGTGCGGCCGATCAAGGGAACGCGGCCGCGCGACCCGGAGGCGGATCGAGACACCGCACTGGTCCACGAGCTCACCACGGACGCGAAAGAAGCTGCGGAGCACGTGATGATCGTGGACCTGGAACGGAACGATCTGGGCCGGGTCGCGCGCACCGGGACGGTGGGAGTGACCTGCCTCGCGAACGTGCAGAGCTTCGGCACCCTGCATCATCTGGTGTCGACCGTGGAAGCCGAGGGCCGATCCGGGTTGTCGATACCCGAACTGCTGCGCG
>CAZYWA010000605.1:0-4556 GCA_964650975.1 uncultured bacterium
GAGACCGGTGGCGAGCGGAGTCGACGCGAAGCGCAGCGCCGCGAGCGTGAAGAGTGTCCCGGGGAGCGGTGTCAGCTTGGAGAAGAGGTCGGCGTAGTTGGAGGGCAGCTTGGAGAAAGGATCGGCCGACATCTCGTCGAGCAGATCGCGGTTGGCGGTGGCGTTCTCGGCGGCAAGGTGCATCAGGAACTCGGGCGCCACCCGGCACGGTAGGATGTGGATCTCGCTCTCGCCGAGCTGTGCCATCGCGCGGCCGAGCTTCCGCTCCTCGCCCATCGCCAAGGTCTTGGCGCCGCCGGAGGCGCGCGCCGCCGGACCGATCAGGTCGAAGATCTCGCGGCGGATCTTGCGCGGCGCCGCTCCTGGCGCCGCGATCTCGTACTCGAGCCATTCCGCCGACTGCTCGCCGTTCGGGTTGGGTGCCGTGTCCTCGGGCGCCTCGGCCTTGGTGGCGAGCTTCTCGTCGGGGCGGCCGATCGTGGCGAGGGTGTCGGCAGCCTTCTGGATCGAGCCGACCATCGACACGGCCAGGCCGCGAAACGGATCGGTGGGATGCGGGTTGGGATTGAGCTCACCGGTGGTGAAGATGCTCGCCTTGGCGATCATCTGGGACCCGACCTGGATGACCGGCAGCCACTCGCTCTGGGTGTAAAGCGCCGCGCGCAGCTTGATCTGGATGTCGTCGGGCGCGACTTTCGGCCAGTCGGCCGGCCACATCATGGGGCTGTGCAAGAGGGTCACGCGCGTGCCGATCAGGTCGCGCGCCCGCACCGTGGTCTCGACCGGAACGCTCTCGCGCGTGACGCCGGCCTTCCACTGCTCGGCGATCACTCGCAGCGTCACGCGGTGCTCGAGGTCCGGTGGCAGCGCCTCGGGATCGACGGTGGACGCCGCGGTGGCGAGCGCTTCGCCGGGCTTGCCGCTCGGCGCCAGCACGTCGAGATCGGTCCAGGCGCCGTTCTCCTGCACCTGCGCCCACCAGTGGTCGGCGAGCGCCTCCCGGGCCGGGTCGATCGCGGGCTTGGCCGCGCCGGGCAGCGCCAGCGTCGCGATCAGGCGCGCGCTCTGGTCGCGGGTGCGTGCGTCGAGATCGGCGGCCATGGCGGTCGCGTCCTTGGCCGCGGTGCCGAGCACGTTCGCGACCGCGTCCTGCTCGAGCCCGTAGAGGTCGGCAGTGTCGCGCACCTGATCGATCGGGAGCGCGGCCGTCGCCTGGCCGGATGCCTGCCTGGATGGCGCGGCCGGCACCGGCGCGGGCGGGACCGGAGAACGCGACGCCGCGAGGCGTTGCCAGGTGCGGCTCACCACGTCGCTTGGAAGCGTCGCGTGCGCGAGGCGCACAGGACGGCCGGTGAGGTGCACGAGTTCGGCCAGCAGCAACGCCTGGTCGAGGCTGTTGCCGACGCGGTCCATGAGGACACCGGTGGGCCCGCGCAAGGCACCGCGATACGGCACCCACGCCACCGAGCGCCGGGTCCAGTCGTAGAGCTTGGCGGGAGCGATCCCCACCTGGTCGACGATGTACTTGGGATCCCATCGGTCGCGCGGCGCCTCGCGGTCGCCGTCCTCGAGCGCGAGGAGGCTGTTCTTCAGCAGCGACGCGAAGCGCGCGGTGCGCTCCTCCTCGGTCGCGGCACGCGCGGCCATCGAGCGGAAGCCGATGCCGTCGATCGTCAGGATCGCGGCCAGGAGGCCGCACACGAAGCGGGCGAAGGAACGTCGCTGTGGGTGTCGCATGTCTCGCCGTCCTTGCTGGAGCTTCAGCGCGCCACGTAGTCGAGGCGCGTCGATTTCTCCGGCTCGATCACCACGCCCTCGAACGTCGTGCCCTGGAACGTCGTCGGGTTGGTCCTGCCGATTTCCACTCGATAGATCCCGGCGGCGAGCGGAACGGCGCCCTCGCCGACCTTGCCGCTCGCCACCACCGCGCCGGCGGCGTCGAGCACGCGGAAGGGGATGCTCACCGTCTTGACGGCGGTGGTGAGTGCCTGGCTCAGCTCGCCGCTGCTCGTCGCGTCGAGGTACTGGCCGTGCCCGGCCTCGGCCCAGGCGCGGAAGGTGTCCTTGAGCTTCGCGTCGTCGACCGCGAAGCCGACGATGTTGACGCGCACGTCGAAGCCTTTCTGGACCAGCGCCTCGATCTCGGCCTTGGGATCGCCGTTGCAGGTTTCCTCGCCGTCGGTCACCAGCACCACCGTGCGCAGCCCGTGCGCATCCCGAAGATCGTCCGCGACGGCGCGCAGCGAGGCCGCGAGCGGAGTCCGCGACTCGCTCTTGGGACTGATGCTGGTGATGCGCTTCACGAGCGCCTTGGGATCGAGCGGCGCCAGCGGCACGGCCAGGCGCGTCTCGCACGAGCCGGGCTTGTCATCGCCGAACGCCCGGAACGCGAGCGGCGTTCCGGGCGTGAGCGTCTTGGTGACCAGATCGGAGAGCACCGTGTGCGCGATCTGGATCTTGGGCTTCCCTTCGAGGCGCTGCCACATGCTACCCGAGGCATCGAGGATGAGCTCGACTGCGCCGCCTTGCACCTCTTTCTTTGGCGCAGTCCCAGCAGCAGATCCAGCGCCGCTCGTGGGCGGCGTGATCGGGGCGCCCGCAACCTCGATCGCGCCCGGCTTGGGAGGCGGCAGCGTGCTCGCCGCCACCACGAGCTGATAGCGCGCGGGACGCCTGAGGCGCGCGGCCGCGCGCTCGGCGACCACGTCCATCTCGGCCTGGGTGGCGCCGGGCGCGTAGATCCCACCGTTCACGGCGGCCAGGTCCTGCATGATCTGGGTCTCGTGGAGTGCGTCGGCGCTGGCGCCAATGTGGCCGGTGAAGATCCGCGGTCGCACCTGGCCGAGAGCCCTCCACATGTCGCCACTCTTCGCGTAGCCCGGCGTTTGCGCGTCGGTGAGCACGATCATCGCGCGCGCGCCGCGGCGCTGCCCGAGCCCGGTGAGCGCGGGAACCATCGTGGCCTCGAGATCGCTCGAGTCGCTCTCGTCGCGCTTCGCGAGCAGCGCTCCCTCGAGCACCCAGGGCTGATCGCTCCACGGATCGAGCAGGAACGCCGTCTCGAAGTTCATGAAGTTCAGGAACTCGTGCGCCGGCTCGACTCCCTCCGCGAACGCCATGAGCGCGTGGTAGACGACCGGTGCGAAGCCCATCAGGCTGGCGCTGGTGTCGTACGCGACAGCTACCGAGCGCGGCGGCTCGAAGACCCGCACCCAGTAGCGGGCACCGGGCTCCACGACGCCCTCGAGCACCAACTCGCGCGACGCGGCCGAGGCCACGCGCAAGGGCAGGGCGGTGCCCTTCGCATCCTCGACCGCGAGGTCGACGTCGACCGTGGGCTCGGCCGAGGCCGTGAAGGCGAGCGCTTTCACGCCGGCCGGGACGTCGACCGCGTACCAGTTCTCGACGGCGCCGAAGCGCACCTCACCGGACGCCTTCTCGGCGAGCGCCAGCGCGCGCGCCGACGCCCGCGCGAGGTTGGTCGCGGCGGCGGCCGGCTTCGCGAGGATCGGAACGGCGCTCGACTGGGCCTCGAACACCGCTTCGCGCCGCTGCGGTCCCCACTCGCCGAGGATCGAAAGGTGCGCGGCCTCGACGGGGCGCTCCTGGATGCGGATGCGTTTCGGGAACTGCAGCACACCTTCCTTCGGAAACTGCTTGGCGGCGCGGAACCGGACGAAGCGCGCCCACGTGGGCTGCGGCAGTGTCCAGGTGGAGGTGCCGCGCGCGTCGGGCTTCTGCACGTCCCATCTGCCGAGCTCCGTCCACGGTCCGAGTGGTCCGTCGGTGCTGACGGCGATGTCGACGTCGCCGAAGTGGAGTCGATCGTGAGCGGCTTCGCCCTCGCGCCACGCGATCGACACGATCTCGGCCGCACGGTCGTCGTGGAAACCGACGACCCACGCCGGCCGCACGCCGGCCGCGATCTTCATCGACGTGGCCGCGCCGGTGTCGTCGAGGAGCGCCCGCGGTTCGCTCGGCGTGATGCCGATGACGGGATCCGACCACACCACGTGACCGCCGCGCGACGCGTCGGCGAGATCGAGGCTAACCGAGGCCGGCTCGCCCGGCACGGTGATCACCTTCCATTCGTTGAGCCCCACGTTGCCCAAGTTGTCGGCGTGGTTTGAGACGAGGCGGAGCTGCGCGGCGCGCGCCGGCCGCGGATGGTCGAGCACGAACGCCTGCTCGACCGGCACCAGCGTGAGCGATCCCGTGAGCACGGGCTCGAAGTGCTCGCCGTCCTCCGAGAGCAAGAGCTCGAACTCGCGCAGCTGCTCGGCCGGATAGAGCGATGCTTCGACGCGCGGATTGAGCGTGATGCCGGCGATCGGCCACGCGCGGTCGAGACCGAAGCGCGTGGTGAGCGTCACCGGCAGCGTGTCCGCGGACACCACGAAGCCACCGGTCGACGAGAGCTGATCGTGGAGCAGCGCCTTGTTCGCGGCGAGGCGATCTCCGTCCGAGGTGGAGACGATGCCGCCGAGCGCGGTGGCGGCGACGTCGAAGCCGCCGAGCAGTGCCGCGGGCAGCGGGAACGCCTCCTCGTCGGAAAC
>CAZYWA010000606.1:0-4539 GCA_964650975.1 uncultured bacterium
GGCCGGCCATCGCATCGACGCCGAGGGCAGGCCGGCCTGCATTCGGCCTCGCGCCGGCTTCGTCGCGACGACCCCGTCGTCGCGATGCTCGGCCTCGAGCACCCCGGGGCGAGCGCCCGCCGCCGCACCGCGTCGCGGTCGTCGCGCGTTCCGTAGGATCCAAGCTGGAAGCGTCAATCCAACGCGTGAACGGGATGCACGATTGCTCGCGTCGTGGCGCTCGTGGACAATGCGCGGACTTCCGCGGAGGCGAGCCATGCGTCGATCGGTTGCTTTGCTGTTGCTGGTTCTCTCGAGCGGTGGGCTCGGTTGCGGTGGCTCGGGCGGTGGCGGCGGGCCGGTCGACACCACGCCGCCCAAGTCGACGAACGGCATCGTCTGGGACAAGGGCACGCTGTGGATCGCTGCGCTCTACGGCGCGCAGCTGGTGGCCGTGGATCCGGCCTCGGGAGCGATCACCCGCGGCTACGGCGCCGACGACGGGCTGGTGCGAAACGACGATCTGGTGCTGGTCGACCACGGCGCCTTCGTGCTCACCGAGCCCGAGGACGGCACGGTGTCGCGCTTCGACCCCAAGCGCGGGCGCGAGGTCATCGCGACGGTCGGCTCGAACGCCAACGGCATCGCCCGCTGCGATGACGGCCGCGTGTTCGTGAACCGCGAGATCAACCCCGGGGGCGTCTACGAGGTCGATCCGAAAGGTGTCGAGCCGCCGCGCACCGTGACCACCGACGTGACCACGCTCAACGCCATGACCTGCATCGGCAACGATCTCTTCGCGCCGCTCTTCTCGCTGGCCGGTGGCGTGATCCGGATCGACCGCGAGACCGGCGCCACGCAGACCATCGCGAGCGGCATGGTACTGCCGGCCGCGGTGCACCAGACGTCCGACGGCAGGCTGGTGGCGCTGCAGAGCGTCTTCCCGGGACGGCTGGTGCAGGTCGATCCCGCGAGCGGTGCCCTCACCGAGATCGCCCGGCTCGGCAGCATGATCCCCGACAACTTCGCGATGGCGCCCGACGGGACCTTCTACGTCACCGACTTCGTGAACGCGGGAGTGCTGGTGATCGAGCCCGGCGGCGGCACGCGCCGGATCGAGCTGTGATGCGGCCGGGATCCGTGCCCGGGAAGGCCCCTTTTACGCTGAAAAAAGGCCGAAATCGCAGTCGTGCGAGCCGAAGTGAAATCGAATTGTGACGAAGCGTGATGCCGGTTTGTTTCGATTCTTGAAATCGAATCGTACCGGTTCTTGATATCACGTTGTTTCGCCCGACCCAGCCGGACCCGCGACGATCGCGCGCTTCACCCAGCGCGCCGCGAAGATTCCCCAGACCGGATAGAAGACGAACCACTGCACCATGATCCCACCGTTCGCGATGCCGGTGGCGGCGGCGATGCTCATCGCGACCGGGCGCCATTCTGGCGTCCAGACTCTCCACAGCAGACCGGGCAGGACGGTCCACACCACCTCGAACGCCAGCAGCCCGGAGAACCACGGCGCGAGCCGCGCCCTCCCGGAGAGGAAGTCGGCTCCGATGATCGCGAGCCCCACCAGGCAACACACGGTCACGCTCCACATGACCGCAAAGGCCGGAATCTCGTAGGGCGCGTCGGGCATGGCGGCCAGCCCTTGAAACATCACGGTAGCGCCCGAGATCCCGCTCGGGATCAGTCCGAGGATCGCGAACAACAGGTTCAGCACACCGAGCGCCGTCAGCACCCGCCGCGGCCGATCCTTTCGGGGCCTCTCGGCGCCTGCGTCGCGACCCATTCACGGGACGCTATCACGAGGTCCCCGGGACAGCGTGGCCCGAGATCCCTGCTCGCTTGGAACGCCGGAGGCCGCTTGGTACGGTGCCCGTGATGTCCGATCCGAAGTCGCGTCCGTCCGCGCGCCCCGAGGCCAACCGCTGGGGTGGCGTCCCCTCGGTGCCCGATCTCGACGCGCACACGCAGCTCCTCAAGGCGCCGTATCTCATTCCCACGGGGCAGCGGCGCGCGAGTCTGATCGTGCTGCGCGGCGAGGACGTCGGGCGCGAGTTCCCGCTGGTCGCCGAGGAAATCGTGATGGGCCGCGACATGCGCCTCGACCTCCCCATCGAGGACGAGATGGTGTCGCGCCGCCACGCCTCGATCCGCCGCGTGGGCGCCGCCGAGGAATTCCGCCACGTGGTCACCGACCTGGGCAGCACCAACGGCATCCTGGTCAACAACCGCAAGCTCTCCGAGGTCGAGCTGCGCGACGGCGACCGCATCATTCTGGGCGAGACGGTGCTGCTCTACCGGGTGCTCGACGAGATCGACATCGGCTACCAGGACGAGATCCGGAAGCTGGTGCGCTACCACGAGCTCACGGGCTTCCTCACGCTCAAGGAGTTCTACCGGATCGTGCGCCGCGAGATCTCGGGCAGCGAGGCCGGCGAGCGCTTCGCGCTGCTCATGATCGACGTCGACAACCTGCGCGAGATCAACACGCTCTACGGCCACCTCGCCGGAGGCGCCGTGATCCGTCGCATCGGCGAGCTCTTCCGCGGCGTGCTCGCGGGCGAGCAGGCGATCGGCATCTACGGTGGCGACGAGTTCATCTGCCTGCTTCCTGGTGAGTCGGGAGCGAGCGCGCTCGACGTCGCGGAGCGGCTCCGGTGCACGGTCGAGAACGACCCGCTGGCGTGGAACGACTCCCGCATCCCGTTCACGGTGTGCGTGGGGATGGCGGAGTTCCCGTCGCACGGCACGCGCATCCAGGACCTCGTGCAGCACGCCGACACGGCGCTTTATCGCGCCAAGACCCAGGGCCGGAACCGCACCGTCGTGTACGAGCCGAGCGCCGACTCGCGCCCGCGCTGAGCGGCCGGCGATCTCGTCCCAGCGCCAGCAGCCCAGGTTTCGGTCTCCGTCGATGTCCCGTACCGCGAGACCGCGCCGGTTGCTGAGCTGGGGGGCGCTCGCGTTCCTGCCGGTCGACGCGGCGGTGTTCGCGGTCGCGACCTACTTGGTCACGCACGCGTCGCTCTTCTGGGCCGACGGCGTGGTGCCGGTGTCGCGGATCGCGACCACGGTGGCGCTGGCGCTGCCGGCGGTGCTCGCGGTGTCCTGGTACGGAGTGCGCACCGTCGGCGAGCGGCGCTGGTGGAAGGTGGCGGTCGACGTGGCGCTGTTCGCGTTCCCGGCGCTCTTCCTCACCTGGGTGGTGCTCTACGTGAAGCCGAGCGCCAACTCCGATCCCAACGAGCAAGGCGCCGTGAATCCGCTGTTCGTGCCGATCGAGTGGCACAAGCTGCCGCGCAACATGGGGCAGATCCTCGGTGCGTTTCCGCTGTTCGGCGCCGCGGTCGCGGCGGGCGTGGTGGCGCTCGGCATCGCGCGGTTCCGGTTCGGGCTGCGCTGGTCGGTGCTCGCGGCGTTCGTCGCGTGGATGGTGCTCGCCCAGTGGCGCTTCTCGCACGCGCAGCTCGGCTCGCGCGCTTACACGTTCAAAGTCGAGTCGTGCGTGCCGATCGCGGTGCTGCTGATCGCGAGCCAGATGGGATGGCCGCGGTTTTACGCGCGGGCCGGCGTGGTCGCGATCGCGTTCGGGACGCTGTTCGCGTTCTACAGCGCGATGGTGCCGTTCGAGATCGGCGAGCGCGCCCGCGCGGTGCCGGGCCTGAGCGTGCTTTATCCGCCGCCCGGCGTCGTTCCCGAGATTCCCACCGAGTATCTGCGCGACGTGTTCGTGGACCACGACGCGAAGGCGCTCTTCGCCACGTACGGGCCTACGTCCGGGCTGATTCGCCTCGACATGGCCTCGCATCGCCTCACCAAGCAAGAGACGGAAGGGCTTTATCGCCATTTCCGCACCAGCGCCGGCGAACCCAAGCTCTGGACGGTCGACTGGCTCTACGCGCTCTTGCTGACCTTCGACAAGCCGAGCTTCGGCCTCGACGACAAGCGCTCGGTCATGGACGACGTGCTCATCCAGCCGATCGACCTGGAAGTCCTGCCGGAAGGCCTCGCGATCGTGAGCACCGAGTATCCGGCGGTCACGCTCCTCGATCGCGAAACCTTCGCCAAGAAAGCGCAGATCAACTTCTACGCGAATGGGCTCACCAAGTTCCGCTCCGGCGCGTGGCTGATCAACCACGATCCGGTCGAGAACAACCTGTTCGTGGAGGTCGGCATGCTCGACCTCGACGACCAGTTCGCGATCGTGAAGCTCGATCCCGCGACGCTCGCGGTGAAGGACACGCTCAAGCTCGCGGCCGGTGGACTCACGATGCTGCCGCTCGTCGACAAGCGCACGCTCTTGCTCGGCGATTTCTACAGCCACGACCTGGTCGAGATGACCATGACGCCGCTCGCGGTGAAGCGCTCGATCCACACCGTGCTCAACTGCCGCTCGATCGCCTACGACCCGAAGCGCGACCTCATCTACGCCGCGAGCTTCATCACCGGCGACCTCGACGTGCTGCGCTATTCCGACGGCCAAGTGTTGAAGCACGTCTACGTCGGCAAGAAACCGTCCGGCTTCTTCCTCGACCAGAGCGACGGCGAGGACGC
>CAZYWA010000607.1:0-4501 GCA_964650975.1 uncultured bacterium
AGAGCGAAATCGGGAGAACCGCCATGAGCGACAGCACCATCGACCTGCTGGACCGGATGATCCAGCTGCGCAGCGCGCGGCACGCGTTGCTGGCGTCGAACGTCGCCAATGCGCACACGCCGGGCTACCAGCCGAAGGACGTGCGCTTCGCCGTCGAGCTCGGTCACGCGAGCCAGTCCCTGGCTCCCATGTCGGCCACCGACGGCCGGCACTTGAGCGCCCCGGAGGGGCTCGATGCCTCGGCCTTCGATCCGGTCAACCGGCCCGACGCCATCCCCGGCCCCGACGGCAACGCCGTGAGCGTCGACACCGAGCTCGGCAAGATGGCCGGCAACGCCGCGGAGGCGCAGGCCTACCTCCGGATCCTGAAGCGCAAGTTCCAGCTGGTCCACGACACACTCGCGGGAGCCTGACCATGAGCGGACTCTTCGGAATCCTCGACGTCGCTGCGAGCGGCATGACGCTGGAGCGAACCCGCGTCTCGCTCGCCACCAGCAACCTCGCGAACGCCCGCACCACGCGCACCGCGGAGGGCGGTCCTTACCGGCGCAAGATGGCGGTGGTCGAGTCGTCGCCGGTCGAGCACTCGCCGTTCGACGCGGCGCTCGAGGCGGCCGACGTCAGCGGAGTGAAGGCGAGCGGCATCGTCGAGGATCCGGCTCCGGCCAAGATCGTCCACGAGCCCGGCCATCCCGACGCGGACCCGAACGGCGACGTCGCGTACCCGAACGTCGAGCCCATGACCGAGATGGTCGACCTGATGATGGCGAGCCGGGCCTACGAGGCGAACGCCACCGCGGCCGAGACCACCCGCGGCCTGATCCAGCGCACCGTCGACCTGCTTCGCTGAGCCCGAGGCATCCACCGATCGTTCCTCGTCACCGAGCCACCGCAACGGAGATTCCCATGTCGGACACAGCCATCAACGCGCTGCGCGGGCCGCTCAAGATCGGCTCGACGCCCGACGGTCGCGGCCCCGCGAGCGGCAGCGAATCGAGCGGATTCGGCGAGCTGCTCGACAAGAAGCTGACCGAGCTCGAGGGTCTGCAGCACGACGCGGATCACCAGGTGAAGAACTTCGCGCTCGGGAACGGCGATGGCCTGCAGGAGGCGGTGGTCGCGATCGAGAAGGCCTCGCTCTCGTTCGAGATGATGATGAAGGTGCGCGGCAAGATCCTCGACGCTTACCAAGACGTGATGCGCATGCAGGTGTGACGCGCGGCACGAGCCGCGAACCGGACGACATCCATCTCCATCGAACCCCACACTGAGCCACCGAAACCATGCCTACTCTCGAATCCTGGATCGCCCGCGCGCGGCAGCTCTGGAACGGCCTCAAGCCGGGCCAGCGCGCCGTCGTGGCGGCCGTGGTGGCGGCCGGATTCGTGGCCGCCGCCTACCTCGGCGTGTCCCCGAGTCAGCTCGCCTACCAGCCGCTCTACCACGACCTGCAGCCGGACGACCTGCACGAGATCCAGCAGACCCTCGGCAAGGACGGCATTCGATTCCGCCAGGACGACCGCACCGGCGCCATCGAGGTCCCCGCCGAGGAGGTCGACAAGGTGCGCATGCTGCTCGCGGCCGAAGGCCTCCCCCGCCAGGGCAACGGTCTCGGGAACGTCCTCGAGGGTCGCTTCGGTCAGACCGAGTTCGAGCAGCAGATCGCGTTGCAGCGCGGCCTCGAAGGCGAGCTCGCGCGCAGCATCCGCGGCCTCGACTCGGTGGAGGGCGTGCGCGTCCACCTGGTGCTGCCCCGTCACGAGGTCTTCCAGAGCCAGGCGTCGGCCGCCTCCGCTTCGGTGGTGCTGCGGCTCAGGGCCGGGCGAGCGCTCAGCCAGAGCCAGGTGGGCGGCATCGTCCATCTGGTGTCGAGCGCCGTCGCCGGTCTCGAGCCCTCGAGCGTCACGGTGATCGATCAGCACGGCACGATGCTGACGCCGCGCTCGGGGAAAGGCAGCGAGGGCGAGCTCGCCGACGGTGCCTCGACCGATGCGCGGCAAGCGTTCGAGAGCGAGATCGAGCGCCGCATCGAGGAGCTGCTGTCGCCGATCGTGGGCGCCGGGCACGTGGTCGCGCGGGTCGGCGTCGAGTTCGACACCACCCGGACCGAGACCTCCGAGGTGCACTACGACCCCGACACCACCGCGATCCGCAGCGAGACCCGCACCGAGGAGAAGCAAGCCCAGGGGAACGGAGCGTCGGGCGCCGCGAGCGTGAGCCAGAACACCCCGTCCGGCTCCGCGGCCGCGGCACCCGCCGGCCCGGGACGCGCGAGCCAGCAGTCGACCGTGAACTACGAGGTGAGCAAGGTCGAGAAGCACTCGGTCGCCCAGCCAGGGTCGCTCCGGCGCGTCACCGCGGCGGTGCTGGTCGACGGCACCTACGCCGACGCCAAGGACGGAAAGCCCGGTGAGTATCAGCCCCGCACCACCGAGGAGCTGGGCCGCATCGAGGCGCTGGTCCGCGACGCGGTGAGCTTCAGCGAGAAGCGCGGCGACTCGGTGCACGTCGAGAACGTCCGCTTCCAAGTACCCGAGGTCCCCCCGGCCGCCGCGGGCGCTGCTCGCGACTGGCTGGCGCTGGCGCTGCAGATCCTACGCGCGGCGGCGCCGCTCCTGGGCATCGTGCTGCTCTACACCGCGATCGTCCGGCCGCTGATGCGCGCCGTGCCCGCTCCGCGCCTCGCCTCCGGAACCACGGTGGCGATCTCGCCGATGGCGGAAGCAGCGGCGCAAGTGCTGGCCGAGACGAACGTGAGCGCGCTCACCGAAGGTTCTCGTGCTCACGAGCTGATCGCGGCGACGTCGCGGATGCGCGGCGACATCGCGCAGGCCGCGCGGCAGGACCCGCGACGCGTCGCGATGCTCATCCAGACGCTGGTTCAGGAGGAGTGATCCGTGCCTCAACCATCCACCAGAGCACAGCGCGACGACTCGGTCGTCGAGAGTGCCTTCGCCGGTGCCATGAAGGCGGCGGGGATCCTCCAGTTCCTCGACGACGAGCTGGTGCCGGAGGTGCTGTCGCACCTCTCGGACCGCGCGATCGCGCGGATCCTGGCCGGCGCGGACCGCATCCACAAGCAAGGCGGTCTCGACACCGAAGCGCTGCTCACCGAGTTCCACGGCCGCCTCGTCGGCGGTGCGATCACCTCGTCCGACAGCGTGCTCAGCCTGGCGCGCCTCGAGGGCAAGCTCGACGCCGAGCGGCTGCGCAACGTCTTGAAGGAGCAGACCGTGCTGGCGCTACAAGGAGAAGTGGCCAACGGCCAGAGCGGCGGGCTGCAGAAGCTGGGCGAGCTCTTTCCCGCGACGCTCAGCCAGTTCTTCAGCAACGAGCATCCCCAGGTGACCGCGGTGGTGCTCGCGCATCTGAGCCCCGAGATCTCGTCGCAGGTGCTGGCCGGCATGCCGGACGCGCTGCGCGCCGAGGTGCTGGTGCGGATGTCGCGGCTCGAGCAGGTCGATCCGGGGACGCTGCTCGAGGTGAGCGAGATCCTGGGCTCCGAGTTCCAGGAGCAGGCTTCGTCCGCCACCACGACGCAGCTGGGCGGCGTCGAAGCGGTCGCCGAGGTGCTGAACCGCATGGACCGCGGCGCCGGCGCGGCGCTGCTCGACGAGATCGAGAAGACCGAGCCCGAGATGGTGGAGCGCATCCGCGAGCTCATGTTCGTGTTCGACGATCTGGTGCAGCTCTCCGATCGCGACCTGCAGCTGGTGGTGAAGGACGTGCCGCGGAACCTCCTGGTGCTGGCGATGAAAACCGTGAGCCCCGAGCTCAAGGAAAAGATCTTCGCCAACATCTCGAAGCGCGCCGCCGGCATGCTCCAGGAAGACCTCGACGCGCTCGGCCCGATGCGCTTGAGCGAGGTCGAGAAGGCGCAGCGAGAAGTGGTGGAAATCGTCCGCAAGCTCGAGGCGGCCGGCCAACTCAGCATGCCCACCCGAGGCGAATCCGGCGACGTGCTGGTGTGAAGCCCGAAAGGAATCCATGTCGTTCTCGGCAGACCGCAACCGGCGGATCCTGAAGACCGCGAAGGCGACCGACCTGGTCGACGCGTTCCGCTACCGCCCGCTCGGGGCGGCGGCCGCGCACGAGACGCCCGCGCGCGCCGAGCCCGCCGCCGAGACCGTGCGCGTCCTCGACGAGGAGACGATCCGGCGCGCTTACGAGGAGGGCTACAAGGCCGGCCGCGAGATCGGCACCGAGTGCGGGCGCGAGGAGGGCCGCGCCAAGCTCGCGGCGCTCAACGGTGCCCTGGCCGAGATCGACGGGCTCGCCTCGCGCTTGCTGCGCCGCGCCGAGGGCCAGGCCGTGGAGCTGGTGATGGCGATCGCCGAGGCGGTGCTGCGCCGCGAGCTCACGGTGCGGCGCGACTCGGTCCTCGAGATGGTGCGGCACGCCATCCACTTGCTCGAGGCCCGGGAGTCGATCGAGGTGTACCTGCATCCCTCGATGCTGCACTGGATCGAACGCGACGGACGCGCCGCCTACGACGGCTTGG
>CAZYWA010000608.1:0-4485 GCA_964650975.1 uncultured bacterium
CTTGCGGGGCATCGACGGCGACACGCTGCTCGCCGACTACCTGCTGAGCCCCGATCGCCGCACCCACAACCTCGACGACCTGGCGCTGGTTCACCTGCAGCACAAGATGATCCCGTACGGCGACACGGTCGCGAAGGGCGAGAGCTTCGCGTCGGCGATGGTCGAGCAGGCGCGCGACTTCTCGGCCGAGGCGGCGCACGTGTCGTGGCTGGTCGAGAAGCGGCTCGCGCCGCGCCTCGATGGCGACGGCCTGGGCCCTCTCTACCGCGATCTCGAGCTGCCGCTCATCCCGGTGCTGGGACGCATGGAGACCGCGGGAATCGGCGTCGATCTGCAGGCGCTGCTGTCGCTCTCGGCCGAGCTCGACGGCCGCATCGCGGAAGCCGAGCAGGCCGTCTATCGCGCCGCCGGCACCCAGTTCTCGATCGGCTCGGTGCCGCAGCTCCGCGAGATGCTGTTCGACAAGCTGCAGCTACCGGTGATCAAGAAGACCAAGACCGGCCCGTCGACCGACGAGGCGGTGCTCTCCGAGCTCGCCGCGCGCCATCCGCTGCCGCAGGCGATCCTCGACTACCGCGGCCTGCTGAAGCTCAAGAACACCTACGTCGATCCGCTACCGGGACTGATCCATCCGCGCACCAAGCGCATCCACACCACCTACTCGCAGACCGTGGCCGCCACCGGCCGGCTCTCGTCGTCCGATCCCAACCTCCAGAACATCCCGATCCGCACGGTCGAGGGGCGTCGCATCCGCCACGCGTTCTGCGCGCCGGAAGGACGGACGCTGCTCGCGTGCGACTACTCGCAGGTCGAGCTACGGGTGCTGGCGCATCTGGTGGGCGGCAAGGGTGGCTTCGCGGAGGCGTTCGCCGCGGGCATCGACGTGCACACGCAGACCGCGGCCGGGATCTTCAACGTCGCCGTGGAAGCGGTCGACAAGGAGCAGCGGCGGATCGCCAAGGCGGTGAACTTCGGGATCCTCTACGGCCAGGGCGCGCACGGGCTCGCCGAGACCACCGGCATCAGCCGCACCGAGGCCAAGCAATACCTGGCGCGCTACGCGGAGCGGTTCCCCGAGGTGGCGCGGTACCAGAGCGATACCATCGCGAGCGCGCGCCAGAAGGGCTACGTCGAGACGCTGCTCGGGCGCCGTCGCGGACTCTCGGAGCTCGCGAGCCAAAGCCACATGGACCGCGCCCAGGCCGAGCGCATGGCGCTCAACACGCCGATCCAGGGCACCGCCGCCGACCTCATCAAGAAGGCCATGATCGCGATCGACCGCCGCCTCGCCGAGGAGTTCCCGGGCCAGCTCATGCTGCTGCAAGTGCACGACGAGCTGGTCTTCGAGGTCGACGAAGCGATGGTCGACGCGGTGCGCGACATGGCCGTCCACGAGATGACCCACGCCATCGAGCTCGCGGTCCCGCTGGTGGTCGACACCGGCGTCGGCCGCCACTGGGACGAGACGGACTGAGGCCCGGGGCCGGAAGGGCGCTTTTGGGGGTTTTCCGCTGGTTTTTTCGCGAATGGCGGCCCCCTTCCCACATTTGGTAATCACTAATCTACCATCTTGGTAATATCAAATGTTCCGATTTGGTAATTGGTTAACTACCAAGTTGGTAACCCCTGAGTTAACGCACCGAGGTGCCTGACGATGCTCTTCATGGTCATCGAACGGTTCCGGGAAGACGACATGATTCCGGTCTACCAGCGGGTGCGCGAAGCGGGGCGCATGCTGCCGGAGGGGCTCGAGTACCTGCAGAGCTGGATCGAACCCAACTTCAGCCGCTGCTTCCAGCTCATGAAATGCGACGACCTGCGGCTCTTGCAGCAGTGGGTTCTCGAGTGGCGAGGCGCGGGCGTCACCTTCGAGATCGTCCCGGTGGTGACCAGCGACGAGACCCGCGAGGTGGTGGCACCGTTCCTGAGCGGCGGCGCGCGAGCCCGATAGTCCCGATAGTCCCGACGGTCTCGTGCGCGCACTCTCGACGCCACGGCTTACGCTGGAGCCGCAGATCGCTCGGCACGCGGCGGAGATGTTCCGGGTGCTGAGCGATCCCGCGATCTACGAGTACGAGAACGCCCCGCCCGAGTCGCGCGAGTGGCTGCTCGAGCGGTTCGAGCGGCTCGAATCACGACTCTCCCCGGATGGCCAAGAGCAGTGGCTCAACTGGGTGCTACGCCTCGACACCTCCGAGCTCATCGGCTACGTGCAGGCGACGATTCACCGGGATGGGCGAGCGGGAATCGCCTACGAGCTCGAAAGTGCCCACTGGAAGAAGGGGCTCGCTCGCGAGGCCACCGAAGCCATGATCGCCGAGCTCGCGGGTCACTACGGCGTGCACACGCTCTCGGCTGTGCTGAAGGGCGCGAACCATCGCTCGCGGCGGCTCCTCGAGCGACTGGGATTCTCGCCCGAGGATCCCGCGTTGCATCCGACGATCGCACTCGAGCCGGGCGAGATCCTGATGATGCGCGGCACGGAGACTTGAAGCGCAATCAGGTCGACGGCGCGCTCAGCGTCTCGTCGAGCTTGCGGACGATGTCGGTCCAGCCGCGGCGGTGGGCGTCGCTCTTGGCGGGCGGGAGCTGCCGGTGAGTGAGCGTGAGATCGGTGCTGGCGCCCCGCGCCTCGAGCTCGATCGTCACGACGCTCGGCTGGTGATGGGTGTTGACGGAAATCCAGGTGAACGTGAGCCGCGACGGCGGCTCGATCACCAGGTACTCGCCGGTGTGCTCGACCTGCTCGTGCGCATGGCTCATCACGATCCGGAACTTGCCGCCCACCCGCGCATCGACCTCGGCCGTCGCGCCGACCACGGTCCCCGGGCACATCCACCGCGCGAGGCTAGACGGATCGAGCCACGCGGCGAACACCCGCTCGCGCGGCAGCGGGATCGACCTGCGTACCACCACCGCCTGCGCGACATCGCCATCGTTCGTCATCGTGGTTGCCTCCGGCCCGGATACGCCCTCGACGGCGATGGGTGACGCCCGAGGTCTCGCTCTCCCTCGAGGAGAAACGCTTCCAGCGCATCCAGCCGCTCTTCCCAGAATGCGCGGTAGTGGTCGAGCCATCGCGCGGCCTCGCGCATCGGCTCGGGATCGAGCCGGAGCCAGTGCTCGCGGCCGCGGATGCTTCGCTTCACGAGCCCGGCCCGCTCCAGCACCTTCACGTGCTTGGAAACGCCGTTGAGCGAGATCGGGAAGCGCTCGGCCAGGGCACCCACCTTCACCTCTCCGCGAGCGAGCAGGCTCAGCATCGCGCGGCGCGTGGGGTCGGCGATGGCGCCGTAGACTCCGTCGAGTGCCGGCTGGCTCGGGGCTCTCACGCTTTCGTTCAACCTTCTAGTTGAATATTATCTCACTCCCCGCTCACCGAGGAGGTCCCCCATGCCCACACGCAAGCCCCGAGCGAGCCGCCGGCATCCGGTGGTCAGGCACTCCGAGTGGATCTCCGCTCGGACCGCGCTCCTCGCGAAGGAGAAGAGGTTCACCAAGCTACGCGACGATCTCAGCAAGGCACGCCGCGCATTGCCTTGGGAGAAGGTCGAGAAGCCCTACGAGCTCGACGGGCCGAACGGCACGAAGACCCTCGCCGACCTCTTCGGTACCAAGAGCCAGCTCGTCGTCTACCACTTCATGTTCGGCCCGGCCTGGGAAGAAGGCTGCAAGCACTGCTCGTTCTGGGCCGACCACTACAGCGCGATGCTGCCGCACCTGGCCGCGCGCGACGTCGCGTTCGTGGCGATCTCACGGGCGCCCCTCGCCAAGATCCGAAAGTTCCAGAAGCGCATGGGCTGGACGTTCGACTGGCTTTCGTCGGGCAAGACCGACTTCAACTACGACTTCCAGGCCTCGTTCACGCCCGAGACGATCGCGAGCAAGAAGGTCTTCTACAACTACGCGACCGGTCCGATGAACATGCAGGACCGCGAGGGAATCAGCGTCTTCGTCAAGGACCCGGGCGGCACGATCTTCCACACCTACTCGTGCTACGCGCGCGGCATCGACATGGTGAACCCCACCTATCAGTTCCTGGACCTGGTGCCCAAGGGCCGCGACGAGGACCGGCTCGAGTTCACGCAGGCGTGGGTGCGCCACCACGACCGCTACGCCAAGTAGCCGGCGCCCGCGCCGCGGCCCCCCGGAGGGTCAGGGCGCCGTGGGCGCGGCCGGGGCACCCGGAGTCCCGGCGCCCGGCGGCAGTGCGTTCGGGTTCATGCCCTTGAAGCGCTGCATCATCTGCTGCATCTGAGCGCGCTGCTCGGGCGTCATCTGCTGCATACGCTGCTGCATCTCGCCCATCGCCTTGTTCATCTGCGCCGCGATGTCGAAGCGCTGATAGTCGGCGGGCACGTCGTAAAACCCTGGCTGGGTCGAGACGGTGCTCTTCTTCGCGAGCACCGTCTCGTGGTCCGACTCCACCATGTGCACGGGGAAGATCTGATCCGAGCCGACCGCGTCCTGGACGGTCTTTAGCTT
>CAZYWA010000609.1:0-4483 GCA_964650975.1 uncultured bacterium
CAAACCACAAAGCCGCCGTCCGAGGTCGCCGCGGCGCTCGCTGGCGCGGCTACATCGGTACCGGTGTAGGCCCGGGTCCAGGAGGCGACGCCATTCGGAGCCGTCCGGATCGCCACCACACCGGGAAGGCCGCTGCTGGTCGGGCCGCTACCGACCGCGTATGCGCGCGCGATGGCTCGGTAACCCCCGTCAGGCAGCTGCTGCACGTCGAGAAACGAGCCCAGGACTTCGTTGACGCTGGGTGGATAGACAGCTTGAAAGCGCGACGAATCACAACCGATCCCGACGACCAAGAGGAGCGCGCAGGCGGCGAGCCGAGCCCGGTTCATGTTCGTCGTTCAGATTGCCCCGCGGCCCCGCGCTGGCATCCGGCCATCAGAGTAGGCCCACCGCGGCATTCTCCCCATACAGTGTCGCCCGTCGAATGTAGTCCTTCTCGCGGGTCCACCGCACCGAGTGGGAATCCGCGTGCCCTCCCGACCCTCTCGTCTCGCGCACCGTAGCCGTGCCAAGCTCAGCGCGATCGATGCAGACCGCTCAGCGACGACGTTTCCTCCTGCTTTCGCGAGCCGCGCCCCGCGCCGCGACGTCTCACCCGGGTGCGCGGCGCGGGGCGCCTTGCCGTGCGTCACGTTCCTGCGCGGCGCTCGCGACTGCCCTGCTCGCGGCCGGCTGCACCCCTCACCCAGACACCGAGCCAGCCTTTCTCTTCGGCAGCAACCGCCCGCTGCCCGAGATCGTGCGTGCCGTCGAGCAAGCCGCCGGGCGAGAGGACTGCACCGTCACCGAGTCCTCCGACCACGGATCGCGAGAGGGGTCCAACGACGGCTACGTGAAGTTCCGCTGCACGGCGGTCTGTCTGCTCGGGTCGGACGCGACGATCGTGACCGTCGTGACCATCCACTCCTCGGAATCGTCCGGCGCCGGTGGATGGCACATGGTCGTGACACCGCCCATCGGGATGCCCGGCTACCGGTGCCTCGACGACAAGCTGCACAAGATCATGAAGCGCGCCGAGGAATCGGTCGGCTTGGAATCCACGCCGGGCTCGAGCGCATCCTCGGGCGCGGATTCGTCGCCTGAGTAGCAGGCAACCCCGCGACGCTCCGGTTCGGCAGGCTTCTCGATCGGTCATCCGGCGACGCCAGGCGAGCCCGAGCTCCCGCGACATCGGCTACATCGGGTACTTGCGTCTTGTGATTTCGCCACAACGCGCGTACCGTCGCACCGCTGCAATCACCGCGCCTCACCAAAGGCAGGAATGTTCATGAAACCAGCCGACGTCCGCATCGCTTTCAGCGTGCTCGCTCTCGCCTTCGGTACGGCGACGCTCGGATGCAATTCGACGACGATCTTTCTCGATGACTTCAACTCCGACGCCGTCGGCGGCCCGCCCAGCAGCAGCCCGGCCGGCGATCCACCCGGCGACGTGCTCCAGATCTTCGGCTCACCGACCTATGCCAGCTGGACCGTGATCGACACGCCGCTCTCGGACGGGACGCCGGACCAGAGCCTCCAGATGACGAAGTCGTCTTCCGGTCTCAGCACGGACCAGATCGGGATCAACCTGATCCCATCCGGGACGCAGACGAATTACATCCAGCTGCTGATGTTCCTGAAGGTCCCGACCCCGGCGGTCGACAACGCCCACATGAGCATCGATCTCGTGGAGGGTGCGCGCGACATCATCTTCAAGCACATCGACTTCGAGCCGGACACCTCGGGCAACGGCGTGCTGATGGAGGACGACACGACGGTCATCGGGAACTTCCCGTGCGACGTCGACCTGATCTCGTCGCTCTTCATCGATTTCACCGGCGGAGGCTCGGTGACGATGACGATCTCCGGCGGTGGAGCCGCGGTGAACGCGAACGCGTCGCACATGCTCCCGCCGACGTCCCTCGTCCCCGGCCTGGGGCGCGCGACCCTGTCCTACTACTTCGGCAACCAGGGCACGATCGATCTCGACGAGCTGGCGATCTACGCGAACACGAGCGCCTGAGGGCCCGCGTCGCTATCGGCGGACCGTCTGGCGTCGCCGCAACTCGGCCAGGGTGCGGGCAGCAATCGCTCGGTGTCAGTCGTTCTTGGCACAACGGAACCCGAAGCCGTAGCTCGCTTGGTTCGGGGCGTTGCTGATCCGCATCGAGGACCGCAGGTCGGCGCCACCGGTCGAGCTCCAGGAGCCGCCCCGGAGAACTCTAGAAGTCCCCGTAGCGGGACCGGGTGGATCCGTGGCTGGACTCACGCTGTAGTAGGTTGGGCTGAACCAGTCGTTCACCCAATCCCAAACGTCTCCCGCCATGTCGAGCGCGCCGTACGGCGAGCTACCGGCAGGTTTCGAGCCCACGGGCCCCGTGGCATTGAGACCACAGCCCTCGAAGCCAGTCTTCGGGTCGTCCATCACCGCGTAGTTGCAGGTGGGCGCTGCCTCGCCCCAGGGGTAAGTAGGCTCGGGTTGATTCTCCCCGCGCGCCGCCTTCTCCCACTCGGCCTCGGTCGGGTACCTCTTTCCAGCCCACGTGCAATACGTTTCGCCCTGCTGCCAGTCGACGCAGTTGATCGGGTTGCTGCCGCCGCGCGGCGATCCCCAGTTGCACTCCGAATTGTCGAGATACGAATAGACCGGCACCGGACAGCCAGACGCCGTGACGCAAGCCGCGTACTCGTCCATGGTCACGTCGTTCCGATCGATCCAGTAGGCGCTCAGCGTGACCGTGTGAATAGGCAGCTCGTTCGGAAAGTCGGTGGGGTTCCAGTCCGACCCCATCTTGAAGTCCCCTGCTGGCACGAAGACCATCTCCGGATCGCAGGTTGCGGCGGGGACCGTGGCCGCCCACGCGCAGGTATCCGCTGACTCGAAGCCGTTCTGGTACACGATCACTTCGTCGGCACGCGCGGGCGACGCCACGAGCAGCGCGGTTGCGCTCAGGAACAACGAGCCAATCGGCCGAAACGGCTTCGAGAGCACGGGATCTTCCTTCCGGGTCGTGAACGGGAGTGGCGGACCCGAGAGATCGTACAGCCTACCAAGGCGCGCACGCCAGCGACGGTCGGTGTGCGTCCGGGAGAATTTCCGAATACACGGTCGCCGGCCGATGTAGCCCCCAGCAAGGGCATGGACCGCGAGGCCTGTCTGGTTCGCGATCGACCGCTCCGAGCGGCCCTTCTGCGCGGCGATGGTGACGAGACCCAGCCGCAACGAGTGCCCGCTGAAGCGTGCGCGCTGACCGCCGGACTGATGCCTGGACTCAGAAGGGTTGTGTCAGACCGCCGGCAATCCACTCGAAATCCGCCGTCGTGGTGTGAGCCGTGCCACCGCTCACCGACGACATGATACCGGTTGCCTTGTTCGCGTCCCCACCGCTGACCGTTGCGTCGATTCCGCTCGCAGTGTTGCCCGAACCCCCGAGGACCGAGGCGCCAACGTTGCTGGCGATGTTGCCTTGCCCTCCGCTCACCGTCGCGGTCTCCGCTGCAGTCAGGCCAGACGGCGGACCGAGAACAGAGCCCGGGCCGGCGAGATTGTCGAGCCCTCCGGCGACGGACGTGGCCCGGTCGGTCGCTTGGTTGAGCTCTCCTCCGCCCACGCTGGCCGCGGTACCGGTTGCTCGATTCTCGAGCCCACCGCTCACCGTCGCACCCTGGGATCCGGCGAGGCCGCTCACGGAGAGCGGCGTGCCCGCGCCAGCGACGTTCGCGATGCCGCCGGAGACCGAAGTCTCCGTCGAGGTCGCCTGGTTCGCCGCGCCACCACTCACCACCGCGTAGATCCCACTCGCATTGTTGAGATAGCCGCCGGTGACCGAGGCCACGAGGCCGTTGGCGAGGTTCTGACCGCCGCCGCTCACCGACGATCCGGCGGCTCCGCCGAGTGAAGGAAGCGCGGCTGGCGTGCCTGGACCGGCGACGTTCGCGACGCCTCCGCTCACGGAGGTCTCGACGTCTGTCGCCTGGTTGAGCGTGCCTCCCGTCACCGAGGCCGTATTCCCGCTCGCGACGTTCTGGTTCCCGCCGCTCACCGACGAATAGTCGCCACTGGCGACGTTGTTCTGGCCACCGCTCACCGACGAGCGATTGCCGCTCGCGGTGTTCTGCCCGCCGCCGGTGACGGACGAATAGGGGCCGCTGATGGTGTTCTGCCGTCCCAGCGCCATGCCCGCATAGGACGGATAGTGATGGCGCACGCCGACGATCAGGTTGTGCGAGCCCGCGCGGTCGGCCGGCGCAGTGTCCGAGCGCGGCTCGTTGTAGCCGATGATGAGGTTGCCTAGGCCGTTGGTCGTGGCCGTCGAGCCGGCACCATTTCGGACGACGATGTTGCAGCCATCGAAGATGACCGTGTTGGCCTGACCACCCGGGTCCGTCGGCATGATCATCTTGCAGGTCGCCCATGCGGGCGAAGAGGAGATCACGAGCATCAACGCGCCTAACCCGGATTATTCATGAAGCGTTCTACTGCGGCCGCCGATCGTCGGCATCT
>CAZYWA010000610.1:0-4483 GCA_964650975.1 uncultured bacterium
GCGGTTCGTGATCGAGGACGACGACGAGGACGAGAAGCCGTGAACGCGCGCTCGTGGCCCAGCCTGGTGCTGCTGGCGGCGTTGGTTCTCGCCACGAGCGCCGCACCGGCGCGCGCCGGCTGGTACACGTGGGTGGACGACAGCGGCGACAAGCATCTGGTGGACTCGCCGGAAAAGGTTCCCGCCAAGTACCGCTCCAAGGCCCACGAGGTCGGCACCGACGCCTCCGCGTCCCACGACGGCGCGCACCCGGCGCCTCGAGACACCTCGCGGGACACCACTCACGACACGTCCCGCGACACATCGCACGACACGTCGCGAGAGTCGCCACCCGAGCGCACCCAGGGCGAATCGCCCAAGCGGTCTCGCGCCGCGCCCGGGGATACCGGCTCGTCCAGCTCTTCCTCGACGAGCGCCGAGCGCGGCGTCACACGCGAACCGTCGTCGGCCGGGGCGAGCTACTGGGATCGGCTGCGCGCGCTCAAGGTCACGAAGGCATTCCCCCGTCCCTCGCTGCGCGCGGCGCTCGAAACGATCGTTCCCGAGGGACGTCTTCCCGAGCTCGGTGCGCTGCTGCTGGCCGCGGTCCTGGCCGTGCGCTCAGGCATGAGCTTCCGGGCTCGTTCCGCCGCCCGCGCCCTCGCGAGCTTCCGCGAGCGGTACGGCAAATGGGCCGCGGCGCCGAGCGGACGCTTCGACGAGCGCGTGGCACTCGGTCTCGAGGGAGAGCTGGCGCGAGTCGCCGGCTGGGTCAGCGCGGCGGAGCTCGGTCCGACCACCGTGGGAACCAGTCGCGAGGTCGGCATGGGCCGCCTCGTCGACGAAGGGCGGCTCGACGTGCTCACCCAATGTCTGGTGCGCCCCGAGCGCGTCGCCGCGCACATGGTGTCCCTGCTCCATCGAGCCGAAGGCGTTTACCGCCACCGCGCCCGACGTCCCTGGCTCCCCCGCGGCTGGCTCGAAAGCGTGCTCTTCGGCCCGCGCTTCCTGCTGCCCTCGGGACGAGGCGGCGACGGCGCCGTGCGCGTCGTGCTGGTCGCCTACTGGCTCTACACCCTCGCCTGGGCCGTCGCAGCCTGATGAGACCAGAGGTTAGATGGTTGCCCTCCCATCGGGTCCGAAATAGACCCTGGGGGCGAGGCGCGGGAGTGGCTACTCGCGTCTCCGGTCGGCGCGGCAGGCGCCACCTTGGGGGTGGGGTCCCGAAAAAATCGCACCCGTTGGGGTGCGAGGTCTTCGGACGACCCCGCGGACACGTTCGGGGCGGGGGGCTGGAACAGCCCCCCGAGGAGGCACAGTGGCCGAGCTGAACCGGACCGAGGTCGAGCAGGCGATTCGCGAGAATCGCAGCCTGGAAGGCATGCGCCTCGACTACCTGAACCTCGACGGCGCGGCGCTCGACGGAGCGCGGCTGCGCGGCACCGACCTGAGCCACGCGAGCTTCCGCGGCGCGCGCCTCATGCAAGCCGACCTGCGCGATGCGAACCTCTCGTACGCGATGCTCGACGGCGCGGACCTGACGGGCGCCAACCTGGAAGGCGCCGTGCTGGCGAAAGCCTCGCTTTCCGAGGCGGTGATCCGCCAGGCCGTGCTGCGCGACGCGCATCTGGGTGGCGCCTCGCTCCACAAGAGCGACGCACGCAACGTCACCGCCCGCGGCTGTGTGTTGCGCCGGGCGAATCTGGTCGATTGCGACCTCTCCGGCGCCGATCTCGAGAGCGCTGATCTGCGCCATGCCGACCTGAGCGCCGCGCGCTTCAAGCGCGCCAACCTGAAGGGCGCGCGCTTCGACGGCGCGCTCGCCGTCGACACCGACATCCAGGGCGCCAGCCTCGATCCCGGTCTGACGTGGCCGCCCACGGAGGCGCCGCGCCCCCGCCGGTAAACCCGGGCGTCGATCTCGGCGGCGCTGGAACGCACTCCTTGCCCGTCGCGGCGATGGGCCGATGCAGAAGCACCGCGCCGCAGGCGCGCGGCGAGCAAAGCGAGCCGACTTGGGGGTGGGGCCCCGAAAAAATCGCACTCTTTTCGGGGGCGGGGGGCTGGAACAGCCCCCCGAACAACTCAGCGCCGAACGCCGATCGCGAGGACCGCGCGAGCGAGCGCACCGCACGAGACGTCGGCCGAAAGCCGCTCCTCGAGGTCGAGGATCGTCGCGACCGCGGCAGGATCGGAGATGTCGAGACCGTCGAGCGCCGCGCCGAGCGGACCCTCGAGCACGAAGTGGTGACCGGCCACCGTGACATCGTCGAGCCCGGCCGCTCGCTCCAGCGTTTCGAGCTCGCTTGCACCGTAGTAGCGGACGAAGAGGTCGCCGGGACGATGCAGCACTCGCGTCGCCAGCGCGCGCTCGATCTCGCCGGACGGGACGTCGCGGGCCGCCAGTAGTCCGCCCGGCCAGGCCTCGACGCTGAGCGCCACCACGCCGCCCGGCCGCACCACGCGCTCGATCTCGGCCAGCGCTCGCTCCGGCTGCTCCAGGTAGCACAGCACCTCGACCGCCAGCGCCGCGTCGAACGAGCCGTCGGCGAGCGTCGAGAGGTCGTAGGCGCCGCCGTGCATCAGTGCGATCGGCGCCGCGACCGGCGAACCTGCACCGTGCGCGGCGATCGCGGCCGCGGCGTCGGCGAGCGCCGCGAGCCCCGGCTCGACGACGGTGACCGAGTGACCCAGGGCCGCGAGCGGCAGCGCCAGCCGCCCCGTTCCTCCGCCCACGTCGAGGATCCGTGCCGGCGCGCCGGCTGCGCCGCCCAACGCCGCCAGCCTGGGCACCAGACGGCGCAGATAAAGCTCGGTCTCGACGCGCTTGAGTGCGTGGTTCGGCGCTTCGGGGTCGAGAAACCGGTACCACTCGGGATGCGCCGCCCGCTCGCGGCGCTCGCCTTCCACGTTGTCGCGTTCGCGCCCCCGCGCCTCTGGCGCCCGCGCCCCCGCAAGCACCCAACCACCGCGAGCGCGCTCACCGGGATCCTCTTGCGGGACTCGCACGCCGAAGCCTCGGATTCGCAATCTAGCAGTGCCGCGTTGCCAATCGCGCCGCCTCGCGTGCCGAGGCGTCTCCGCGCACGGCCGCCGGCCGCCCGGTACGCGAGGTGGACCAGTGTAAGTGGATCCGAACAGCACCCTTCGCCAACAGCGCAGTTGACTTGGCGTCGCGCCGCCATTTAGGGTGAGAACACCCGCCTCGCTGAGCCCCGCTCGTTCCGCCCAACAAAAGATGAAGCTTACGCTGGTCTCTCCGCCGCGCTTTTACTGGCCCTTCGTCAGCGAAGACGACAACTGGTTGCTGCCGCAGTCGCTCGCCTGTCTGGGCGGCTACGCGCGCTCCAAGGGTCACGACGTCAAGATCCTCGACTGCCAGCCCATCCAGATGGGATGGCAATCGCTCAAGGACGAGATCGAGCGCGATCGCCCTGACGTGGTGGCAGTGGGCGAGAATCACGCGCTCTACGCGAGCGAGGCGCTCAAGGTCGTCGACTTGGTGCGCTCGGTCGACAAGAACATCAAGGTGGTGCTGGGCGGCTCGCACTTCTCGAACATGATCCGCCAGACCCTCGACCAGAAGGACGTGGACGCGATGGTGCTCGGCGAGGGCGAGGTGACGCTCACCGCGCTCCTCGACCACTGGTCGAACGGCGGCGGCGATCTCGACGGTGTCGACGGCGTCGCGTTCAAGCGCGACGGCAAGGTGGTGCGCACCAAGCCGCGCACCCTCATTCCCGATCTCTCGACGCTGCCGATGCCGGCCTACGACCTCATGCCGATGGAGCACTACGGCAAGGGCAAGTACCTCTTCTCGCCGGGCGGCATGACCATGCACCACAGCCGCGGCTGCGTGAGCCGCTGCTCGTTTTGCGGCTGGTGGACCCAGATGGCCGATGTCGAGATCGACGCCGACGACAAGGTCCACTACACGCCGCGCTGGCGCAACAAGACCGTGCAGCAGACCGTCGACGAGATCGACCTCGTCTACCACAAGTACAAGAAGCGCTGCCTGGTGTTCGTCGACGAGTCGTGGAACATGGACCCGCGCTGGAACGAGGCGTTCGCGGAAGAGGTCCTGTCCCGCGACCTGAGCGAGCTCCACTGGTTCGCGTTCATGCGCGCCGACGCGCTGGTGCGCGACGAGCGCAAGGGCATCCTCTCGAAGCTGGTGCGCTCGGGGCTCTGCCACCTGTGCGTGGGCGTCGAGCGCGCCGAGGATCCCGAGCTCAAGGACTTCGAGAAGGGCTTCTACAACGGCAAACTGGTGCGCGACGCGTTCGGCATCCTGAAGAACAAGTACCCCGGCGTCTTCCGCCAGGCCACGTTCATCGTCGGCATCCGCGACGAGACCGAGAAGTCGATGATGTCGCAGGTCAAGCTCGCGAAGGAGCTCGACCTCGACTACCCCGGCTTCCACCCGATCACGCCTATCCCCGGCACCGCGATCTGGGACCAGGCGATCTCCGAAGGCTGGATCGAGGAAGCCGACTTCAACAAG
>CAZYWA010000611.1:0-4463 GCA_964650975.1 uncultured bacterium
ACGATTTCCTGGATCCCGAGGTCTTCCGCGCCGACTCGATGCTGGGCGTGCCGGGCTCAAGGTAACGAGCGGGGCCGGAAACTGACCTGGACCTGGATCGCCGCGGCGCCCGAGAGCCTCGCCGGCCGATTTCTCATATGATCGACGCCCGAGAGCGGCGGAAGCGAGCACCGGCATGGGGATTCTCTTGGTCCTGCTCAAAAGCTACTTCCTGTTCATCCATCTCATATGGATGCGCATCGCCGAGCTGCCGCTGGCGGTGCTGCTGCTCTTCATGGGGCTGGCCGGGCTCGCGGTGACCGGTGGAGTGGTGATCTTCGGCGCGCTGGCGACGCGGTTCCACGTCCGGTGGCGCCGCACCACGATCGTCATCGGCTGCGTCCTGCTCTTCGGCGTGCTGACGGCCATCGTCGTGTACACGCCGGCAGCGCCGTGGGCGCCGCTCTTGTTCGCGCCTCCGGTGGTGCTCGGCGTGCACCGCGTCTTCGTGCGCTGGCCTCGAGGCGAGGCCGCGAAGCGCGCGCGCCAGTTCGCGGTGCCGGCGTTCGTGGGGCTCCTGGTGTTCCTCTTCGATCTCAAGCTCTACGCGCTGAGCGCCGAGGTGCGGGGGCTCGAGCGTCAGTTCGACACGGCCACGTTCGAGATCAAGGCGGTCAAGACCGCGACGAGCGCCGGACCCGAGCTCGACTTCGGGTCGATCTCGCAGTCGGTGATCGAGCATTTTCTGGGCTTCCATGCCTCGTTCCACCGCGTGGCACCGCCCATCGTGCTGGTGCGGCTCACCCGGGGAGGCGTCGCTCCCATGGCCGCGTTTCTGGCGATCGCCGATCTCACCGACCCGGGGCTCACCGTGCTGATCACGCCGGAACGCGGTCCCAAGCGCACCATCAGCGACTTCGCGCAGGAGACCGGAGCGATCGTCGCAATCAACGGCGAGGCGGGTGACTCGCCCTCGCTGGACGCGCCGCTCGCGGAATGGACGGGCAACTGGGTCGTGAAAGGGAAGCCGATCCTCATGGAGGATTCGGAGGACCGTCCGTTCATGAGCTTCGACGTGCACAACCACGGCAAGTACTTCCCGGCGAAGCTGGTCGATCGCGAGCTGACGCCCGAGAAGTGGAACACGATCTGGGGTCGCTGGGACCTGCTCGTGAACGGCCAGCCCGGGCGAACCAACGGATACATCCCTCGGGCCCGCACCGTCATGGGCCTCGATGCGACTGGCAATCGGCTCTACCTGCTGGAGGTCGACGGCGATCAGGCCGGCTACAGCGTGGGCCTGGCGCTCGACGAGGTGGGTGCCTTGCTGGGCGCCTTCGGCGCCACCGACGCGATGGCCTGCGACGAAGGCGGCTCGTCCGCCATGTTCGTGCGCAAACAGGACGGGATCGCCGGGCGACCCGCCGACGGCCAGGAGCGCCCGATCTACACGCACTTCGGCCTGGGCTACTCGCCCGTCACGGCGTCAGGCGGCCAGGGCTGAGTTTCCTCGGGGGGCTTTTCAAGCCCCCCGCCCCACGAAAAGTGCGATTTTCGTGGGGCCCCACCCCCGAGTCGGCTCACTGCGTTCGCCGGGCGCCTCTCGGCGCCGGGCCTGAGATCCGCGCAAGGCCGGAAATCAGCCGCGCGCGAGCGCGCGCAGTCCCGCGAGCGACGGCGCGAAGAAATAGGCGCCCGTGACGGCGCGTGTGTACTCCATCAGGCGATCGTGCTCGCCGTCGCCGCCCACGCCGTGCATGCGCGCCAGCATCTTGTCGAAGGTGGAGCGCGTGCGGCAGTAGGCGATGAAGAAGAGACGGCCTCGGCGGTGGTGCCATACGGGAAGCTGTGGCGAACGATCTGCAGCTCTTCGCCGTCCTCCTCGATCACCACGCGGCTGATGTGCGCGGTGGAAGGCTTCACCTCGTCGTCGAGCTCGACGCTGTCGGGCTTGGTGCGGCCGATGATTCCTTCTTGCTCCGCCGTCGGGCACGCGTCCCAGCGCGCCATGTCGTGCACGTAGCGATGCGCGATCACGTAGCTGCCGCCCGCGAACGCCGCGTCCTCGTCGCCCACCAACGCCGCCGCCGCGCGCTCTTCGCCCTTCGGATTCTCGGTACCGTCGATGAAACCGGTGAGATCGCGGCCGTCGAGGTAGCAAAAGCCCGCCACCTCGTCGAGCACCGTCACGCGGTCGCCGAGCGCCGACCGCACGCGGCACGCCAGCTCGAACGCGAGATCCGGCCGATCCGAGGTCACGTGCAGCAGCACGTCTCCGCCCGTGGCCGGCACGGAAAGCGTACCGGAGCCAAGCGGCGCGAAGGGCTCGAGCTCCCTCGGCTTGGCCGTGGGTGAAAGCTCGCCCCAGAGCTCGGCACCGAACGACACGACCGCACGCAGCGCGCTGCCTCCTGCCGACGCGGCGAGCTCCGCCGTCACCTCGGGCACCCGGCTCAGCTGGACCGCGATCGCGCGCGCCTCGGCGCGCCGGTCGCGCGCCGCGAGCACCAGGAAATAGGCGGCGCCCCCCGGCTCGGGCAGGATTCCACCTTGCGGCTCGCTCATCGACGGATCCCTTTCGCGTCCCAACTGGCGGGGCGGCACGGCCCTTCCAGACGAATCGCCCGCGATCGCTCGAGCGAGTCGCACACCTCGGTGTCTTGCGCGAACTGACGACCCCTCAGGACCCGCCGGCCGTCGACGACCACGCCGCGGTGTTCTTGGACTCGAAGTCGTCCGAGAAGATCAGGCTCGGGTCGAGCGACAGCAAGAAGGCACCGCGGCCGTGAGTACACGCCACCAGCTGCTTGGTCGACGCTTTCGCCTTGAGATCGAAGACCGCGACCGCGGGCATGCCGGTGTTGTAGGGCGTCCAGTTGGCGCCACCGTCGGTGCTCACGTACATGCCGATGTCGGTACCGGCCCAGACCCGGTTCGCCACCAGCGGGTCGAGAGCCAGCGCGTTCACCGGGATGTCGGGAAGCCCGGTCGCGGCCGGGTTCCAACTCGCGCCACCATTCGTCGACTTCCGCACGTTCTTGCCGCTCGATCCGGAGAAACCCGCGCGCGACGCGTACACGACGTTCGAGTTCGACGGGTCCACGACGATGTCGGAGACGAACAGGCTGGAGCCGCCCACGTCCACCTCGGTCCAGGTGGGCGAGGCATTGGTCGCGTTGACGGTGCGAAACACGTGGCCGTTGTTGGAGCCCGTGTAGACGATGTTCGCGTTGGCCGAAGGAGTAGGGTTCGCGAACGTCTCGATGGCGCTCAGCCTACCGGTGCTCCCGGTCAGGTCGGCGCTCCCGACGCTCGTGAACTCGCCACCGGTCCCTCCGGTCACGAAGAAATTGGGCGCCCTCCACAGGTGGTTGGTGCCGAAATAAAGGGTCGAGGTGACGCCGTGGTCGAGGTGGATGGGTGCGTAGAAAAGCACCCGGTCGCTGAGCGAGATGCCGTTGGTCGATGCGAACGATCCTTGGTAGCCGCCCATCGTCGTCGAGAATCCGTTGGTGGTGAAGCCGACGCCGATCAGGTTGTTGGTTTGGTTGAAGTAGGTGTGGACCAGATGATTGGGAGATCCCTGGTCGATGAGCGCGAAGCCACCGTCACCGAAATCGAGGTGCGACCAGCTGCTCGACCCGAGCCAGCCCTCGGTGCCGTTGTCCTGCGATCCCGCATAGAGCCGCTTGGCTCCGGTCGGGTCGAGGTCGCAACCCTCGATCTGGGTGAAGGGCAGCCCCTCGTTCACGTCCACCCAGTTGTCGCCTCGGTCATTGGAACGCCACACGCCGCCGTCGTTTCCGACCCAGATCCGGTTCGGCTGCCCGGGCCACGACGTGATCGCATGCATGTCGGCATGAAGAGCCGTGGTTTGATCGCCGCTGCGGATCTTGTCGGCGAACGACGCGCCGCCGTTGTCGGAGCGCTGGAAGAGAAAGGGCGGCGTGCCGACCGTGCTGTTCCCCGCGCCGCCGGTGTAGACGACGTTGGGGTTCCCGGGCTCGGTGTAGACGGGCATGTCGTAGAAGCACTGCCCCGCGCAGTAGCCGGACGCGCCACCCACCGCGCTCCAGCTCGTGCCGCCCGTCGACTTGTAGACCGTGCCGTTCGAGATCGAGTTGCCGAGGTAGAGAACCGACTGGGTGGGCGTGGTCGGATCGTCCACGGTGGCGGTGATCCACGCCCGCCCCCACGACGAGCTCGCCGCGGGCAGCCCCGGGGCCAACCCAGCCTGCTGGACCCAGGTCGAGCCGCCGTCGGTGGACTGCACCAGGCCACCGTCCTGCGTGCCTCCACCTCCCGTGTAGATCAGCGCGCCCCACCACGTTCCCGAGGTGAACGGATCCTGGATCACCACCGAGGCCTGATTCCCTCCGCTGGTGCGCAACGACCAGGTCGCGCCGCCGTCGGTCGAAAGGTAAATGCCTGAGGTCTGCGATCCTGGCGCGAATACGCACGAGGTGCCCGCAATGCCTCGGCTG
>CAZYWA010000612.1:0-4457 GCA_964650975.1 uncultured bacterium
CCGGGAAGGCGGCCGCACGGTGGGTGCCGGCGTCGTCGCCAAGATCCTCGAGTGAAGGGAACAGGTAGGCGACCATGCGCGAAATCGTGACCCTCGCTTGCGGCGACTGCAAGCGCCGCAACTACTCGACGACCAAGAACAAAAAGCGCACGCCCGACCGGCTCGCGTTCAAGAAGTATTGCCGTTGGTGCCGCAAGCACACGGAGCACAAGGAGACGAAGTGACCTTGCGGCTTGCGGGGCGAGGATCCCCGCCCGAGGCCAGTAGCTCGAACGGTTAGAGCACCGGACTCCAAATCCGGGGGTTGGGGGTTCGAATCCCTCCTGGCCTGCCCCGAGAGGTGAGGCCCGCGAGATGGTCAGGGACGTGCGGCGATGAGCAGCAAGACGAAGGACGAGGAAGAGGCAGGCGAAGGCGGGGTTGGCCCGTTCGAGAAAGCTCGGCGGTTTCTGATCGACGTGCGGCAAGAGCTGAACAAGGTCACATGGCCCGAGCGCAAGGAAACCATGGCTTCCACCGGAGTGATTCTCATTCTGGTGCTCGTGACCGCGGCGTATCTCGGGTTGCTCGACATGGGTGTCTCGCGGCTGGTGCGATTGCTTCTCCGCTAGCTCGGGTCGCACCGGGCTCTCGATCTCGCGACGAAACGGAAATCCTTTGGACGCCGCACACGTGAACACGGGGACGGGAATGAGCAAGCAGTGGTTCGTGGTTCACACCTACTCCGGCTACGAGAACAAGGCCAAGCAGGCTCTCGAAGAGAGAGTCCGCCGCGCCGGCATGGAAGAGCGGTTCGGGGAAATCCTGATCCCGCAGGAAAAGACCATCGAGCTGGTGAAGGGTCAGAAGCGGACCACCTCGCGGAAGATGTACCCCGGTTACCTGTTCGTCGAGATGGAGATGAGCGACGAGACCTGGCACATCGTGCAGAACACGCCCAAGGTCACGAGCTTCGTCGCCGCCGACAAGCAGCACCCGAGCCCGATCCCCGAGGAAGAAGTGCGCGCGATGCGCAACCAGATGGAAGAGGGCGTGCTCAAGCCCAAGAGCCGCGTGCGCTTCGCCGAGGGCGAGAGCGTGCGGGTGATCGACGGACCGTTCGCGAATTTCGTCGGCGTGGTCGAAGAAGTGAAGCCCGAGAAGTCGAAGATCAAGGTGGCCGTGAGCATCTTCGGCCGCGCCACCCCGGTCGAGCTCGATTTCGTCCAGGTCGAGAAGGCTTGACCCGAAGCTCGTAGGAATCAGAGGAAGCGGCGATGGCGAAGAAGGTCGTGACCCAGATCAAGCTGCACGTCACCGGCGGCGAGGCGAATCCGTCGCCTCCGGTGGGCCCGGCGCTCGGCCAGCACGGCGTCAACATCATGGAGTTCTGCCGCAAGTTCAACGAGCGCACGGCCGCGGACAAGGGCATCACGATCCCGGTCGTGATCACGGTGTACTCGGACCGTTCGTTCGAGTTCGTGACCAAGACGCCGCCCGCCTCGGTGCTGCTCAAGCTGGCCGCCGGAATCGTCAAGGGCGCGCACGATCCGAAGCGCGAAAAGGTCGGCAAGCTGACGCGCGCGCAGGTCGAGGAGATCGCGCGCCGCAAGATGCCGGACTTGACCGCCGCGAGCCTTCAGGCCGCGGTGAACTCGATCATGGGGACGGCGCGCAGCATGGGCGTCGAGATCACGGGCTGACACGGCCTCTGTTGGGTGACCAATGCCGAGACACAGCAAACGATTCAATCAGGCCCTGGCGAAGGTCGACCGCGCGAAGGGTGTGCCGGTCGACGCGGCGGTCGAGACGCTACTCGCGACCGCCACCGCCAAGTTCGACGAGACCCTCGAGGTCGCGATCCGGCTCGGTGTCGATCCGCGCAAGGCCGATCAGAACGTGCGTGGTGCCCTGGTGCTGCCGCACGGCACCGGCAAGGGTGCCCGCGTGCTGGTGCTGGCCCGCGGCGAGAAGGAGAAGGAAGCCCGGGACGCCGGCGCCGACATGGTCGGCAACGACGATTTCCTCAAGCAAATCGAGGGCGGATGGCTCGAATTCGAGAAGCTCATTGCCACGCCTGACATGATGAGGGACCTGGGCAAGCTCGGGAAGATCCTCGGACCGCGCGGACTCATGCCGAGCCCCAAGACCGGCTCGGTGACGTTCGACGTCAAGCGCGCCGTCGAGGAGGCCAAGGCCGGAAAGGTCGAGTTCCGGGTCGACAAGGCGGGAATCGTCCACGCCGGCATCGGTCGCAAGTCGTTCAAGAAGGAGCAGGTGCGCGACAACCTCGTGGCGCTGCTCAACCTGATCAATCGCATGAAGCCCTCGACCAGCAAGGGCATCTACATCAAGAGCATCGGGCTCTCGAGCACCATGGGCCCCGGAGTGAAGGTCGATCCGACCGAATTCCGCGTGACGGCGTGAAGGTTCCGACGACGGTCGTCTGGAGGATTGCCACGTGAATCGCACCGAAAAACACGTCAAGGTGGACGAGCTTCACCAGAAGTTCGCCGACATGACGCTGATCGTGGTCGCCGACTACCAGGGCTTCACCGTCGACCAGTTCACGCGGCTTCGAGTGGACCTGCGTGCCGCCAACACCGAGCTGCACGTCGTCAAGAACCGCCTGGCGCGGAAGGCCGCCGAGAGCACGTCGGTGCAGGCGCTGGGCGACAAGTTCCGCGGACCGACCGTGATCGCGATGAGCGCCGGTGACCCGGTCGCCGTGGCGAAGGTGCTCTCGAAGTACGCCACGAAGAAGGACGAGCCGCCTCTCAAGGTGCGCGCGGGACTCTTGTCCGGGAAGGCGCTGGCGCCGGCCGACGTCGAGGCGCTGGCGACGCTGCCGTCCTTGCCGGAGCTGCGCACCAAGCTGGTGGGGCTCTTGATCGCCGCGCCGCGCAAGTTCCTGGGCGTGCTGCAGGCTCCGTCGCGCGACATGGTGGGCGTGCTGCACGCCCGGGGCAAGCAACTCGAAGGTGGTGCCTGACCGGGGCGAGAGCCGGCGGCGCTCAAACCATCCGAAATCGAACGAACCGAACGAGTCGAGCGACAAGCTCGGAGAGCTCAAGAAAGGGAGCAGCAAGATGGCTGAGATCACCAAGGAAGACGTGCTCACGTGGCTCGACAAGCGAACCGTGCTGGAGCTGGCGGAGCTCACCAAGGAGCTCGAGGGTCGCTGGGGCGTCACCGCCGCGGCCGCAGTGATGGCGGCTCCCGCCGCCGGTGGAGCGGCTGCAGGCGCGGCACCGGCCGAAGAGCAGACCGAGTTCACCGTGATCCTGAAGGAGTTCGGTGCGAACAAGATCGGCGTCATCAAGGAAGTGCGCACGATCACCGGCCTGGGCTTGAAGGAGGCCAAGGACCTGGTCGAGGGCGCGCCCAAGCCGGTCAAGGAAAACGTGACCAAGGAAGAGGCCGCCGACATCAAGAAGAAGCTCGAAGGTGCGGGTGCCTCCGTCGAGGTGAAGTGAGTCTCACGGGCGTCCGGATGGTCGCCTCGGTTGTTCCCTTTTCTGGTGGTCTGACCACCGGAGGTTTTGCATGAGCACCGTGATCGGTGAACGGTTTCGCTTTCGCCGGAATTTCGGCAAGATCCGCACCGTCCTCGAGATCCCGAACCTGATCGAGGTTCAGAAGCGTTCGTACGAGGAGTTCCTCCAGCCCGACGCGTCGAAGGACAGTCGCGAGCCGCGCGGCTTGCAGGCCGTCTTCCAGTCGGTGTTCCCGATCCGGGACTTCAACGAGAAGGCGGAGCTCGAGTTCGTCAACTACGAGCTCGGCGAGCCCAAGTACGACGTGTCGGAGTGCCTGCAGCGGGGCATGACCTATGCCGCGCCGATGAAGGTCACCATCCAGCTCATCGTGTACGACCGCGACGAGGTGGCTGGGCAGCCCTCCATCCGCAACGTGAAAGAGCAGGAGGTCTACTTCGGCGAGATCCCGCTCATGACCGACAAGGGCACGTTCATCGTGAACGGCACCGAGCGCGTCATCGTGAGCCAGCTCCACCGCTCACCGGGCGTGTTCTTCGATCACGACAAGGGCAAGACCCACTCGAGCGGCAAGCTGCTCTACTCGGCGCGCATCATTCCGTATCGCGGCTCGTGGATCGACTTCGAGTTCGACCACAAGGACATCCTGTACGTGCGCATCGACCGGCGCCGCAAGATGTTCGCGACCGCGCTGCTCAAGGCGCTCGGCTACTCGCCGCGGCAGCTCATGGACCGCTTCTACAAGCGGGTCAAGATCGAGCTGGTGAACGGCGAGTTCCGCAAGGCGTTCGACCCCGACATCCTCGTCGGTCAGGTGGTGACGCGCGCCATCCGCAGCCCGAAGACCGAAGAAGTGCTGGTCAAGAAGGGCCAGAAGCTGAGCCCGGTGCGCATCCGGCGTCTGGCGGAAGAGTATGTGAAGTGGGTGGCGCGCGACGCCGAGGGGCGGCACGGCGCGGGGGTGGGCGCCGCCGGGGCGGG
>CAZYWA010000613.1:0-4449 GCA_964650975.1 uncultured bacterium
CGAGCGCGAGGACGCCACCGTGGTGGCGCGGCTGCGCGCCGCCGGCGCCGTGCTGGTCGGCAAGACCAACATGCACGAGATCGGGCTCGGCGCGACCGGCATCAACCCGCACCACGGTGCCGCGCGAAATCCGTACGATCCGGCGCGCATCACCGGTGGCTCGTCGAGCGGCTCGGGTGCCGCGGTGGGATGCGGAATCGTTCCCGCCGCCATCGGAGCGGACGGCGGTGGCTCGGTGCGAATTCCCGCGTCGCTCTGCGGCGCGGTCGGCATCAAAGCGACCTACGGCCGCGTCTCCGAAGCGGGTGCGTTGCCGCTGGTGTGGAGCCTCGCGCACGTCGGACCGCTCGCCGCGAGCGTCGCCGACGCCGCGCAAGTGCTCGACGTGATCGCCGGCGAGGATCCGCGCGACCCCAACACCTTCGGTCAGCCGCCTCTCGACCTGCGCGCCGCGACCCACGGCTCGATGAAGGGCCTGCGCGTGGGCGTGTGCCCCGACTTCTTCGATCAAGCGTCGCCCGAGGTCGTGGCTGCCGCGCACGTGGCGCTGGAAAACCTGCGTGACGAGGGTGCCCACATCAAGGACGTGCGCATCCGCCACCTCGACCTGGTGCGCGTGACGCTGCTGGTGATCATGGGCGCCGAGATGGGTGCGTCGCAGATCGAGAACATGCGCGAGCATCGCGACGAGTACGGCGCCGACACCCGGCTCTTGCTCGACACCGCCAACCGCGGCTCGGGTCCCGAGTACGTGCACGCGCAGCGCGCGCGTACCCGCATCGTGCGCGCGTTTCGCGAGGTGCTGGAAGGAGTCGACGTGCTGGTCTCGCCCACCACCGGCACCACCGCGGTGCCGGTGCGCGACGACGCCGAGCGCTACGGCGAGGTCGACGACGGCCTCGTCGACCGCATCTGCGCCTTCACGTTTCCCGGGAATCTGACGGGCTTTCCGGCGGTCACCGTTCCCGGTGGTTACGATGCGTCGGGGCTGCCGATCGGCATCCAGATCATGTCCGCGCCGTGGGAGGAGAGCACCGCGCTCAGGGTGGCACGTGCAATCGAGAGGCACGTGGAGCGTCGGCCGCCGAAGGTGTTCTACGACTTGCTGTCTTGATGGGCTGTCCGGATGGGGTGGGGGGATCGGAGCGCGCGGGTGAGGCGGAACGCAGGCTGGGCGTCATGGATAGTGGTCGTGTCGTTGGTCGCGAGCGTCGTCGCAGGATGTGGCGGCGGCGGAGGGAGCGGCTCGGCGGCCGGCGGATCGAATGGCGGTGGTGGTAGCGGAGGCAGCGGCGGCGCGGGCGGTAGCGGAGGCAGCGGTGGCTCCGGTGGAAGCCCAGCACCGCCACCAGTCGATTCCTGCACCGGCGGCCAGACGCTCGTCTACGTGCTGAGCCGGATGGCGCTCGCGGTTCCCGCGACGGCAGGCTCGACGATCGTTCCCGGCTTCAACGTCGACGGCCGCGTCAGCGACGCGAGCGACGCCACCACCTGCGGTCACGCCGATTTCACGTCGCCACCTCCCGATAATTCGCCGGGAGTCGACAACCAGCTCGGCGCGGTCGCGAAGACCTTCGGGCTCGACGGCCAGGTCTCCGATCTCTTCCAGACCGGGATCGCCGCCGGACAGCTGCTCCTCATGGTCGAGCTCGATCACGTCCAGGACGCGCAGAACGACTCGTGCGTGACCGCCGGGTTCCTGAGCGGCCGCTTACCGACGGACGTCGCTCTGCCGGCTCTCGAGCCCGACGGCACATTGGCACCGGGCCAGAGCTTCGACCTCGACGGTGCCTTCCTGGCGAGCGACGGCACGCCGCTCTACGCGGTCCAGCAAGCGACGATCACCGGCGGTGTTCTCGACACCGGGCTCACCAGCCTCTCGCCCACCTATCCGGTGGCCGGCATCCAGGTGCCGCTCACGTTCAACCGTTTGCGCGTGACCCTGAGCGGCGACCGCGGCAGCGACGGCCTGATCGGTGGCTCGGTGAGCGTCGATGCGATCGCGTCGCTGCTCGATGCGGGCCTCGGCACCTCGAACCCGCTCGTGATCGCGGCGCTGCGCACGCAGGCCGATCTGGATCGCGACGCGAGCGGCACCTGCCAATCGCTCTCGACCGGCCTCACGTTCGACGCCGTGTCGGCCGTACGTGGCAGCGTGCGCTGAGCGGCGGCCGCCCGCCGGGGACCGGCGGGTCCAAGCAGACTCCTGGAGCGCGCCGGTCCCCGGCGCGCAGCCGACCGAGGTGCCTCTTCACCCGACCACGATGTTCACGATCTTGGCGGGCACCACGATCACCTTCTTGACCGACTTCCCTTCCAGGTGCTTGCCGACGTTGGGGTGCGCGAGGGCGCGCTCGCGCACCACGTCGTCCGGTGTGGTGCGATCGATCTCCAGGTTGCCGCGTAGCTTGCCGTTCACCTGCACGGCGATCGTCACCACTGCGTCCTGCGCGAGCGACTCGTCCCACGTTGGCCAGCTGGCCTGGATGAGGAATCCCATGCCGGCGAGCCGCTCCCACAACTCGTCGGCCAGGTGCGGCGCGTACGGGCCGACCAGCTTCACCAGCGTGATCAGATCCTCGCGGGTGGCGCCTTTGGCGCCGAGCTCGTTCACGTACTCCATGAGCGCCGCGATGGCGGTGTTGAACTTGAGCTCGTCGAGATCGCGGGTGACCTTGCGGATGGTCTTGTGGCGCAGGCGCAGGTGCGGATCGCCTTCGGGCGGCGTCGCTGGCTCGCCCGGTCCGGCGTGCTGCTCCGTGTGCTGTTCGACCATGCGCGACACGCGTCGCAGGAAGCGCGCGCAGCCCTCGATGGCGCGCGGCTCCCAGGGCTTGGGCGGCTCGAAGTCGCCCATGAACATCTCGTAGAGGCGCAGCACGTCGGCGCCGTAGTCGGCCACCACGTCGTCGGGATTGACGCCGTTGAGCTTCGACTTGGCCATCTTCTCGATCACCGACTGAAGCTTCTCGCCGGTCGATTTGAGGCAGTACTCGCCGTCGACGAGCTTCACCTCGGTGTGCTCGTGGTAGCGACCCAACGAGTCCTGATAGGTGCGCGCCAGCACCGTGCCCTGGTGGCGGAGCTTCTTGAAGGGCTCCTTGGTCGTGACGTAACCGAGGTCGTAGAGCACCTTGTGCCAGAAGCGCGAGTAAAGAAGGTGCAGCACGGCGTGCTCGGCGCCGCCCACGTAAAGATCGACGTTCATCCACTGCTTCTCGGACTCGGGCGTCCACGCCGCGGCGTCGTTCCTCGGATCGAGGTAGCGCAGGTAGTACCAGCACGATCCCGCCCACTGCGGCATGGTGTTGGTCTCGCGCTTCGCGGGACCGCCACATTTCGGGCACGTGGTGGCGACCCAGGCGTCGATCGTCGCGAGCGGCGATTCGCCGGTGCCCGACGGCTCGTAGCGCTCGACCTCGGGCAGCCGCACCGGCAGCTCCGCTTCGGGCACCGCGACCACGCCGTCCTTCGCGCAGTGCACCAGCGGGATCGGCTCGCCCCAGTAGCGCTGGCGCGAGAAGATCCAGTCGCGCAATCGATAGCTGATCTTCTTGGCGCCGAGCCCCTTGGCTTCGAGCTGCGCCGTGACCTTGGTCTTGGCCTCGGCCGTGGAAAGGCCGGTGAGGTCGCCCGAGTTGATCGAGATGCCGTCGCCCGTGAACGGCTCACCGGCGGAAGGCGCGCTGCCGTCGGGAAGCGCCACGACCTCGACGATCGGCAGCCCGAACTTGACCGCGAACGCGTGATCGCGATCGTCGTGCGCGGGCACCGCCATGATGGCGCCGGTGCCGTAGCTCGCGAGCACGTAGTCGGCGATCCAGATCGGGATCTTGGCGCCGTTCACCGGATTGATCGCGTGACCGCCGGTGAAAGCGCCGGTCTTTTCCTTCGCGAGATCGGTGCGCTCGAGATCACTCTTGCGGCGCGCGGCGGCTTGATAGGCGGCGACCGCCTCGGCGTGCGCGGGAGTCGTGATCGCATCCACCAGCGAGTGCTCCGGTGACAGCACCATGTAGGTGGCGCCGTAGAGCGTGTCGGGGCGCGTCGTGAACACGCGCAGCTCTTGACCGGCGGCGCTGCCATCCGCGATCCGGAAACTCACCTCGGCGCCCTCGGAGCGCCCGATCCAGTTCCGCTGCATCGCGAGCGTCGACTCGGGCCAGTCGACCTCCGCCAGATCCTCGAGCAGGCGGTCGGCGTACTTGGTGATCCGCAACATCCACTGCCGCAGATCCTTGCGCTCGACCTCGGTGCCGCAGCGCTCGCAGCGCCCGCCGGTCACTTCCTCGTTGGCGAGCCCGGTCTTGCACGACGGGCACCAGTTGATCGGCACCACGCCTTCGTACGCGAGCCCCTGCTCGAAGAGCTTCAAGAAGATCCACTGCGTCCACTTGAAGTAGCCCGGATCGGTGGTGTTGACCTCGCGGTCCCAGTCGTAGGCGAAGC
>CAZYWA010000614.1:0-4449 GCA_964650975.1 uncultured bacterium
TGCACCGTGACGCGACGCTCGACTTCTCCGCCTGGCAGGACCGCGCGAAGATGGCGGAGATGTTCCAGCGTCTCGAACGGGGGCTTAGGAAGTGGTATCGGTGATTTCGGTGGGTGCGGGTGCTGTACACTTGCCTTGTAGCTGAGGCGTCAGTCGGGGAGTAATAGGATGCCATCCACAGCATCGGGGCGGTTCAATCGGCTCGACAAACATGTCGGGCACCTCATCGCAATACACAGGAAGATTCAGGGGGGTGCTGGGCGGAGGCACAGGCAAGAGGCAATACATCGCGCCGGCGTTGTTCTTACTGTCGCAGCCTGGGAAGCGTATGTCGAGGAAGTCGTGCGAGAGACGGCGATCGCGATGGCCCCGCAATTCTTTCAGGCGACAGTCGGTGAACGGCAGACCCATTCCCTCATGGTGGCTGGCGTCAGTGCGCGCGCGAAATCCTTCAATACTCCTGATTACAAGAAGGTGCGGAATCTATTCAAGCTGATCAAATTTGACATAACAGGAGCGTGGTCGTGGCATGCACCGAATCGAAACTGGAATCACGCGGTCATGAAGAAGAAACTCAATGAGTGGCTCCAGATTCGCCACTGCGTTGCGCATGGGGCAGATCTTCCGAAGAGCATTACTTGGATCATTGGGTTATCCGGTGAGGCACGGCTCACGCTCAATCATTTGCTGGAATGTCGTCGCTTCTTCGCCAAGCTTGTTAAGCAGTCAGACAGCGCGATCCGTGCACATGCGATCGCCGTTCTAGGTACGCAGCCGTGGTAGCGATGCCTGCGATCATCACGATATGACACTCGTGGCAGCTCGGCTGCTGCCCAGGCTGAGTGGGTGCGACCGAACGCTGGAGCGGCGACTTTGAGTGAAACGGAGGCCGACACCTGTCGCCGGCACGTCGTGCCGCTTCTCCAGGCTGCCGGCTGGGATACGGATCCCCACTCCATCGCCGAACAGCGCTCGGTCACCGACGGTCGGATCGTCCCCACCGGGCGAGGTTTCGTGCGCAAGCCACCGAAGCGGGTGGACTTCCTCCTCCGCTACCGGCGCGACTTCCCGCTGGCGGTTGTCGAGGCAAAGGCCAGCTACAAGGAGGCCGAAGACGCCGTGCAGCAGGCACGGCAGTACGCTGAGATGCTCGGCCTGAAGTTCGCATATGCGACGAACGGTCGCGAGATCATCGAGATCGACTACTTCACCGGGGCCGAGACCCCCTGTGCGGCGTATCCCACGCCGAGGGAACTCTGGTCCCGCTACCGGGCCGGCACGGGCCTCGCGAGCGATCAGGCGGCCGACCGGCTGCTCGCGCCATTCAACCACAGCATCGGCAAGGGCGAGCGCTACTACCAGCAGACCGCAGTTAACCGCATCGTCGAGGCGATCCTGCATGGCCAGACGCGCCTGCTCGTCACCATGGCGACGGGGACTGGCAAGACCACCGTGGCCTTCCAGATCTGCTGGAAGCTATGGAATAGCCGCTGGAACCGAGAAGGCGCGCACCGACGCCCGAAGATTCTCTACCTGGCAGATCGCAACATCCTCATCGACCAGCCGAAGGACGGTATCTTCGCCGCCTTCGGCGACGCCCGGTGCAAGATCGAGTCAGGCGAAGTCGTGATGGGTAGGGAGATCTACTTCGCGATCTACCAGGCCCTCGCGGAGGACGCATCGCGCGAGGGCCTATTCCGCGCCTATCCGCCCGACTTCTTCGACCTCATCATCGTCGACGAATGCCACCGCGGGAGCGCGCGCGACGACAGCTCGTGGCGCGTGATTCTCGAACACTTTGCCCCCTCCGTTCAGCTGGGTATGACCGCCACACCGCTGCGCGACGACAACCGCGACAGCTACCGCTACTTCGGCAACCCGATCTACGAGTACAGCCTGCGTCAGGGAATTGATGACGGGTTCCTCGCCCCCTATCGGGTGCACCGGGTCATCACCGAATGGGACGCCGCCGGCTGGCGGCCGAGCCAGGGCGACCTCGACCGCTACGGGCGCGAGATCCCCGACGAGGAATACCGCACCCAGAACTTCGAGCGCGCGGTCGCCCTGCGCGCACGCACGCAGGCCATCGCCAAGCACCTCGACGCCTTCCTGCGCAAAACGGACCGCTACGCCAAGACCATCGTCTTCTGCGTGGATCAGGAGCACGCGGCCGAGATGCGCCAGGCGCTTGTCGCGCTGAACCCGGACATGATGGTGCAACACCCGGACTATGTATGCCGCGTCACGGCCGATGAAGCTGAGATCGGCCGAGGCCATCTCAGCCGCTTCCAGGACGTGGATACCCGAACGCCCACGATCCTGACCACCTCGCAGCTTCTGACAACCGGCGTGGACGCGCCAACCTGTAAGAACGTGGTCCTGGCACGCGTCGTCGGTTCGATGAGCGAGTTCAAGCAGATCATCGGCCGCGGCACGCGGGTGGGGCCTCAGGTGGCGAAAGCCGTGTGGCTCCGAGGTGCCTTCCCAGGCGATCGGGTGACACCGAAGGGCATTCGTGCGATCGCCAACGAGTTGACCGACAGACTTGCCTGCTAGATCGCGAAGCCGGACAAAGAGCGGCCGGTACCATGCCCGGTGGTCGTCTACATGCGGACAGAACTTCTCATTCGTGAAATCGATATGTTTGAACGAAAACGAGATGCCTTCGTGCTTCGGAGGCTTCTGATCCCCGATTGTGTCGGGTTTCCCGGCCCTGACCCCGTCCGGCCGTCCCGCACTGATCTTGTAGTGGAGTGCGCCCGGCTTCGGCATGAATCACGCGCGCTTGGCTTTGGACGAGTAATACTCGGCCATGTCTCGCACGCTGATCTCGGCCTTTGACTCAGCATCGGGAGGCAGTCCGGCCCTCGCTCGAATCCAGGGCGCCTCCTGGTGGGTCAGGCGCTCAAGCTCCCACGGCTTGAACTTCCCATAGGCGCGCAGCACTTCGTCGATTAGCCCCGTGGCCTCAGGCGACAACTGCGTCGCCGGGGGCACCTCTGTGATTGGATTCCACCCGAACGCCTTGAACCGGCGATACAGGCTGGGAATCACCGGGCCATGCACCCATGCCTCGATCCTGTCAGCGAATAGGGTGCGATTCAGGAGCGCGATGCACCATGCCTGGCAGTAGTACACAAGCTTCTGAAGCTCCAGGTTGGAGATCGGCCGGCGTTTGGCCCGATAGCGAGCCAAGATCACGTTCGCGACGTCGTTTGCAGTGGTTTCAGCCATGACCGTCCCCATCGGTCTTGGTGAACATCTGTGCACATACTACCACAAATTGCGCACGGTGTCATGGCAGTGGGTGTGGGTCGGCCTTGATCGTCTATCTGCGCCCACCGGGGATCATTCGAAGGCGACCCCGGTACATTTGTTTGGGCCGCCCTGACGGAGACCATCCGGCGCGCGATTCGCGCTGCTTGACGCGCTCTCGGGCGAGATCGTGGACGGCGGGAAGGTGTGCGTTCACCGACCCGACGGTTCGCCGGTGCCTTGGCGATCTTCGTGGTGTGAGCAGCGGGCTATCCGCGTTGGGTCCAGGGAAGGTGGGCATCCCCATCCCTGGTCAAGAGGCTCAACTTCACGATCTTGGCCGCAGGATCGGAGGAGAATCCCTCGACAACCAAGCGAAACCGACGGATAGCCGGCGCACCAGCGGACGGTCTCGGTCCGCGGCCGTTACACTGACCTCTCCCGGATGCGAAACGAGGAAGCGCACATGCCTCCCAAGAACGAGGACCACGACAATCACGTCCACACGGACACCACCTCGCTTCCCTTCGGCTACGGCGAGAAGTTCGAGAAGGTCGAAGGGCACGACGAAGACGGCGAGAAAGTCTCAGGCGTCGGTCGAACGTCGGAGCGCGCTCACGACGCCTACGAGAAGAAGGGCGGAACCTGACCGGCTCTCTCCCTGACGCACGGCTCCGAGGGCCGCGTTCCGAAAGGGCGCGGCCCTTCGTGCTCCCGACGGGCGCGTGGACGCCGGATGTTGCAGCGCGCCTCCCGGGCGGAGCGCGAGTGATTGCTCGCTACGGTGACGAGCTCGCGCGGCCGACCCATCGGTGGGATGTCTCGCCAAGCCGTGAGACGTTGGCGGCCCGCCGAGCCTTCAACACGATCCGCGTCCGCCATGGGGTGCGGCCGGTGCGGACGCTTCGATGACCAACACGCAGTCCAGACCCGTTGGCCCGAGCCCGAGCGCCTCGACGTTGCCGGCGCGGTGCGGCGGACCGGTGCGAGCTAATGCGTTGGAGACGCGGTGCCGGGGCTCGCGCCCGAGCTGAATCGGTTCATGCAACGGTCGCGGTGCTCGGGCTTCGGCGGTGCTGGATCCCCGCGAGGTACCGGTGCATCCCGTGCTCGCCGCGATGCTGGCTGAGTGGCGTCTACGCGGTTTCTCGAGGCTCATGGGCCGCGCACCGCGGGCGGACGATCTGATCGTGC
>CAZYWA010000615.1:0-4448 GCA_964650975.1 uncultured bacterium
CATCCGACGCGCAGCCGGCCCTCGATGGTGTGTACGCTCCCGACGGCGGCCAGCCCTACCCACAGGGCGCCGGTCAGCCCGCGCCCCGGGACGACCAGCCCTCCGCGCAAGACTCGGTCGTCGAGTAAGCGGCGCGCCATGCCTGGCGTGGCGCGCGGTTCCTCTCTCTCATGACAGCGCCTCTCGCCTCCACGACGCCCGGCCGGGGCGTGCGGATCCTCGCTTACGCGACCGGCACCGTGACCTTGCTGCTCTTGGTCGCGGGCGGGCTGGTCACCAGCAAGGGCGCCGGCATGGCGGTGCCCGACTGGCCCACCTCGTACGGCTACAACATGTTCACGTTCCCGGTCAGCCGCTGGATCGGGCCGATCGCGTTCGAGCACATGCACCGGTTGCTGGGCTCGCTGGTGGGGCTCTGCACGCTGGCGCTGGCCGGGACGGTGGGCCGCTTCGACCGCCGTTGCTGGATGCGCTGGCTCGGCGTACTGGCGGTGATCGCGGTGACCTTCCAGGGTGTCCTGGGCGGCTTTCGAGTGATCCGGAACGAGCGGCTCCTCGCCGTGGTTCACGGATCGTTCGCGCACGCGTTCTTCGCGCTCACCATCACGATCGCGCTGGCGACCAGCCGCGCGTGGGATGTGGCGGCGGCGGAGCGGCGCGACGGAGTGAACGCATCCGGAGTGCGCGCGCTCGCCCTCGCCACGGTGGTGCTGGTCTACGGGCAGATCCTCCTCGGTGCGCGACTTCGCCATTTCTCCGGCACGGTGTTCCTCCACCTGGGCGGTGCGCTGGTGGTGACCGCGGCCGGGGTCGTGCTGCGCTATCGAGCCGCGCGGGTGCTGCCCGGCACGGTGGCGGCGCGGTTCGCGTTCGGCCTGCAGCACGTGATCGCGCTGCAGCTCGCCCTGGGAGTCTTCGCGTACGTGGCCAAGTTCATGGCGCCGGTGCCGGAGCTGGCGCCGTGGCCGGTGGTGCTGCTCACGGTCGCTCACCAGGTGAACGGTGCGCTGGTGCTCTCGACCGCGCTCGCCACCGCTCTGCTCACGTTCCGGACCACGGCCCCAGCCGGAGCTGCCGCCGTGACGCTGCCCGAGGGCTCGATCGCCGGGGCGCACGGATGACGACCGTCGCCGAGATCCCGGCCGCTACGCCCGCGCGCGTGAAGCGCGTGACGGATTACTTCGAGCTCACCAAGCCACGGCTGGTGCTGCTGGTGCTGCTCACGACTCTGGTCGGCTACTACGTGGCGCTGGGCGGCCCCGTGCAGTGGGCGGCGATGTCCGCGGCGCTCATCGGCACCGCGCTCTGCGCCGCCGGCAGCCAGGCGCTCAACCAGTTCGTCGAGCGCGACACCGACGCGCTGATGCGCCGCACCCGCACCCGTCCTCTTCCCGAGGGACGGCTCGCTCCCCACGAGGGGCTGGTCTTCGGCGTGGCGCTGACGATCACCGGTCTCACGGTGCTGACGCTCACCACCAATCGCGTCACCGTGGGCCTGGCGCTGCTCACCGTGGTGAGCTACCTGTTCGCGTACACGCCGCTCAAGACGCGCACGCCGCTCGCGACCCTCGCCGGCTGCGTGCCCGGTGCGCTGCCGCCGGTGATCGGCTGGACCGCTGCGGGACAGCCGATCGGGATCGCCGGCGCGACGCTGTTCGCGATCCTGTTCTTCTGGCAGGTGCCGCACAGCCTGGCGATCGCGTACCTCTACCGCTCCGACTACGAGCGCGCCGGCTGCCAGCTGCTGCCGGTGGTCGAGCCCGACGGGCGCAGCACCGGACGCCAGGTGCTGCTCAACTGCCTGGCGCTGCTCGCGGTGAGCCTCGCTCCCTCGGTGATCGGGCTCGCGGGACGCTGGTACTTCGCGAGCGCCGCGGTGACCTGCTCGATCGTGGTCGCCGCCGGTCTGCGCTTCGCGCGCCAGCCGAGCGCCGAGACCGCGCGCGCGGTGCTCATCTCGTCCTACGTGGCGCTCACGGTGGAGCTCACGGTGCTGGCGCTGGATCGAGTGGGCTGATGGCGGCGGCCGAGCCCGTTGCGCTGGAAATCCGCGACCTGGTCGTGGATTACGCGACCCGTCACGCGCTCGGGCCGGTGTCGTTCGACGTCGCAGCGCGCGAGGTGTTCGCGCTGCTCGGCCCCAACGGCGGCGGCAAGACCACGCTCTTCCGGGTGCTCACCACGGCGCTCGCTCCCACCTCCGGGCGGGCGTCGGTCCGCGGCCACGACGTGGCCACGGCGCCCGACCGCGTGCGCCGCGAGCTGGGTGTGGTGTTCCAGTCGCCGAGCCTCGACGCCAAGCTCTCGGTGCGCGAGAACCTGTGGCACGCGGGCCATCTCTACGGGCTCCATGGCGCCGCGCTCAAGACCCGCATCGCCGAGGTGCTGGAGCTGGTGACGCTGGGCGATCGGTCCGACGACTACGTCGAGCATCTCTCCGGCGGCCAGCGGCGGCGCGTCGAGCTCGCCAAGGGATTGCTGCACCGTCCGGCGCTACTGCTGCTCGACGAGCCCTCGACCGGCCTCGATCCCGGCGCCCGCCGCGATCTCTGGAAGCAGCTCCTCACGCTGCGCGACGAGACCGGCGTCACGATCGTGCTCACCACCCACATCCTCGACGAAGCCGAGCGCTGCGACCGGGTGGGAATTCTCGACGGCGGCAACCTCGTGGCACTCGACACGCCGGCGGCGCTCAAGCGCGCGATCCGCGGCGAGGTGGTGTCGGTGGAAGGACACGGTCAGGATCCGCTGGATCTGCGCGACCAGATCGTCGCCCGCTTCGGCGGCGAGCCGACACTGCTCCATCATTCGATCCGCATCGAGCGTCCCGACGGCGCCGCGTTCGTGGCCGAGCTGATGCGCGCGTTTCCCGACGAGATCCGCGCGGTGACCGTCGGACAGCCGACCCTCGAGGACGTGTTCATCCACGTCACCGGGCGCGGCCTGTGGGAAGACGGCGCCGAGAACGGTGCACCGCCGGCGGGCGGACCGGTCGCGCGGGAGGCGGGGAAATGAACGTCGGTGTGTGGCTTCCCGCGTGGACGCTCCTGGTTCGCGAGCTCACCCATTTCGTGCGCCAGCGCCATCGCATCCTGGGCACCATCGGCACTCCGCTGGTCTTCTGGGTGCTGATCGGCTCCGGCCTGAGCGGCTCGTTCCGTCCCGCGTCGATGGGCTCGGGAGCGGCGGTGCACGGCATGACCTATCTCGAGTACTTCTTCCCGGGAACGCTGGTGCTGATCCTGCTCTTCACGGCGGTGTTCTCGACCATCTCGATCATCGAGGACCGGCGCGCCGGGTTCCTGCAGGCGGTGCTGGTGGCGCCGGTGCCGCGCTCGGCCGTGGTGCTGGGCAAGGTGCTCGGTGGAACCGCCGTGGCCGTGCTGCAGGGAATCATGGTGCTGGCGCTGGCGCCTTTCGTCGGCATCCATCTCACGGTGGGAGGCGCCGCGCTGGCGCTGCTGGTCGTTTTGATCACCTCGTTCCAGCTCACCTCGCTCGGCTTCCTGATCGCGTGGCGGATGGAAACCACCACCGGCTTCCACGCCATCATGAATCTGTTCCTGATCCCGCTGTGGCTGCTCTCGGGTGCGCTCTTCCCGGCGTCGGGGGCGGCGCCTTGGCTCAAGGCCGTGATGGCCGCCAATCCGCTCGCGTATGCGATGGGCGCGTTGCGCGCCGCGCTCTATCCGGCCGAGAGCCTCGCGAGCCTCGGCGTGGCGCCGTTCGCGATGTCGATGGCGATCACCGTCGTCGCCACGGCGCTGCTCTTCGGGGCGGGAGTGGTGATGGCGCGGCGCGGCTCCTGGGCGCACGCGTGAGCCTTTACCCGCTGCTTCCAGCCCTCAACGCGGTGCTCAACGCGTCGAGCGCCGTCGTGGCCACCACGGGTTACGCGTTCATCCGCGGCAAGAACGTCGCGGCGCATCGCGCGTGCATGATTGCGTCGCTGTGCTTGAGCACGGTGTTCCTCGCGTCCTACCTCACCTACCACGCGCGCTTCGGCGCCACCCGCTATCTCGGCACCGGTCCGATCCGCACCCTCTACTTCGCGATCCTGCTCACGCACACGCCACTCGCGGCGATCATCGTGCCGCTGATCCTCACGGTCGTGTATCGCGCGTGGAGGGGACAGCTCGACAAGCACCGGCGGCTGGCGCGGATCACGCTGCCGCTCTGGCTCTACGTGTCGGTCACCGGCGTGGTGATCTACTTCATGCTGCTGCCGTATCGCCCGAGCTAGGTGGGAAGCCCTCACGCGCTCCGAGAGGGTGTCGACGAAAGAAATTCAGCCGCTTGGATCAGCGGCGTGAGCGGCGGGAAACCGCGCGAGCGTCTGCGCCTGTTCGTCGGAGGGCTGCGGTCCCTCGCAGCCGCAGGCGTCCATCTTGGTCCGGACGCCGCGGACGCGAGGGACCGCGTCCCTCCAAACAGCACGAGATCCCTTC
>CAZYWA010000616.1:0-4408 GCA_964650975.1 uncultured bacterium
GGCCGGCCGAGTCGTACATGCCGCACGTGTACATGACGCTCAGCAGGTCGCGGACGAAGCATTCCTGGATCGCGCGCTCGCCGGTCACCGGGTTGACGCCGCCGTTGGCGAGGGTGGCGCCGATCATCGCCAGGTCGTGCGCCGTCACCAGCACCGAGCACTGCTGAAAGTAGAGGTCGAGCGTCTCGTCGACCCGGTCACGAATCATCCCGAAGTTGAGCATCAGGTGCGCGATCGCGCGGTTCCGGTGCCCGGTGGTGCGCTCCGACATGTAGACGCCGTTGTCGAGATGCACCGGGTGCCCCACGTAGCGCCCGAACATCGCGAGCATCCGGTTCACCCGCTCCGGCAGATCCTTGCCCGCGACCAGGTCGGCGGTGGCGATCGCACCCGCATTGACCATCGGGTTGTAGGGGCGATTCGACGCCTCGTCGAGCTCGATCGAGTTGAAGGCCTCGCCGGTGGGCTCGACACCCACCTTCGCCAGCACCGCCTCGCGACCCTGGTCCTCGAGCGCGAGCCCGAACATGAGCGGCTTCGAGACCGACTGGATCGTGAACGGCTGCTGGTGATCGCCCACGTCGACGAGCTGGCCGTCGACGGTGGCGAGCGACATCCCGAACCAGCGGGGATCGGCGCGCGCGAGCTCGGGGATGTAGCTCGCGACCACGCCGTCGTTCAGCTCGGCGCAGCTCTTGTGCACCGTCATCAGCGACTCGCGCAGCGGCGACGCCGCGACCTTCATGCGCCCGAGGAGCGCGTCGAGCGCGTCGCGGTTGCGATCGTTCGGCATGGCTGTCGCGCTCCTCGGCCACTCGATCAGCCGGCTTCGCTGGCCGCCGTCTCGCGCGTGGCGCCGGCCACGATCCGCTCCGCGATCACCCGTAGCTCGCGCGTGAACGGATGGTTCGGGTGGCGGATCACGAACAAGGCGCCGCTCGCGTTCTCCGCCATCTCCAGGCTGAGCGGCAGCGCTCCCGCCACCTCGACGCCGAACGTCTTCGACACCGCGCGGCGCAAGCTCGCCGCGTCGACGCTGGGCGGGACCTTGTTCAGGGTGAGCAGGATCTCGGGGACCTCCAGCCGCCGCGCCAGCTCCAGCGTCACCGCGGTGCCCTGATAATCCTGGGCATCGGGCCGCATGATCAGCACCAGGCGATCGGAGATGGCGAGCGACAGCAGCGTCTCCTCGTTGACGCCGGGGTGGGTGTCGATGAACAAGACGTCGAGGGCCAGACTCGCCATCAGGTCCCGGAACCCGTCGTTCAGGCGCCCCACGTCGTAACCGTCGCGCAGGACGCGCCCGATCTCGTCGCTCTGGATGCTCGACGGTACCAGCCACAACCGGCCCAGCGGTGCGCCGGCTGCCGCCGCGCCGGAATCGCCGGCGCGCAGCAGGTGCGTGACGTCGAGCGCGGCCTCGTCGATCCCGCACTCACCCCACAGGAAGGCGTTCAAGCACGGCGCCTCGTGTCTTTCGTCGATTCCGAACAGCACGTGCACGCCGGGCGACTGGAGATCGGTGTCGACGACGCCGACCCGGTAACCGTCGAGCGCGCACAGCGACGCCAGGTTCGCGGTGCAGTTGGATTTCCCGGTGCCGCCGCGAAACGAATGCACCGACACGATCGTGGCCATCGCTGGTGCTCCTTTCTCGGTCGGCGTCGGTCTCAGCGGCGCTCGCGGAGGCGACGCGCCTTGTCGAGCAACGCCTTGAACGAGTCCGACTCGGCGATCGCCGCCACGTCCTCGGTCTTCCGCGCCTCGTCGATCTGGATCGGACGGATGCGCAGCGTCGGCACCGACATGGTCGGCAGATCGGCGGCGAAATCCTCGGCCACGCGCACATGAAGCTCGGGGCCGCCGGGGCCGAGCCGGAAGACCAGCGAGTCCGCGAGCACGCGGCTCTCGGTCCGTTCGCCGCGGATCAAGAGTCCCCGCGTGCTGGTCGAGATCAACTGCCAGCAGCCGTCGGCGAAGCGCAGCTCGGCGTGCTGGCGCGACACGTAGGGATCGGCGACGGCCACATCGCACTCGCGCGCGCGTCCGATCCGCACCACCGGCTGCCCGAGCCGCCAGGTCTGGACCGGATGGCCGCTCGCCCGATCGAGCAGGTCGATCGTCAGCGCGTGCTCGGGTCGAGGATCGGGTTCCATGCGGGGCGCCGCGATACGAGCACGATCCATGCCGGGGAGGTTTCGCAAGCGCCCGGCATCGGACCAGGCGTTTCCGGCACGTTTCGGCGAGAGCGGGCGACGGCGCGCTTTTGGGAAGCGGGCTCGGACTGGAGCCCCAGCGCCACGGGAGTGGCGTGGTCCGGTCCTCCGGCACCACACCGGAGCGCGCCACCGGCACCTGGGCCCCGCCCGGAAGCTCGCGCCCCGGGAGGTGTGCCCCCGGGGAAACGTCACACGCTAGACGGCGACCGGGAGATTGCACATCCTCCTGGGCTAGCAGGCTGCCGAAAAGGCCCGCGCCGCAGGCGCGCGGCGAGCGAAGCGAACCGACTGTGGGGTGGGGCCCCGAGAAAATCGCACTTTTTTCGGGGCGGGGGGCTTGAAAAGCCCCCCGAGGAAACATCGTGAATCGAATCGTCCCCCGCGGGATGTTCCTGCACGACGGGCACGAGAAGTTCTTCGTGAAGGGCTTCTCGTACGGTCCGTTCACCGCCAACGCCGACGGCGATTTCCTGCCCGATCTGCGCGGCGTCGAGCGCGACTTCGCGATCATGGCGGAGCTCGGCGCCAACACGGTGCGGCTCTACCACGTGCCGCCGCCCTGGTTCGCCGAAGCCGCGGCGCGCTTCGGCCTGCGTCTCATGGTGGGCGTCCCGTGGCAGCAGCACATCCGCTTCCTCGACGACAAATCGACGCCGCGCGCCATCGCGGAACGGGTCGCCGAGGCTGCGACCCGGCTGGGCAACGGCAAGGCGCCGATGCTGTCGCTGCTCATCGGCAACGAGATCCCGCCGCAGGTGGTGCGCTGGTACGGGCCCGACCGCGTCCACAAGTTCCTGCGCGAGCTCTACGATACGGTGAAGGACATCGATCCCGACCTTCTGGTCTCGTACGCGAACTTCCCGTCCACCGAGTACCTGGAGTGCGAGTTCCTCGATTACGTCTCCTTCAACGTCTACCTGCACCGCGAGGCCGACTTCCGGAACTACGTGTGCCGGCTGCAGAACCTGGCCGACTTCCGCCCGGTGGTGATCAGCGAGTGCGGCATGGACTCGATGCGCGAGGGCGAGGAGCACCAGGCCGAGTTCATCGACCACACGCTGCGCGCGAGCTGGGAGACCGGCCTCGCGGGAACGGTGGTGTTCGCGTTCACCGACGAGTGGTTCACCGGTGGCTACGACGTGACCGACTGGGCGTTCGGCGTGGTGCGCCGCGATCGCACGCTCAAGCCCTCGGCCGCCGCCGTGCGCAAGCTCTTCACCTGTCGCGTTCCGCCCGCGCCGGATCCCGCGCCCAAGGTGTCGCTGGTGATCTGCGCTTACAACGCGGAGCGCACCATCCGCGAATGCCTCGAGTCGCTGTGGCGCATCACCTATCCCAACTACGAAGTGATCATCGTCGACGACGGCTCGACCGACCGCACCAAGGCGATCGCGCAGGAGTACCCCGAGTTCCAGCTCATCTCGCACGAGAACCGCGGGCTATCCGTGGCGCGGAACGAGGGCGCGCTGGCGGGCACCGGCGAGATCGTCGCGTACACCGACTCGGACTGCGCGGTCGATCCCGACTGGATGACCTACCACGTGCACCAGCTGGTGCGCGGCGGCTGGGCGGCGGTGGGCGGCCCCAACATCCCGCCTCCCGAGGAGGACTGGGTGACGGAGGCGGTGGCGCGCGCGCCCGGCGGGCCCACCCACATCCTGCTCACCGATCGCGAAGCCGAGCACATTCCGGGCTGCAACATGATGTTCTGGAAGAAGCACCTGGTGGACGTCGGCCTCTTCGACGCCAACTACACCGCGGCGGGCGACGACGTCGACCTGTGCTGGCGCCTCCAGAACCAGGGCCACAAGATCGGCTTCTCGCCAGCGGCCCTGGTGTGGCACCGGCGCCGCAGCACGGTGAGCGCCTATCTGCGCCAGCAAAAGGGCTATGGCCTCGCCGAGGGAATGCTCTATTTCAAGCATCCGTTCCGCTTCAATCGGCTCGGCCAGTCGCGCTGGCTGGGCCGGATCTACAGCGACCTCGGCACCGGCATCCTGTCGCGCCGTCCGATCATCTATTCCGGTCCGTTCGGAGCGGGGCTCTTCCAGACGCTCTACGAGCCGCCCGCCGGTTTGCTCGCGTACCTGCCGGCGAGCCTCGAATGGAACGTCGCGTGGATCACGTTCATCGCGATCTCGATCTTCGGCTATCGCGAGCACGAGCCGTTCCCGCTGCTGTTCGGGACC
>CAZYWA010000617.1:0-4403 GCA_964650975.1 uncultured bacterium
CGACCGACTACGAGGTGGCCGACGAGGAGCTTCCCGTGGTGGTGGGCGAGGACGCGACCCTCGACGAGCTGGTTCGTGAGGCGCGCGACGCCCGGCCGGACTTCGCGGCCCTCGCGGAACAGGCGCGCGCGCAGGAGCTGACCCTCGGCGCGGTGCGCAGCGACTACGCGCCGAGCGTCTCCGCCAGCACCACGCTTTCGGACGCGGGAACCCAGCTCGACGACACGACCTGGAACTGGGACGCAGGCGTCGAGCTCGCGTGGCCGCTCTTCGAGGGTGGCGCCACTCGCGCCGCGGTGCGCGAGGCGCGTGCCAACCTCGACGCGGCTCGCGCGCAGATCGAGGTGCTCGATCAGCAGCTCCGGCTCGACGTGGAGCAGGCGCGGCTCGCGGTGCGTGCCGCCAAGAGCTCTCGCTCCGCGGCGGAGGAGGCCGCGACCAACGCCCGCGAGCAGCTGCGGCTCGCCGAGGGACGCTACGAAACCGGCGTCGGCAGCGCCATCGAGCTCGGCGATGCGCAGGTGGCGCTCACCAGCGCTCTCGCGCAGCGCGTCCAGGCCGACTACCGCGTCGCCTCCGCCCGTGCCCAGCTGCTGCAGGCTCTCGGCCGCCCGTAGCGGCGGTCCCGGAAGGCCTCCGGAACGACCACGACGACTACGTCCGCGGGCGCGGATTCATTAGCGTGCCGCCGAGCTTGAGGACGAAGTAACCCTCGGCGTCCTTCTTCACGCGCACCGCGGAGATCAGCCCCTCGACGGCCTTCACGCTGGAGCCCTCGGGGAGGCGAAAGCGGAGATCCGAGTTGAGCTCGCTGGTGGCCAGCGAGCGGCCGCGCACGGTGAGGGTGCCGCTTGCGCTGCCTTCGAGATCCGGTCCCGCGAGCTTGATGCTCGTGATCTCGATCTTCGGACCGTCGAGTGTCGCGTCGAGTGCCGCCGAGTCGAAGTGGATGGGAGCCGGGGTCGCTTTGAAGCCGGCCGCGGTGATCGGCGGAATCGACCCGTGAGCCGCGCCCAGATGCACCGTTCCCTTGGCGCCGTCGAGGGCCACGTGTTCGAAATCGAGATTCACGGTTCCTTCGAGCTTCCCTTCGAGGCCGTCGGGGAGGCCCGGAAGGTCCACTTTCGTCAGATCGACGTCGCTCATCGTGGCCGCGAGCTGGGTATGCGCATCGCGGGTGATCCCCGCGGTGCCGCGGGCATGTCCGCCGGCCATCCGGGCGTCGAAGTGGGCACCGCGCCCGCCGCGGATGAACCGCCACAGCGCGGGGCTGAGCGACAGATCGTCCATCTGGATGGGCTTGCCGCTCATCCCGGTCGGCAAGAGCGACACGCCGCTCAGGCGGACGCCGCCGAAGGGCGTCGCGTGAATGTCGTCGAAGGAGATCTTGCCGAGCCCCAGCGCCGCGATGCGAGGCTCGATCGCCGGGCGCAGCCGCACGTAGGGAAACCGCAGGTAGGTGAAGTACACGACCAGCAGCAGCCAGAGACACAGCCACCCCGCCCAGCGTGCGGCACGCTTCATCGTGCGTCTCCGGTGGCGGGCTCGAAGCGCGACACGGCGACCGCGACGTCGAAGAGCCGCTTGCCTTCGTCGCCGTGGGCGTCGAGTTGCAGGCGGCTCACCTTGAGGCGCTGCGGGGACCGGTCGATGCCCACCAGCAGCTTGACCAGCGGCTCTTGCGCCAGCGCCTTGAGCTGGATCTCGACGGCGGTCTCGCGGTATTCGGCATCTCCCGGAGGCACCGGGCGATTGCGGATGCTCACCACCGAATCGCCCGCGCCGGCCTGGTTGATGATCTCCTGCACCACGACCTGGAGGGACTGACCACCCGGGCCCTGAGGGCCGGGCGCGACGTCGTTCAACAGCGCCTTCTTCTGCTCGAACTGCACGATGAGAGCGTGTACCTGCTCGAGGCGGTGCCCGCCGTTCGCGATCTCGCTACGCAGCCGCTCCATCCGGCGGTGGACCTGGATCGCCGCGGTCAGCACGATCATGAGCGCGATCGCTCCGCCGGCGAGGGCCAGGAGCTTGCGCTCGCGCGGCTGGAGCCGCCGCACGAAGTCCTGAGCGCTGGTCAAGGCACTCGCTTCGATCACGACGCCTCCTCGGATTCGTGGGCCAGGTCCGCGACCATCGTGAACTTGACCTGCGCCCCGTCCTTCGACTGGTCCTGGATGCGCACGTCGCCGAACGGGTCGGTGCCGCTGAGCGCGGTCTTGAGCCGCTCGATGGTCTCGAAGCGGTCGGCGCGGCCGATGAAGGTGGCGCGCCCGCCCTCGACGGTGACGGTGTCGAGCGTCACGTCGAGATCGGCGGGGGCCACGGTCGAGAGCACCCGCAGCACCTCCGCCGGCGGCGCCGGGGCGGCGAGGCCCGCGATCTTCTTGTCGAGCGCCTTGATCTGCTGGCGGATTTGCGCTTCGGGATCCTGGATCGGCACGTTGCCGAACTCGGCGCGGAACGCGTCGAGGACCTGGGCGCGGATCTCCGTGGCCTGGCTCGAGAGACTCGCGTAACGCACCGAGAAGCTCACCAACCCGGAGATCAGGATGGCGGCGATGGGAATCGCGAGCGGCGCCACCCGCCGCGTGACCTCGCGAACGTCGCGCCCGTAGGCGAACGGGCCGTGGCGGAAGTTGAGGCTGCTGCCGCCTGCGGTCCGCGAGCCGCGCAGCGCCAATCCAAACGCAACCGCGCCCTCCGGCCACCAAGACGGATCGGCATTCGCCCCTTCCGGCGGCTTGGCGATCTCGCTCTCGATGCCGCTGCGCTCGCGCACCAGCCGGTCGAACCCGCGCGCGCGCGCCGCGCCTCCCACCAGCCAGACGCGATCGACCTCGATCCGCTCCTTGTGCTCGATGGCGCGGATCGAGACCGCGATGTCGTCGGCGAGCGCCGCGTAGGCGTCGCGCACGGTCGCGAGCCGGGCCGCCTCGTCGGCGCTCGCGGCGGGCTCGCCGCCCGGGTCGACGCCGAAGCGGTCGGCGAGCTCGATCTTGGCGGCGTCGGCCATGGCCGCGTCGAGACCATGACGGGTTTCGAGAGCCGCGGTCATGGCTCCACCGCCGCCCGGGATGATGCGGATGGCCCGCACGCGATCCCCGGTCAGCACCAGCAGGCGGGTGGTGGATGCGCCGACGTCCACGATGGCGCGTGGCGCGGCGCCCGCGCCCAGCGCCGCCGCGACGGTCCAGAGCGCCAGCACGTCGAGGTCCACGATGCGCGGCTCGAGCCCGGCCGGCGAGAGACCGTCGATGATCTCGTGCAGCGCCGCCACCGGCACCACTCCCACCGCGACCTGCGCGCCTTGTTTGCTGGAGGAGACGATCTGCAGCGCCAGCTGGTGCTCCTCGATCGAGCCAGGCACCAGCCCTTCGACCTCACCGGCCATGGTCTTTTCGATGATCTTGGGATTCGAGAACGGCATCGGGAAGAGCAGCAGGCTCGCCGATTCGCTCGAAACGGCCGTGACCACCGTGTCGAACGGCCCCTTCGCGAGCGCGCGAGCGCGTCGGGCGAGATCCGAGAGGCCGGGTTCCGCGACACCGTCGCGGGGCAGCTGGGCCGTCCACAGCACCGCGGGCGAGCGTCCGCCCGACACCGCGACCAGCTTGATCGAGGTCCGGCCGACGTCCACTCCCAGCGTGATGGCCATGACGGTTCAGCCTCCTGGCGTCGCGGCCGGTGGCGGCGCGGCGGGAGCGAGCTTCGAGCCGGGCGATGTGGGTTTCAAGCTCACGTGGCCCTCCAGTACTTCAATGTGGTGTTGCTGCCGGTTCGCTGCACGACGGCATGCAGCACCTTGAGATTCTCCGCCTGCGGAGCGCCGTCGTCGGAGCTCGGCAGCAGGCTCGCCGTGCTGTCGATCGTGAAATAGCTCGAGGCGACGCCGAAGTACTTGAGGATGCTGGGGTCCGTCTTGACGAAGCCGTTCACGTAATCGCTGACCTCCTTCGGGGAATTGAATGGGGTCAGTATCCGGTACTGGAGCAGCTCGTCGAGATTCGCCGAAGATAGATCCGGCAGCATCGCGGCCAGCACCTCGCGCGGAGCGGTGTTGAAGTTGATGGTTCCGGTTGAATACGGCGTCACCAGGTCCGCGATGGCCTGAAACACCTGCGCGTCGAAGCCGCGCACCATGCGCAGCTCCTCGAGTGTCGAGAGGGGGCCGTTCTTGGTGTGATAAGGAGGCTTGAGCCGCTCGTAGATGTTGATCTCGGCGCCGTCGCTGTTCAGTGGGTCGTCGTCCGGATCGAGCCAGTCGACCAGCGCGGCGGCGATCTCCGGAGGCGCCTTCGCGTTTCTGAGGAGGGTCTGGAAAGCGGGGTAGAGCGTCGGGTCGAACGTGTTCGGCGGCGGGGGGGGCTTACCTGTTTTCCCTTCTGTTATGGGCTTGGGGG
>CAZYWA010000618.1:0-4396 GCA_964650975.1 uncultured bacterium
GTCGTCCTCGATCACGAACCGCGCGGCGCGCGAGTACTCGAGCTCGAGCGGTGGAGCCGGGTCGGGCGGCGGCGCCGCTCGCGACGCGGCGGCCTGGGTGTCGAGCTCGACCGCTCGCGGCGCGCCACCCGAGCCCGCGGCGAGCTGCGCCGCGGCCCGTCTCGCCTCGTCCGGCTGGCCCGCCTCCTTCCACCAGCGCTGCGCCGAGCGCGGCATGCCGAGGCGCTCCGCGACTCGCGCCGCCGACGCCCACTGGCGGCGGCGCACCAGCCACGCCACCGCCCAGTCCGGGTGCGCACCGCCGATCCATCGCTCGATCCAGGGAACGTGCTCGACGTCCGCATCCTGCACCGGGACCGCCTCGAACGCCTCGCGCTCGCGATCGTCCCCGGCGCGCCCGGCCAGCCATCCTGCGATCAGGCCCGACGCCGCGGGAAGCAGCGGCCGCAACACCGCGCCCCAGGTCGAGACATCGCTCGGGCTCGCTCCCGAACGCAGCGCCGCCACCGCCTCCGACAGCCCCGACGAAGCGAGCGTGCCCTGAAGCGCAGCCAGCACCAGCCCGACCGCCACGCCGGCGAGCGCTCGTCCGCTCACCGCGCCGGCGATCCAGCACGACGCCGTCACCACGCCGAGCGACGACCCTCCTCGCGCCCACACGAGCACGGCCCAGGCCAAGAAGCCCCAGACGATCGCCTTCCCGATCCTCACGAGCGCTCCTCGGGGACTAGGGCAGCCATGCGCGAAACACCCGGTCGACGAGCCACCAGACCGCGATCGCGGCGACCGCCAGCGCGAGCTCCAGACGCCGGCCGCGGGCGCTCAGCAGCGACCCGCGCAGGCCTTCGATCTCGCCCTCGGCGTCGATCGCCGAGCGCGTCGAGCTCCATGAGCGGATCGTCTCCCAAGCGCTGCGCGCATCCGGATAAGCGAGTACGTGGCGACGGGAATTCACGCACAGACTCAGGCGCCGCCTACCCACGGTGATGTGCCCGACGTCCTTCCATGGGTGGCGGCGATCGTATCCTAAACCGCGCATCGTCACGCCTTGCTCGTCGAATACCCAGCGGGCGGTCGCGAGGCGCAGCAAGGTCGAGCTCCACCCGAGGGCCACCACGGCGAAGGCCAGCTCGGCCACGCGAATCCCGGGCCACGAGCCTGTCAGCGGATCCCCCGGAGCGCGCTCGCTCGACGGAAAGCCCAGCCGAAACATGAAAGCCAGCCCGAGGCCCACGAGCACCGCGAACCCGGCCCAGGCCACGGCTCGCGCGGCCGGCCCCGGCCGGACTTCCACCTGCGAGCCGGCCGCCGCGTCGGTTCCCTGCACGCGCTCACGGTAAACCAATTTCGCGCGTTTCGCGCTGGTTTTGGGGGCGCGAAACCGCTTGACAAGGCCTTGGGCCGCCGGTACTCTCGCGCCACTAGGCCTTGTGGTTGATGGATCGGCCCTCTACCCCATCTTGTGGCTCAACGGTTTTCCGTCCCACCCCGGCGCGCGCGTTGCAGTACCTGGCAGCGGCGCCCGCGGGAGGGGGCCCCGCTGTCCCGCCGGCCGGGTAGTCCACCGAACGAAAGGGTTTGCCGATGACGATGATGATGAAGGGCGCACCCGAGGGTGAGGCCGTCGTGGCCGCGCCGGTTCCCGAGGTCACCGAGGCCGGCGACTTCCGCACCGAGCTGGCCGAGAAGATCTTCCTCGACCGGTACGCCCTCAAGTCGTCCGACAAGCGCGACATCGCCGCGGGCGACGTCGTGGTGTATTGCCCCAATCCCCACGAGGACGAGAAGTGGCGGCAGCGAGAGATCGGCGTGGTCACCGCTGTCCACCACGAGCGCGGCGAGGTCTCGGTGCGGCCGCGCGCCGACGCCCAGGCCACTCCCATCGCGCTCTCCATGGACTACGTGGACAAGCCCTTGGAGCTCACCTGGAATCAGATGTCGCGGCGGGTGGCCGCGGCGATCGCGCAGGCCGAGACCAACGAGGCGGACCGGCGCCGCGCCGAGGCGCGCTTCTACGAGGCGCTCTCGACCCGCACGTTCGTGCCGGGTGGCCGCATCCTGGCCGGCGCGGGCGCGCCCGGCGATCTGACCTTCTACAACTGCTTCGTGATCCCGAGCCCCAAGGATTCGCGCAAAGGCATCCTCGAGACCGCGGCGCAGCAGTTCGAGATCATGAGCCGCGGCGGCGGCGTCGGCATCAACGTGTCGAGCTTGCGGCCGCGCTACGACTCGGTGATCGGCGTCAACGGCCGCTCCTCGGGCGCCGTGTCGTGGGCGGATCTCTATTCGTTCATCACCGGCAAGGTCGAGCAGGGCGGCAGCCGGCGCGGCGCCCTGATGATCATCATGGACATCTGGCATCCGGACATCGAGAACTTCATCGCCTCGAAGCGCAAGGCGGGCGTGCTCGACAACGCCAACATCTCGGTCGGCATCTCGGACGCGTTCATGAAGGCGGTCGAGGACGACGGCGACTGGCCGCTGGTCTTCCCGGACCGCAGCGACCCCCAGTACAACCAGCTCTGGGACGGCAACCTGGAAGCCTGGAAGGCGGCCGGCCGCAAGGTCACGACCTACCGGACGGTCAAGGCGCGCAGTCTCTACGACAAGATCTGCGAGTCGGCGTGGGCGTCGGCCGAGCCGGGTCTCTTCTTCGTCGATCGCGTCAACCGCTTCTCGAACAGCCACTACTACCAGCCGATCCGCTGCACCAACCCGTGCGGCGAGCAGCCGCTGCCACCCTGGGGCGTGTGCAACCTGGGCGCGCTCAACCTGGCCGAGTTCGTGCGGCCGTCGCCCGACGACATCGCGTTCTGGCCGACGCTCGGCGATGAAGCGCTCGACGGCAAGCCGAACGGTGGCAGCGCCGCGCGCGCGCGGGACGAAGCGATCGAGCGGGCCGTCGAGCGCGTCGACATCGAGAAGCTGCGCCGCATGACCCAGACCGGCATCCACTTCCTGGACAACGTCATCGACGCCACCACGTATTTCTTCGCCGAGAACGAGAACCAGCAGAAGACCGAGCGGCGCGTGGGCCTGGGCGTCATGGGGCTCGCCGAGCTGCTGGTGAAGATCGGCGTGCCCTACGGCTCGCGCCTAGCGCTCGCCGTGGTCGACAAGGTGTTCGAGACGATCCGCGATTCGGCGATCGACGAGTCGGTCGAGCTGGCGCGCATCAAGGGTCCGTTCCCGCGCTTCATCGCCGACAAGTTCCTGGAGAGCGAGTTCACCGCGGTGCTGCCCGATCGCGCGCGCGAGCGGATCCGGAACCACGGAATCCGCAACGTGACGCTGCTCACCGTGGCGCCCACCGGCACCACCGGCACCATGATGGCCACCTCGACCGGCATCGAGCCGTTCTTCATGTTCCAGTTCGAGCGCCGCGGACGACTCGGCTCGCACCTGGTGAACGAGGCGGTGGTCACCGACTACTGCCGCGACATGGGGCTGCCGCAGACCGTCACCGAGCTGCCGGGGCAGTTCCGCACCACCGAGGATCTGAGCCCGCTCGACCACGTCGAGGTGATGGCTGTGGCGCAGAAGTACGTGGACTCGGCGATCTCCAAGACCTGCAACCTGCCCCACGATTTCTCGGTCGAGGACGTGAAGACCTTCTACCGCAAGCTCTACGAGCTGGGATGCAAGGGCGGCACGGTCTACCGCGACCGGTCGCGCGAGGAGCAGGTGCTGGTCAAGCTGCCCGAGGCGGAGACCACGGCGGTGGCCACGACGCAGGGTCAGGTGCCCGCGAAGCCGGCGGTGATCGAGCCGGTCAAGCGGCTGCCGTCGGTGCCGCGCCAGGGCTTCACCCACTCGGTGCAGACACCGATCGGTCGCGTGCACGTGACGCTCAACACCGATCCGGGGAACGGCTCGCCGTTCGACGTGTTCGTCACGCTCTCCAAGGCCGGCAGCGATACCGACGCCGACACCGACGCGCTGGGCCGGCTCATCAGCTTGCTGCTCCGCCTCAACGTCGAGATCCCGTCGCGCACCCGGCTCGAGCTCGCGATCGAGCAGATCCGCGGCATCGCCACCAGCCGCTCGGTGGGCTTCGGTCCCGATCGGGTGCGCAGCGTTCCGGACGGAATCGGCCGCTGCCTCGAGAAGCTGATCGAGCACATCGACCAGTCGCGGCTGGCGCAAGCCGCGATCCCGTCCGCCGCGATGCCGGCGGCGATCGTGGCCGAGACCGTCGAGGCAGCGGTGCGAGGTCCCGCCAGCCCACCCTCCGGTGGTGCCTTCATGCAGGTGTGCCCGGACTGCGGCAACGCCACGGCCGCCAACGTCGACGGGTGCTTCAAGTGCTTCTCGTGCGGCTATAGCGAGTGCTGAACTGACTCTCCCGGGGGGCTGTTCCAGCCCCCCGCCCCGAAAAAAGTGCGACCTGACTATC
>CAZYWA010000619.1:0-4385 GCA_964650975.1 uncultured bacterium
CGCGATCACCTCGCGGACCGCCGCCTCGCCCGCCGCCTTGGAGCGGTCGTAAGCGGGTGGACGGGTCCCCAGCGAGCGCGCCGACTGCTCGGTGAGCGGTCCCGAGCGCGCGCAGTACTGGTCGAAGGCGTGGATCGACGAGGTGTGCACCAGGCGCCGGACGCCGCACGCGTACGCCGCCTCCGCGACGTTTCGCGCTCCGCCCACGTTGATCGCGGGGACGCGGCCCCCCATGTCGCCCTCGATCGAGATCAGCGCCGCGAGATGGAAGACCACCTCCGCGCCGTCGAACGCGGCGCGCAGGCTGGTGGGATCGCGCACGTCGCCCAGCACCCGTTCCACCGCGAGCCCGTCGAGGCCCAGATCGGAATCGTGGATCAGCACCCGGACCCGGCGCCCCTGGTCGAGGAGCGCGCGCACCAGATTCGCGCCGATGTGGCCGCTGGCGCCGGTGACGACGGTGAGCATCGGTCAGAACGCTTCGCAGGACGCGGGGGAGCTCAGGTACGTGCTGAGCGCGCAGTGCTTGCCGCGCGGGGCCCAGCTCCCGACGTAGCTCGAGGCGGGCAGGCACGAGTTGCCGGTGCACGCGGGAATCTGGTTCGCGGCACCGGGGAACGCCGGGTTGGTCATCACGTTGCGGTAGAGGAAGACCCGGTTGGTGGAGGTGCTGAGCGATCCCCAGCTGACGTAGTGATGGCGGCGGGACTGAGCGCAGGTGGCGAGCGACACGGTCCCCATGCCGGGACAGCTCACGTTGGTCTCGGGCCCGATCACCACCCGCTCGTACCCGTCGGCGGGCGTCCCCAATGGGTTGTCCTGATCACGGCTGCATCCCAGCGTGGGCGACGTGATCGTCGTGGTGGTGTCGTAGCCCAGGCAGGCCGACCAGTAGCGGAAGTCGTCGGTGGTGTCGAAGGCCGTCGCGGGGTAGTTGATGGCGGAATCGGCGGCCCGGAACTTGAGCACCACCACGTCGGTGCTGGCGTTCAGGAGCTTCACGGTCGCGCCGACGTACTCGGTGGCGTAGTTGTGAAGCTGACCCGGGCCGGGATCGATGTGGTAGGTCTCGAAGGCGCAGTTGCTCGTTCCACAGGGCGCGACACCGAGCGTCACCGTCTCGGGAGCGAAGTCGTTCTGCAGGTCCGGCGCGGCGGGGCCGCTGGTGCCGGCGCCGGCGGTGGTCTCCCACGAGATGCCTGGCGCGCTGGCGTTGCCGCCGTTCGCGACCCGCCACGCCACGCGCACCGCCGTGACGTCGGCGGGCGGCGCCTGGATGGGGATCACGGTGATGATCTGGTTGGCGTGGAGATTCTTCCACGCGGTGGCGGACGCGGCATCGACCAGCGCCACCTCGTATGGATCGCCATGGCAAGCCGCCGGGTTGGGCGACGTGGCCGGGTTGCAACCGGAGGCCGCCACCAGGTCCGGCCCGCAATTCGCGTCGATCGTGAGCTTGCAGCCGCGCCGGCTCTCGTTCTGCTGGTCGTAGTCGTTGATCACCACGTTGCCGACCCGGGTGTAGAGGCTGCCCGTGGTGGTGAACAGCTCCACGTTGAGGTTCTCGAAGCGCGCGCTCGCGAAGCTGCCGTGGATCCGCAGCACCTTGGTCTTGTCCTTGAACTTGTAGGCGATCACCGCGTAGCGAGTGGCGGCGTCCGGGAAGCTGGGGACCAGCGGTTCGGTGCCGTCGACCTCGACGCTGCCGTCGGCCACGAACGGATCGCAGTACCAGTTGCCGGCGGAGGTGCTGCCGCCGATCGGCACGCACGCGGCCGCGCCCGCGCGACGCGGCGTAAGGAGCAGCGCCGCGCCGGCGCACGCGACCCACACCAGGGCGCGCGGCAATCGATCGGCGGGCATCGCGTGTCTCGGCTCGAGTCAGCCTCGTACTAGGGGCTGGCGACGATCAGCTCCCACCCGCCCTGCGGCTTGCCGCTCTTGGTCGCCAGGTTCATCGGGTTGGCGGTGCCGAGGTAGAGAAGACCACCCACGATGGTCGAGGTGCGGATGCCGTAGTTGTAGCTGTTGCCGAGACCGTCGACGCTCACCAGCGTCCCGGCAGCGGTGGCCGACGTCATCTTGAACCAGTCGGCGCCGTAACCGTTCCCGCCCGGCAGCGTCGTGGGGTTCGCCGGGAAGAGGCCGAGCGTATCGGCGTAGATGTAGCTCCAGTCCATGGTGCCGATGTAGAGCGCGTTGTTGAAGACCGTCATGTTCCAGGTGTAGTTGTTCCAGGTGTTGCCGAATCCCGACGGACCGAAGAGCGGCGTCCCGAGCTTGGTCGGCTTCGAGACCCAGCTGCCGCCGGCCTTCGGGTGAGTGGGATCGGTGGGCACGTACACCTGCACCGACGCATCCGCGTAGAGCGGCTTCACGACCGGGGTCGAGGTCGCGTTGTCGATGCGGAAGATGGTGACCGCGCGGCGCGTCTTGGCCTCGATCTGCAGCGTCGAGGAGTCGCTCGAGGAGAGCGCGTAGGCGGCGATCTCCGCGTGCGCCGCGGAGAACGGGAAGTACATCGTGCCGAAGACCAGCGAGTTGCCGAACGACGCGAGAGCTCCCACGCCATAGGTGACCGCGTTCACGGCATCGGGCTCGTAGTCGCCGATCTGGAAGATCTTGGTCCAGGCGCCGGCGTTGCTCGGCGTGAGACCGCCGGCCGGAATCGTGGGGCTTCGCCACACGCCGCCTTGCGCTCCGCCCGCCGCTCCGTTGGGCGTGGTTCCGGCGAACAGCCGTCCTTGATGGATGGCAAGCTCTTCCACCTCGCAGTCGAAGTTCCCCACCACCTCGAAATCGAAGGGATGGTCGTGATCGCCGACCCAGCGCAGCACCGCCCCGCCGGACGTGACACCCTGCACTCCGACGTAGAGGACGCCGTTGAGAACCACGGATTTCCGGATGTTTCCCCAGGCGGTGAGCTTGGTCGAGCCGAGCGGCGTCCAGGTCGCGGCGTCGAACGCGTGGATCACGATTCCCTGGGCGGGCGTGTTCAGGTCGGGACCGCCGAAGAAGACCACGCTCTCGTCGGGCGAGGTACCGCCCCAGCGCATGCCGAGGGTTTGCTGGATGAGCGGGTCGCGCGGCGTGATGCGCGTCATCGAGCCGGTTTGCGTGTCGTAGACGTAGGCGTTGGGTGAGCGCCAGTCGCCCAGGGACGCGGGCACGATGTGCTGCTTGGCGAACTGCGAGCTGCCGAACTCGCATACCTCGGTCGCGCTCTGGAACGGATCCGTGATCTCGAGGTAGTACCCCATCTCGAAGCACTGCACGTTGGGGCCGGTTCCGAGCCACACGTAGCGATTCGCGGTCTCGGTCATTCCCCAGATGTAGCCGGCGTTGACCTTGGGCGTTCCCTGCGGCGCGCCCGTCGCCGGGTCGACGCACAGGGGCTTCCCCTGCGCGTCGTACATGAAGTGCGGGTAGGGCTTGCCGACACCGTTGAAGCACTCGGTGGGCACTCCCTTCTCGATCCGCAACGTGGAGAAGTTGGTGCTCACCCGCGCCGCGTCGAGCGACTCGAACGCAGGACCCGCGTCCGCGAGCTGAGCGCGTGCGTCCACGGCGACCAGCAGCGCCGAGCCAAGCAGGGCGAGAGCGAAGCGATGTCGGTGGCTCACGTCGAACCCTTTCACGGTGTGGTGATCGTCCAGGCCGAGGTGTCGCCGGATTCGAAGCCGTCTTCGAACAGGAGCTGGGCGGTGAGGTTCCGGAAGAACACGATCTGGCCCGCTGCGTTTCCGACGAACGCGTCGAGGTCGCCGTCGCCGTCGATGTCGGCGAAAGCCGCGACGCCGGATCCGCCAACGTTCGTGAGCCCGAACCGGTTACTGGCCGGAGACGCGAACGCCGGGCTTGCGGCGGCGCCGGTGTTGGCGAAGAACAGCGAGTCGCCCGCTTCGTTCCAGACGAGTGCGTCGAGATCGCCATCTCCGTCGAGGTCGACCAGCGTCGGAGCCGCGAAGGCGGTCACGTTGCTCATCCCGAACGGGTTGGTCGGTCCGGCCGCGAAGGCCGGCGAGCTCGAGGTCCCGGTGTTGCCGAAGAAGAAGGAGTCGCCGGACGAGCTGCCCACCAGCAGGTCGAGATCGCCGTCGCCGTCGATGTCGCCGAGCGCGGGGGACGAGTAGTCGCCGACGTTGGTGATGCCCAGCGGGTTGAAACCCGCATCCAGGAACGCGGGGCTCGAGGCGCTGCCGGTGTTCCGGAAGAAGACGACGTCACCGTATTCGGAGCCCAGGAAGGCATCGAAGTCGCCGTCGCCGTCGATGTCCTCGAAGCGAGGCACGGCGTCGTAGGTGACGACGTGAAGCCCGAACGGTTGAAGCGAGGGCGAAGCGAACGCCGGGCTGGTGGGCGTCCCCGTGTTCCGGAAGAAGCGG
>CAZYWA010000620.1:0-4383 GCA_964650975.1 uncultured bacterium
CGCTCGTGGGTGCCGAGCGGCGCGCGGTGAATGACGTAGGGCCGATGCTCTTGGTTGTCGGCTCCCACGTAGCTCAGACCCAGCCGCTCCGGCACCGCGAAGTCGAGCTGGTTGGTGCTGGCGGTTTCCTCGCGCCCGGTGACGGTGCGGAACTGGACGTCGATCTTGGGCCCGTAGAACGCGGCTTCGCCCTTCCCTTCGACGAACGGCAATCCGCTCTCCTTCATCGCCGCCAGCACGAACCGCTGGGTCCGGTCCCACGCCTCGGGATTGTCGACGTACTTCTCCTTGCCCTTCGGATCCTCCGGATCCCACGTGGAGAAGCGCATGTAGTAGTCGGTGAGACCCAGGATCTCGTAGACGCGACGGTGGAGGTCCATGACCGCGAGGAACTCGCTCTGGATCTGATCCTCGGTGCAGTAGATGTGCGCGTCGTTCATGCACATGCCGCGCACCCGCAAGAGCCCCGATAGGGCACCGGAGTCCTCGAACCGGTACACCTGGCCGTACTCGGCGAGCCTGAGCGGCAGGTCCCGATAGCTGCGCATGCGCGCTGCGAAGATGCGGTGGTGGTGGGGGCAGTTCATCGGCCGGAGCGCGTACGACTCCTTCACGCGCTCGACGCCCAGCACCTCCGCCCCGCTCTCGTCCTCGGCGATCTCCGCCAGCTCCATGAACGGGAACATGTGCGGCGCGTAGTACGGGAGGTGCCCGGTCTGGTAGTAGAGGTCGGCGCGCGCCAGATGCGGAGTCGCGACCCGCTGGTAGCCATCCTTGAACTCGAGCTCCTTCATGAGCTTCTCGAGCTCGTCGCGGATCACGGTGCCGTTCGGCAGCCAGAGCGGCAGTCCCTTGCCGATCACCTCGTCGATCACGAACAGATCGAGCTCCTTCCCGAGCTTCTTGTGATCGCGGGCCAGGCCGTCGAGAAAGGCCTTCACGTGCGCGTCGAGCTCCTCCTTCGAGGAGAACGCCCACGCGTAGATGCGGGTCATCATCACGTTGTTGCTGGAGCCTCTCCAGTAGGCCCCCGCGAGGCTCTTGAGCTTGAACGCACCCTTGGGAATCTGCTTGGTGCTCGCGACGTGAGGCCCCTCGCACATGTCGAGAAACGGCCCATTCCGGTAGAAGGAGAGCTTCTCGATGCCGTGCTTCTCGAAGAGCTCCTCCGCGTACTCGCGCTTGTAGGGCTCGTTCATCTGGTCGAGACGCGCGAATGCCGCGGATCGATCGAGATCCTCGCGCTCGAACGGCTGGTTCTGCGCGATGATCTTGCGCATCCGCTCCTCGATCTCGGGGAAGTCCTCTTCGGTGAGCGGGCTCGACAGGATGAAATCGTAGTAAAAGCCGTCGCGGATCGGCGGACCGAAGCCGAGCGTCGAGCCGGGGCGCAGCTCGAGCACGGCCTGCGCCAGCACGTGCGAAAGACTGTGCCGGATGCGGTAGAGCGGATCGTCGACCGCCTCTTCCCCTCGATGTTCCACGGCCTACCTCCCTCGAAACGCGGTTGCTGCGCCCGCCCCGCGGGGCGGCGCACGTTCGCTCGCGGCGGTTCAGGGCTCAGACGGAAGCGAAACGTCGCACCTGCATCCGGCCACTCAAGGCGAGCAAGATCGCGCATGGTAGCATGGGGTCGATACGGCGTCGGCGGTCCCCCCGCTGCCCGCACCGCTCGAGCCCGATCGCGCTTTCGAGCGACATCTCCTCTTCCGATCCGCGTGCTTCTTTCGCCGGCCTCGACGTGAGCCGACCGTTCTCGACCCTCTTGCTGATGGCGCCCTGCCGGCGCCTGCAGTTCAACCTGAGCGACATGTTCGCGGTGCCGCGTCTCGGCATCGGCTACCTCTCGGCCTACCTCAAGGCGAACGGCTATCCGGCCGTCGAGACCCGCGACGTGATCGCCGAGCGCGAATGGATCCCCGAGCTGCTGCGGCGGTTCGAGACCCACGGCGCGCCCGATCTCTTGGGCATCAGCGTGACGATCTTGAGCCTGCGCGAGGCCTTCGCGATCGCGCGCGCGGTGCGACTGCGCTTCCCGCGGACCCGGACCGTCGTCGGAGGACCGGGGACGGCCGGGTTCCCCGCGGCGTCGTTGCTCCGTTACGGCGAGGCGGTCGACTTCTTCGTGCGCGGCGAGGGCGAGGCGCCGATGCTGGCACTGGTGCGCGCGCTCGACGACGGCAACGTGGACTTCTCGCGGATCCCGGCGCTCGTGTGGCGCGACGCGAACGGTGCGCCGGTCGAGAACCCGCACGCACCGTTCCGGTTCCTCGACGACGGCATCCGCGTCGACTACGAGGCCCAGCCGATGGCGCGTTTCCGGCTGCACCCGCCCATGGGCGTCTACCCGTACGCGACCATGATGGAGACCACGCGCGGCTGCTCGTTCTCGTGCGAGTTCTGCTGCCTCTCCATGCCGGTGCGGGAGCGATCGCCGGCCGACGTCGAGTCCGAGCTGCGCGATCTGCAGCACCGCTACGACCTGCGCGAGGTCCATTTCATCGATCCCACCTTCACGCTGCATAGGAGCCGCGCCGAGGAGCTGATCGAGCGCGTGGGACGGCTCAGAATCAAGTGGTCCTGCAAGACGCGCGTCGACAAAGTCGATGACCGGCTCGCGTCGCGGATGGCGGCGGCCGGTTGCTACCTGATCGCATTCGGCGTCGAGTCCGGCGAGGACGACATCCTCGATGCCCTGCACAAGAGCGCCTCCGGTGAGCGCGCGGTCGAGACCTTCGCGGTCTGCCGGCGTCATCGCATCCGGACCACCGCCTATCTGCTGCTCGCGAGCCCCGCGGAGACCGAGGCGCACGTCGATCGCACCATCGCGTACGTGCGGCGGCTGGCTCCCGACTACGTCCTCTACGACCTGCTCCAGGCCGATCCCGCCAATCCGCTCACGCAGCGGCGCATCGCCGACGGTGCGTTCAGCGCCAACGACCTCGATCGCTATTACCTCTCCGACGAGCCCAGCGTGCTGCACGCCGAGACCGTCGCCGGCCACCGCATGCCGGTGGCGCGCAGCCGGATCAAGCGCGCGAGCGGCGACTTCTACGTGCGGCCGCGTTACTTCTGGGAGCGGGTCCGCGACCTGCGCACCATCCAGGACGCCCTCAACCTCGGCGCCGGCGGGCTCACGTTCTTCAAGGATCTGCTTGGGCTCGGACGTCTGTGGGATTTGTGACCGAGCCTCTCTTCACCGCCGCACCGCACGAACCTCGACACCTGGCATTTCCGGAGAGCCTCATGACCCCGATCACTTCCCCCGAAATCGAAGCCTATTGCACGCGCCATTCGTCGCCCGGCAACGCGGTGCTCGAGCGCCTGGCCGAGGAAACCCACCGCGATTTTCAAGCCCCGCAGATGATGGTCGGCGACCTCGAAGGCGCTTTCCTCTCATTCATGGCCAGAGCGATCGGCGCGCGCCGCATCCTCGAGATCGGCACGTTCACCGGTTGCAGCGCGATCTGGTTCGCGGGCGCGCTTCCGCCGGGAGGAGAGCTGGTGTGCGTGGACCGAGACCCGAAGGCCGTCGCGGTCGCGAAGCGCTACGTGGCGGACGCCGGGCTCGCGGATCGCGTCACGTTCCGTGTCGGCCCCGCGCTGGAGCAACTCGCCACCCTTGACGGCACGTTCGACCTGATCTTCCTCGACGCCGACAAGACCGGCTATGCGAGCTATCTGGAGTGGGCGCTGCCGCGGCTCGGCCCCAGAGGCGTGCTGCTCGCGGACAACGTGCTGTGGAGCGGCCGCATTCTCGATCCCCAGAAGGACGACGATCGCGCCCTGGTCGCGTTCGCGGAGAAAGTCGATGCCGACCCCAACCTCATCCGCGTGATGGTGCCGATTCGCGACGGCATCCTGATGGTCCGGCGCCGCGAATGAGCGGCCGCGCCGACGATCGGCGCCGCACCTTCGCCGTGGCCGCGGTCGCCGCGATCTTGATCGCGCGGCAGCTCCACTGGCTCTGGACCGGATGCTTCAACGAGGACGAGCTCGAGAACCTGCAGGTGCTGTGGCTGACGCACCACGGGTGGATCTTCGGCCGCGACTACGTGACGTCGCACTTGCCGGCCTTTCCGCTGCTGCTCGAGCCCCTCTACCGCTGGTTCGGCCCCACGCCCGCGCTGCCGGTGGCGGTACGCATCGCCATGACTCCAGCGGTGGCCTGGACGCTCGGAGAGATCTTCCTGCTCGCCCGCGACGTGGGCGAAGGGCCGTCGAGCGGCTGGTTCGCGATCGTGCTGCTCCTCGCCTCGCCCACGCTCGCGGTGAGCATGGTCGAGGCGCGCCCGGACGCCGTGGCCCTGCCGCTGGCGCTCGCGGGCTTGCGTTGCTTTCGCCACTCGAGCACCGCGCCCCGCTCGAACCGTCTTCTCATCG
>CAZYWA010000621.1:0-4377 GCA_964650975.1 uncultured bacterium
CGGAGCTCGACGCCAAGAGCCGGGTGACGAGAGCCACGACGTCGGCGACGTGCACCGGTGTGCGGTGCTCGTCGGTGAAGAGCGTGAGCGGCTCGCCGCGCTCGAGCGCCGTGCGCATCCAGCCGGTGGCGCCTCCCTTGTAGGGCGCGGCGGGGCCGTAGAGGAGCGCGCAGCGCAGGATCGTCGACGGCCCGCGCCGGCTGCGCACCGCCTCCTCGGCCTCGAGCTTGGTGCGGCCGTAGTGCATGACCGGACCGACGGGATCGGACTCCCGCGAGAGCGCCCGGTCGCCGGGATAGACGAGGTCTGTGGAGAAAGCGACCAGGTGCGCGTCCGGCGCGGCCTCGTCGAGCGCCTGCAGCAGGTTCCGTGTGGCCGTGACGTTCGCGCGAGTGGCGGCGTCGGGGCGGCGCTCGCAGTCGTTGGGCTCGGTGAGTGCGGCAGTGTGGACGACGGCAGTGGGTCGAACCGAGCGCACGAGTGCGCGCGCGGCGTGCTCGTCGCTCAGATCCACGCACTCCGCGGCGGCGTGCTCGAAACGGATCGGCCGTTCGAGGTAAGTGCCGACGACGTCGTGGTGCGGCGCGAGTGCCGTGGTCAGGTGCCAGCCCGCGAATCCCGAGGCTCCGGTCACCAGCACTCGCGCTCGCATCGCTCGACCTTCTTGCCCCGCGCCGGAACGCACGACTAACCTCGCGCGGCTCTCGGCCTCGCGCAGGGTCGCGGCTTATCACACACGCACGACGCCCTCCCTCTCGGATTCACTCATGCCCAGCGGCACCACCCGACCCAGCCTCTGCCCGTCGTGCCGGAAGCTGGTCGGCATCGGCGAGACCCGTTGCCCGACCTGCGGTGCCAGCCTCACGTTCTCGCCCACCGCGCTAGCCAGCTCGCTCAAGGCCTTTCTGCCGAGCGAGTATCCGGTGACCGCGCTCATCCTGGGGATGAACGTGCTGGTGTTCCTGGTGTCGACCGTGGTGGGAGCGGGACAGGAAGGTGCCGTGGCGGCCTTCATGACGGGCTCCCGGCTGGTGTCGATGATCGGCGGGGTCTGGGCGCCGGCCATCCTTCACGGCGAGGTCTGGCGGCTGGTGACGCCGATCTTCTTGCACGGCGGCCTGCTGCACATCCTCTTCAACTCGATGGCGCTCGCGGACCTCGGCCCGCCGGTCGAGCACACTTACGGCTCGGCGCGGTTTCTCTTCCTCTACGTGATCACCGGCATCCTCGGCTTTTGCGGCACGGTCGCGTGGAGCGTGCTGACCGGACCCCACCTCTCGATCGGCGGCTCGGGGGCGGTGCTCGGTATCGTCGGGGTGCTGCTCGCGATCACCAAACGGCGAAGCGGCATCCAGATGGAGATGCTGAGAGCGCAGCTGCTGCGCTCGCTCGGCTACATCTTCCTGATGGGAGTCTTCTGGAGATTCGACAACGCCGCCCACGTCGCCGGCCTCGCCGCCGGCTTCGGGCTCGGCATGCTCATGACCGATCGCCCGCCGGCAAACGTCGCGCAGCGCAACGTCGCCGCGATCCTGGGCGGCGTGAGCGGTCTGATCGTGGTCGCCGCGTTCGCGGCGATGCTGCTGAGCGCGTTCGTGGCCTGACCCGGCTCGGCAAGAGGCCACGCGCCGCGGGCGCGCAGGGTCCGACGGCCCCGGAGCAGAGCGAGCCGACTCGGGGGCGGGGGGCTCGAAAAGCCCCCCGGGGAAATCACAGCATTCCGAGGTCGAGCTTCGCCGCTTCGCTCATCATGTCGGGGTTCCAGGGCGGCTCCCATACGACGTCCACCTTGGCCGACTTGATGCCTTCCACCGACGCGACCTTCGACTCGACTTCCGGCGGCAGGCTTCCCGCCACCGGACACATGGGCGAGGTGAGCGTCATCACCACCCACGCCTTCTGATCGTCGTCGACCTCGATGCCGTAAATGAGGCCGAGCTCGTAGATGTTGACCGGGATCTCGGGGTCGTAGCAGGTGCGCAGGATGCCGACGATCTTGTCGCCGATCTCCCCGCCGGGAGTCGGCGAGGCCTCACGCATCTCGGCGGTCCAGGCTCGCGACGGGCTCGTGGGCGCGGTGGCGCCGGGCTCGGCCGTTGATGCCTCGGGCATCGGGGCGGGCGGGTGGGCCGCAGCCGCCACCGGCGCTGCGGGTGGAGCGGCGACCGGCGGCTCGGGCACCGCCGCGGGCGGCTCCTCCGACGGGTGCAGCTGGCTGGCGCTCAGGTGATCGTAGTGCTTGGGAGCGTCGAACGGATGCTCCGTGGCGGTGCGCGCGGAACGCATCAGCCATCGTCCGGCGATTCCCTTCAGTGTGTCGACGATCTCACCTACCATCGAAGATCTCTCCGTTCTCTCGGCTCGCTCGACTACTCGGTCGAGACCGTCTGGTGCTGGTTCTGGATCGCGGTGTGGAGCGTGTGCCAGGCGAGGGTCGCGCACTTGACCCGCGTCGGGTACTCGGTGACTCCCGAGAACACGGCGAGCTTTCCCAGCTCGACTGGATCGTGCGCCGGTCCGCCCGAGGTATCGGGCGCGATCAGCTCGTGAAACGTGTGGAAGAGGGCGATGGCCTCGGGCTCGGTCCGGCCCTTCACCATCTCGGTCATCATCGAGGCGGAGGCGGTCGAGATGGCGCAGCCCGAGCCTTGGAAGCTCGCGTTCTTCACCACGCCCGCCTCGATCTCGAGGAACACGGTGAAGCGATCGCCGCACAGCGGGTTGTAGCCCTCGGCCTTGCGGTTCGCCGTGGCCAGAACCTGGAAGTTCCGCGGCCGGCGGCCGTGGTCGAGGATCACCTCTTGGTAGAGATCGCGCAGCTCGGACATCAGCCGAATAGCTCCTTTACCTTGGCGAGACCGCGCACCAGCGCGTCGATCTCGGCAGGGGTGTTGTAGAAGGCCAGCGAGGCTCGCGCCGTGGCCGGGATGCCGAGCCGTTCCATCACCGGCTGCGCGCAGTGGTGGCCGGTGCGGATGGCGATGCCTTCGCTGTCGAGGATGGTGCCGATGTCGTGCGGGTGCACTCCCTCGAGCAGGAACGAGACCACTCCCGCCTTGCGGGCCGCGGTACCGATCAGCCGTACCCCTGGGACCGCGCCGATTTGTTCAGTGGCGTAGGCCAAGAGCTCGGTTTCCCAGGCGCTCGCCGCGTCGAAGTCGAGCGCCTGCAGGTAGTCGATCGCCGCACCGAGGCCGATGCCGCAGGCGATGTCGGGCGTTCCCGCCTCGAACTTGGCGGGCAGGTCGGCGTAGGTGGTCTTCTCGAAGGTCACCGAGCGGATCATGTCGCCGCCGCCCTGGAATGGCGGCATCGCTTCCAGCAGCTCGGCCTTGCCGTAAAGCACTCCCGATCCGGTGGGCGCGAAGAGCTTGTGGCCCGAGAGCGCGTAGAAGTCGCAATCGAGCGCCTTCACGTCGATCTTGAGGTGCGGCGCCGCTTGCGCGCCGTCGATCAGCACCTTGGCGCCGGCCTCGTGAGCGAGGCGCACCATCTCTTCCACGGGGTTCACGGTGCCGAGCGCGTTCGACACGTGGGTGATGGCCACGAGCTTCACGCGCGGTCCGAGCAGCCGCTGGTACTCGGCCTGGTCGAGCTCGCCCGCGTCGTTCATCGGGATCACCCGCAGCACCGCACCGCTGCGCTCGCACAGCATCTGCCAGGGCACGATGTTCGAGTGGTGCTCGAGGGCGCTCACCACGATCTCGTCGCCGGCGCCGATGAAGCGGCTGCCGAACGACCACGCCACTAGGTTGATCGCCTCGGTGGTGCCGCGGACGAAGATCACCTCGCGGATCGAGCCGGCGTTGATCCAGCGGCGGACCTTGTCGCGGGCGCCTTCATAAGCGGCCGTGGCCTTCTCGCTCAGCAGGTGGACGCCGCGGTGGATGTTGGCGTTCTCGTGCTCGTAGTAGCGCTGCAGGGTCTCGATGACGGCGCGCGGTTTTTGCGAGGTGGCCGCGTTGTCCAGATAGACGAGCGGCTTGCCGCGCACACGCTGCGACAGGATCGGAAAATCGCGTCGCACCCGCTCGACGTCGAACCGGGGGCTCTGCCCACCGGTGATGTCGCGAAGCGCAGGCGCGCTGGCCGCTTGAGTAGCGGTCTGGATCATGCGTGCTCCTTCGAGCCGCGAACGGGGGGAAGCCAGGTGGTGAGCAGCAGGTCGAGCTCGGCGCGGACCGCGCTGGCGCGGATCCGGCCGGTGACCTCGCTCGCGAACGCGCGAGTGAGGATGGCGCGCGCCTCGTCCTCGCCCAGGCCTCGCGAGCGCAGGTAGAAGATCGCGGCGGGATCGAGCTTACCGATGGTGGCGCCGTGCGAGCACTTGACGTCGTCGGCGTAGATCTCGAGCTGGGGCTTGGTGTCGACGTGCGC
>CAZYWA010000622.1:0-4368 GCA_964650975.1 uncultured bacterium
CTGATCGCTCGCCGCATGCCCAAGCTGCTGCACTCCCTCGGCCGGGACTTCGCCGGGATCCCCGGCTCGCGTGTCCATGCCGCCCTCCAGCGCCACGAAATTTCTTACCGATCGTACTGCTTCGAGAAATCGTGACGCTCGAAACCTGGTCGTCGTCGGCACACGGGGTTCTTCCTCGACACTCCCGACGGACTGGTGACTCGCCACGACACGGACACGACCGTGATCGTGAATCCCGGAACGACGACCACCGATAGCCGACCGACCGGGGCGCGCTCGTGGCCGACCGGTGCGGTCTTCTCACGCCGCGCGCGCGGATGGGTCGAGAACCTGGCCGATGACCCGGGTAGCGCGTCGCCACGAGGGTGGGTCCAACTGGGGTAGTGACGCAGTCACCGGCCAGGTCCCCGAGAAAAGCGTTCGATGGAAATCCTACGCTGCATCGGCTAGCAGCTTCTTGCGTGCCGCCGGAGGGAGCTCGACTGGATCGAGCGGGACGTCAGGATCGGGCGCCAGCGTCGCCTCCAGCACCTCGCCCTCGTTGTCGCGCTCGTCGATCCAGTCGAACGTGCGCACCACGCACATGATGGCTTCTTCGACGGTGGTGACCTCGGTCACCACGCCTTCGTCGATCGCCGTTCCGAACTCTTCCTCGAGGGCGACCAGCAGCTCGGCGACGTCGAGCGAGTCCGCTCCGAAGTCCTCGAGGAGTCGCCCCTCCGGCCAAACCTCCACGATCCCGAGCTGATCCGCGATCACCGCCAGGACCCGTCGCTCGATGTCGGCCTCGGCCTCGCACAGGACGTCGTGGGGGACATCGAGCAACTCTCGTCGAACGGCGCGACGTCCCGCTTCCGGCTTGCGACCGGTGCGCATGGTCACCGACCAGAGCGGATTCAGCACGTGTCCGAGCTGTCCACCGAGATGTCGCCCGAGACCGACGCTTATCGCCACCGTCGCGTCGTGCAGCCTTCGGACCGGGCCCGCCGCGATGCGAGCGACCCACATCGAGAGGCGTCCCAGGCGGATCGGCAGGGCAGCGTGCGTCATGAAGGGTTTCTCGCTCGAGCTATGGCTGAGCGCCGATCGCGAGGGGGAACTGGATCGAGATGGAGGTTCCTCGACCGCGCGCGCTCTCGACGTCGATCGTGCCTTGCAAGTGCTGAACGATGCGTCGCACGACGCTCAGGCCGAGCCCGTTCTGGGAAATCTTCTGCTTGGTCGTGACGAACGGCTCGAACATGCGCTCCCGGACGCCGGCGTCGATGCCGCAGCCTCGGTCCTCGACCGTGAGCCGCACGCCACCGGGCGCGGCGCTGGTCCGCACCGTCACCGGACCGTGCTCGGGCGAGGCCTCGATGGCATTGACGAGCAAGCTGATCGTCAGTTGCTCCACCGCCGCGGGCTCGAGGTCGACGAGCGGCAGATCGGGAGCCAGGTTCTCGATCAGATCGACTGGACGCTGGGCGTAGGCGAGCGCCGCGACCACGGCTTCGTGCACCGCGTCGTTCAGCGAGCCCAGCGCCGAGGACTCTCGCGTCGAGGTCGCGAGGCCGAGCGCTTGCCCGAGAACGTGGTCGCAGCGCCTCGTCTCCTTCTCGATCTTCTCGACCGCCTGCCGCTCGGGGATTCCCAGACCATTGCCGAGCAGCAGCGCCGCCTGGAGCCGGATCGCCTGCAAAGGCTGCCGGAGCAGGTAGGCGATCTCCGCGGCGAGCGTCACGGCCGCACGCCGCTGACGCGCCTCGGCCCGCTCGCGCTCGAACGCCGCACCGGCCAGCCGCGCCACGGTGGCGACGAACCGGATCTCACGCGGCAAGACCCGCCGCACCGAACGGCTGAACGCCGCGAGCACTCCCCAGGAGTGTCCCCCGACCTGGATCGCGGTGCTGATCCCGCGCACCACCCGGTGCGAACCCGTGAGCGTCTCGACCGCGGGCTCACCCGCCTTCGAGCTGGCGAGCTCCAGCGTGCCGATGTCTCCCTCCTCCCAGCCGTGGCCGGCAACCAGCACCAACACCTGGCGCGCCGCGTCCAGCTCGAAGGCACCCACGAGATCGATGGTCAGCGCGTTGGCCACGGTGCGGCAGGCGTCGGTGAGCACGCCGCGCGGGTCGGCGCTCGACACCGCCCGGACGCCGAAGCTCGTGAACAGATCGTCGGGCTGCGTCGGCGTCGTGTGCAGGAAGTCGTGCTGCCCCCGAAACCGGTGGGGAGCGGCGGTGCGGATGATCTGCTCGAGCCGCTCGGGCCGCAGATCGCGACGCCGCAGACACGCGTCGGCACCGGCGTCCTCGAGCTCGATCACGGTCGCGAGGTCGGTCTCGACGGTGAGCACCACGAGCAGGCCGCGGTAGCCCGTCTCGCGGATGCTGCACACCAGCGCCACCTCGGTCGCGAGCGCCAGGCTGGGCGAATTCACGCTGCGCGGGCCGACGTCGATGAACACCGCGTCGACCGGCGAGACGGCCGGGATCTCGACGGCCCTCGAGAGGATGCGCTCGCATCGAAAATCCACCGAGAGCACCGGGATCTGCTCGAGCGCGAAGTGCACCAGCTCGGCGTGGTCCGGATCATCCGACACGCACAGCACCCGCAAGCGGCTTCGGTTTCCTGGCAACGCATCGGGCCGCGGCGCAAGGGGAAGTCCGAGGGGTTGAGCGGGGGTCGAGGGCGGATGGCTCAGCTCGTGTCTCATCGAGGGTCTCCCTCCGGACGAGCCGGACCGATCATTCGAGTCTCACGCGGTTCAGGACCACATCCACCAGCTCGGCAACGGTGGACGGCTGGCGGGGCGCTGCGGCCAGCAACTCGGTGTCGAACACCTGTTCCAGGCCGATCAGGAGCTCGATCAAATCGAGCGGTCCGGCCCCCAGGTCGGCACCGAGCCGCGCGCGGGCATGTACCTGTGCAGGGTCGGACCCGAGATGCGCGACGATCACGTCACGGACGCGCGCCTCCACGTCGACCCGCCTCGGCCCAGACGCACCGGCCATGATCCCCCGTTCGCCGTGGTTTTCCGCCGCGCCGGCCGCCCGCGCGGCGGAAGCGCCAGCCCGCGGCGCTCCACCCCGGCGCCACGAGATGGCTCGAGCAAGCTTGCCTCTCACGGTCGCGCCCATCGTTCGTGGACCGGTGTCTCGGTGGAGGCGAACGCCGCGAGGCCATGGGTGAGCGCCGCGTGGACCGCGATGATCAGGTCCGAGACCGCCACCGGCTTCACGAACATCGCGAACAGACCGAGCCGTCGGATGGCTTCGGTGGACTGGCGCGCCTCCGCCGCTCGGCAGCATCCGATGATGGGGATCCGCGGGAAGCCGAGGCGCAAAAGGCGCACGGTCTCGATCTCCCGCGGGTCAGCCGCGTCGACATCGGTGATCAGGACTTCGGGGACCTCGGCGAAGAAAACCAGCGCCAAGGTGAGGCCGCCCGCGCTCTCGCGCACCTGGAATCCCTGGCTCTCGAGCGCGCGCCGGATCGCGGTGCGCTCCACCGGATCGAGGGCGAGCAACAGGATGCTGGGCTTGGTGGGCGGCACGGGGGGCACGCTCGGATCTCGCGCTGCGAAGCTTGCTGCCGGGAGTCACCAGGACTGCGTCACGAGCGCGAGTCACGAGTACTGGAGCAATGCATGTGCCGGCTCGCCCACGACCGCAAGCACGCCACGCGCGGATGCACGGTCGGCCGTCGTCGAGCCGCCTGCCCGAAGTCGATTGCCACGCGATGAGGCCGCACCGCCCGATCCACCCTGCTTCCCCGACCCTCGACGCGGCCGATCCACCGGCGCAGCTCTTACACAGATCGTGTAACTCGCTTGCACATGGGAACTCAGGGCAAGAACGCCGCTTCCCTTCCGCAAAAGGAACGGAAGCTCGCCACGCTCCGGCCTGTCGGAATACCGCTGCGACGCCCGAAACGAGCGACCGGCCCTCAGGCAAGGTTCGCACGGCGGATCAGCATCGATTCGGGCTTTGTGACGACTCGGCATACGCCAGGCGACCATGGGCACGGTGCTTGCGACGCCGGATCGACGAGCCGGCGCGATGCTGAAAGAGCAGGAATGCGGAGTCGAGCACCCGAAATCCCGTCAGCAAAGCCCTTCCCGCGGAATCCCGCTCCCGGTCCGCCAATGCCCGCACTCCCGCGGAAACGGAGCAGACCTGAAATCGATGCTGCGCGGATTTTCGACGCTCGTCGTCCTGGCTTTCACGCTCGGTCCCGCTTCGAGCGGCTGCTCGCCGGCAGCCTTACCGAGACCGGCGCAGATCGAGCCTGGAACCTTCTTGGTGCCCGGAGCGCAGACCTGGACGTCCACCGGCATCACCCTCGGCTACGGCCACAAATTGCTCATCGAAGAGGTTGAGCCCG
>CAZYWA010000623.1:0-4368 GCA_964650975.1 uncultured bacterium
CTGCGGCGTCGCGGGTTCACCGAGGAGACCTACCACACGTTCTCGTACAGCCCGGGGCGCTCAGGCTCTATACCAACGGCACGTCGATGACCGGCACCTTTTTCGATGGCCAGCGCTACATGAAACTGCTTGGCCATCTGCCAGTTTTGATGGCGAAGCAACCGGACCGGGTGCTGACCATCTGCTTCGGCACCGGCATGACGTTCGGAGCGACCGCGCTCCATCCGGAAGTGAAAGAGGCGCGCTGCGCCGAGCTTTCGGCGACCGTGCTCGAGGCGGCGCCGCTCTTCGCGTCGGCGAACGGCGAGGTGCTGGCGCGTCCCAAGGCGCGGGTCACGATCGGCGACGGGCGCCAGGTGCTGCTCGCGTCGCGCGATCTCTTCGACGTGATCACGGCCGAGCCGCCGCCGCCGCGGCAGGCCGGTACCTATCAGCTCTACAGCCGCGAGTTCTACCAGCTGGCCCGCGAGCGGCTCACTCCCGGCGGCGTGATCGCGCAGTGGCTGCCGCTTCACGACCAGAGCGAGCTCGAAGTGCGCATGTCGGTCAAGAGCTTCATCGACGTGTTCCCCAGCGCGCAGCTCTGGCTGCCGCACGAGGGCGAGGGGATCCTGATCGGCAGCCCGAGTCCGCTCGTCGTCGATCCCGCCGCCTGGACCGCTCGCTGGGATTCGCCGGAGGTGGCCGAGTCGCTGCGCTCGATCGGCTTCGATTCGCCGGCGGCGCTCATCAAGACTTTCGTGATGGGGCCCGAGGCGCTCGCCCGTTACGCGCGCACGGCGCCCGCGCTCACCGACGACCGGCCGCTCACCGACTTCTTCCTCGATCTGCCGGACTTCATGGAGCCCGGTGATGTCGAGACGCTGCTCGCTTACACGAGCCCGCTCGCTCAGCTCGCGGGTTTGAGCGGCGAGCGAGGTCCGTTCTCGGCGGCGGCCATCGAGCCGTTGCGGGTGGCGCAACGTTCTTACGAGGAGGGCGTCATCCACAACGTCCGCGAGCGCATCTGGGAAGCGCACCTCGCCGCATCCACTGACACCTTCTACTCGGACACGCTCTCGATCTCGCCGTGGCAGCGCACCAACCTCGAGCAAGCGATCGCCACGCGTCCCACTGACCTGAGCCCCCGGCTGGATCTGGTTCGCGTCCAGCTCAACGCCCACGACTACGAAGGCGCGGTCCAGACGCTGGAGAAGGTGACCGAAGGCGCGCCGCAGTTCGCGACCGGCTGGTTCGACCTGGGATGGGCGCTCGAGCTGGGCGGACACCCGGGCTCGGCGGCCAACGCGTATCGCAAGGCGGCGGAGGTCGATCCGCGCATGAAGGCGCAGACCGACGCGCGCCTCGCGGTGCTGACGCTGCTCCCCTTGCTCTCCGCGTCACCCGCCGACGCGGACGGAAGCGCTCTACGCAAGAGCATCGACGTCTTCGCCGCCAGCGATCGTATCGACCTCGCGATTCAAGCCGCGGAGCGCGACCTGGCGGCGCGTCCCGACGCGCCCGACGCGGCGGTCGCGCTCGCGAACCTCCTGATTCGCACCGGCCGCCACGATCGCGCCGACGAGATCGTCGCGGCGGCACGCGCACGGTTCCCGGGCGACGAGAGCCTTGCGCTCGCCTCCGCTCGGAACGATCTCGCCCTCGGTCATTTCGATCGCGTCATCGCGGAGCTGGCCGTGGACTCCCCTGCGGGCGAGCGCTGCTTGCTCCGCGCGCAAGCCTTGCGCGAGCTGGGAAATCTCGACGAAGCCCGCGCCGCCTACGACTGCGCCGCGAAATCGCAGCCCGAGCCAGCCACCGAGGTCACGGCCGGCCAGGTCGCGATCTCGCTCGCACCGCGCTGAATCCCACGCGATCGCCACAGGACGGGAACCCGTCCCTCCGACCTTGTCGCTCTGGTCGCGACGGAGGGCTGCGGTCCCTCGCAGCCGAGCCGAGATCTCGACGCGCAAACGTCCCTTTGGCCCGGTCAGCCGCGGGCCAGGGTTGCGGCCAGAGCCGCGAGCTCGGCGATCTCGAGCGTTTCGCCGCGGCGCTTGAGGTCGAGGCCGAGGGCGGTGCCGGCGGCGTCGATCGTGGCGACGTCGAAGCCGCCCGATTGAAGCGAGTTCCTGAGCGTCTTGCGGCGCAGCGCGAACGCGGCTCGGACCACGCGGCGAAACAAGGTTTCGTCGGCCACCTCCACGCGCGGGCGCGAGAGAAAGTCGAGCCGCAGCACCGACGAGTGGACGGTGGGGCGAGGGCGGAACGCGTTGGGTGACACGTCGAAGAGGGTGTGCACGTCCGCGACGCGCTGCGCGTGAACGCTCAGCGTTCCCCATTCCTTGGTGCCGGGCTCCGCTTGAATGCGCTCGGCCACCTCGCGTTGCACCATCACGGTGGCGCTGGCGAGGCGGGCGCGCTCGTCGAGCATGGCGAAGATGAGCGGGCTGGTGATGCGGTAGGGCAGGTTGGCGACGATCGACCAGCGCTCGGCGCCCTCGAGGAGCACGCCCAGGCCGATCGCGAGCGCGTCGCCGGCGATCACCTCGACGTGCGGGTCGTCCTGGTAGCGCTCGGCGAGCGCCCACACCAGCGCGCGATCGATCTCCACCAGGCGGAGCCGCGCGACACGGGACGCGAGGGGCTCGGTGAGCGCGCCGCGGCCAGGACCGATCTCGAGGACGTGGTCGCCGGCGCCGACCTCGGAGCGGTCGACGATCTTGCGCGCGATGTTTCCGTCGACCAGGAAGTTCTGCGAGAAGCGCTCGAGCGCGGGCGGGCGGCCGCCGGGCCATCCGGGGTCGTTGGTATTTCCTGCGCCGCCCGCGCCGCTGCCGGGCGCTCGTACGCCGTGCGGCCCGCGACCTTTCACGAGCGCGTCGCGCGCGAGCGCCGGACCTTGACGCCGCTCGACGGCTGCTTCGCGCGCGTGGCTCGCGGCGGTGCCAGGACCCCGGCGCCGCCGGCGAACGCGCAGCGCGACGACAGCGGACAGATCTCGCAGCGTGGTTTCCGCGCGAAGCACATGCGCCGTCCGTGGAAGATCATCTGGTGCGAGATCAGCGTCCACGATCTTCGCGGCAGGAGCAGCATGAGCGCCGACTCGACCTTGACCGGATCTTCCTCGCGGGTGAGCCCGAGGCGCCGCGCCACGCGGCCGAAGTGGGTGTCGATGGTGAGCCCCGGGACGCCGAACGCGTTTCCCAGCACCACGTTCGCGGTCTTGCGGCCCACGCCGCGCAGCTTCACCAGCTCCACGAGCGTCGACGGCACCTGGCCGCCGTGCTCCTCCACGATCCGCCGCGTTGCGTGCAGGATCGACTTCGCCTTGTTGCGGTAGAAGCCGGTGCTCTGGATCGCCTGTTCGAGCTCCCTCGGCTCCGCCGTCGCGAACGCGTGCGCGTCCGGGTAGCGCGCGAAGAGCGCGGGGGTCACCTTGTTCACGCGCACGTCGGTGCATTGTGCGGAAAGGATCGTCGCGACCAGCAGCTGCAGCGGATTCCGGTAGTCGAGCTCGCAGTGGGCGTCGGGGTAGAGCTTGGCGAGCCGAGCGAGCATCCAGCGCACCCCCGCGCGGGCGGTGGCATCGGGCTTCGCGGCGGCGGTTTTCATGAGCGAGGTTTGAAAGCGGCTCGATCCGCGCGCGAGTCTGTGAGGGAGCCGAGGCGCTGTCAATGCAGCACGATTTTCATCTGCCGCCCGAGTATCTGTTTCTCGGCGACGCCGAGGCGCGGCGCCGCATCCGCGCTCATCGCGAGGCCAGGGGCGGCGAGCTGCAGATCTGGGCGCATCCCTACCAGCGCGGGGACGTGGCGGAGCTGGCCGATTTCGTGGGCGACGGCGTGGCGCTGGCGCGACGCGCCGCGGTGGGACCGTGGCCGCGCGAGCTGGTGTGCGCGTCGGTTCGCTACGTGGCGGAAAACGCGCGGCTCCTGGCGCCGGCCACGACGCGCGTGCTCTCGCCCGATCGCGCCCCCGGCTGCCCCATGTCGGATTCGGTGCCGTGCGCGGACCTGGAGCGGCTCGAGTCGCTGGTCAGAGAGCACCGGCCGGGCGTCTCGATCGTGCCGCTGGTGAGCGTCACCATGGACGTCGAGTGCAAGGCGTGGTGCGGCGAGCTCGGTGGCTCCGCGGTGGGAAGCAGCAACGCGTCGACGCTCCTGCGCTGGGCGCTGTCGCAAGCGGACGTCGTGCTGTGGGCTCCCGACGCGCATCTCGCCACGACGGCCGCGCGGGCGGCCGGGCTCGCGGGCGACGAGATCCTGCGCTTGGGCGGCGAGTCCGAGCCGGACGAGGCGGCACTGGCGCGCGCCCGCGTCGTGACGTGGAACGGCCGTTGCCCGATCCTTTCGCAGCTTCAGCCACCGCAGGTCGCAGCGTTGCGCG
>CAZYWA010000624.1:0-4352 GCA_964650975.1 uncultured bacterium
GCTCGAAGACCCGTCGCAGCGCATCGCGGCCCACGTGCGTGTAGATCTGCGTCGTCGACACGTCCGCGTGTCCGAGCAGCACCTGCACGGTGCGGATGTCGGCGCCTCCGCCCAGCAAGTGAGTCGCGAAGCTGTGGCGCAGTGTGTGCGGCGTCACGCGCCGCGCGAGCCCCGCCTGCCGCGCGCGAGCCCTCAGGATCTTCCAGAACCCTTGGCGCGTGAGCCGCGAGCCGCGAGCGTTCAGGAAGAGATGCACACTGCGCCGGGTGCGATCGAGGAGCGGGCGCGCGTGCCCGACGTAGGCCGCGACTCGCGCTTGCGCCTCCTCACCGAGCGGCACGACCCGCTGCTTCGAGCCCTTTCCCGTCACCGTCACCAGTCCCGATCCCAGGTCCAGATCGAGCGTCTTGAGCCCCACGATCTCGCTCACCCGCAGGCCCGACGCGTAGAGCACCTCGAGCATGGCGCGGTCGCGCAGGTCCCTGGGCTCGTCGCCCTTGGGCGCGGTCACCAAGGCCTCCACTTCCTCCACCGACAGCACCTTGGGCAGGGTGAGGCCGCGGCGCGGCCGGTCCACTTCCGACGCCGGGTTGTTGGGACGCAGCCCCTCGCGTACCAGATGGCGGTGGAACCCGCGCACCGCCGAAAGCGCGCGCACGGTGCTCGACGCTTTGAGACCCGAGTCGCGAAGCAGCTTGAGGAAAGCCACCACGTCGGTGCGATCGGCGGAAAGCGGCGAGCGGCCGCGCCGCTCCAGATGCTCCAGGTACTTGTTGAGGTCGCGAGCGTACGACTCGAGCGAGTTGGGCGCCAAGCCCTTCTCGACCGCGAGAAAAGCCAGGTAGGCGTCGAGCTCGGGGAACTGAGCCGGAGCGCTCACTCGCCGAGCCGGCTGCGCAGGAGCGCGATCTCCTGCGCGAGCGCACGCAGGCGATCCTCGAGCGTGCTGATGCGCATCGAGAATTGCAGACAGACCAGCAGCAGAAACAGGATTCCGAACAGGAAGAGCGTCGAGGTCGGAGCCACCGCGCCGATGGCGTGGGTCAGGTACACCAGCCCGTCGTACCAGATGACGAGCGCCATGATCGCGACGCCCACCACCAGCCACACCCACGCGAACGACGGGCTCATCCGCCGCCGCCGCACCAGCTCCACGATCAGGGCCAGCAGCACGAAGGCGGTGAGCAAGGCGAAGCGCTGTTGTGGCTCTGTCATGAGGGCTGAGTTTCCTCGGGGGGCGTTTCAAGCCCCTCGCCCCCAAGTCGGCTCGCGTCGCTCGCCGGGCGCCTCTCGGCGCCAGCACGAGACCTCGCGAGCAGTCGGTTCGGGAGCGACAGCGAGCGCAAGCGTCCCGGAACCGACGGACAAGGGAGTTCTCACACGCTCTGAGTGGAGCGTTGCGCGACCGGGGGCGCTGGCCACGTCGCCAGCACGCCCTCGGGGGCCTCGCTCCGCGACGAGACCGGGCGGCTCCTGAGCCCGGTCGAGAGCACCACCATGCTGAGCGACACCAGCTGCTTGAACACGTAGTAGAGCTTGACCCAACCGGCGTGCATCGACCGGCCCGGCTGCGGAGCGTACATGCGCACCGGGACCTCGCGAAGCCTGAGCCCGGCGCGATGAGCCATCACGATCACGTCCGCGTCCGGGAAATCCGCCGGAAAGTGATCGCCGCAGTGAAACGCGAACGCTGCGCGGCCGAGTCCTTGGTAGCCGGTGGTGGGATCGGTGATGGTCTCGCCGGTCAGCCATCCGGCGAGCGCCGCGAAGAACCGCATCGCGACCCGCCGGATCCGCGAGATCGGGTAAGTCCGTCCCGAGAGAAAACGTGAACCGAGCACCAGATCGGCTTCATCGGCGGCGAGCGGACCGAGGAGTGCGGGGATGTCCCGGGGATCGTGCTGCCCGTCCGCGTCGAGCTGCACCACGAACGAGTAGCCCCGCGCCAGCGCCCACCGGTAGCCGGTCTGGAGCGCCGCCCCGTGGCCCAGGTTGAACGGGTGGCGAAGCACGAAGGCACCGCACATCCGGGCCACGGCCGAGGTACGGTCGCGCGAGCCGTCGTCGACCACCAGCACGTCGGCTCCGGGCGCGGCGCGGCGCGCGCCCGCGATCACCACCGCAATGGCGCGGGTCTCGTCGTACGCAGGGATCAGGATCAGGGTTCGTGAGAAGTCGGCTGGCGGGCCGCTCACGACCGCTCCAGCACCGAACGATAAACGCCGTAGAGGGCGCGGCCGGTGCGGTCCCACGGGAAGAGCGCGGCGCGCCGTCGGCCCGCCTCGACCAGCTTGGCGCGGAGCGCGGAGTCGGAAAGCACGCTGCCGATCGCGTCCGTGATCGCATCCTCGCGATAGGGATCCACCAGCACCCCGGCGCCGTCGACGACCTCGGGGATCGACGAGACCGCCGACGCGATGGCCGGAGTGCCGCACGCCATCGCCTCGAGTGGCGGGAATCCGAAACCCTCGTAGAGCGAGGGATACACCAGCGCCAAGGCGCCGGTGAGCAGCGCCGGCAGGTCGTGCTCGGGGACGTAGCCGAGCTGGCGGACGTGGCGCTCGAGACCGAGAGTCGCGATCTCGTGGTCGACCTCTTCCCAGCGCCAGCCGCGCCGGCCGGCCAGCACCAGCATCGGCTCGCCGTCGACGCCCGCCTTGCGCAGCCGCGCGAACGCGCGCACCAGCCGCACCAAATTCTTGCGCGGCTCGATGGTCCCCACGAAGATCAGGTAAGGCCGGTCGAGTCCGTACCGAACCCGCGCCTCCTCGACTTCCTCCGCGGGCCGTGGATGGAATGCCGCCGACACCCCGCCGTACACGATCTCGACCCGATCGGGATCGACGCCCAGGAACCGCACCACGTCCTTCTTGGTGCTCTCGCTGATGGCGACCACCACGTCGGAGCGCCGCGCGATGTCGCGGTTCCGGAGCTGATGCAACCGCCGAAGCCGCGGGTTGTGCTCGGCGGGCAGAATCTCGGGAGCCAGATCGTAGATCGTCGAGACGATCCGCCCGGTGCGGCGCGGCAGGGGAACCAGATCGGAGGTGTGAAACACGTCGACCGGCCCGGTGAACCAATCCTGGGCGGGACGACCGAGCAGGTTCCACCCCGCGGCCGACCAGATGCCGAGCGCGGAGAAGAGCCCCGGCATCCGGCTGCGGGCACTCGAGCCCCAAAAGCTGCCCTCACCGTCGCGGACGCGGTCGAAATCGACCGGGAAGAAGCGGTAGCGTGCCGGATCGTCCGAGCGCAGCAGCCCGGCGACGGCGTTCCGCAAGTAGCGGCCGACGCCGCCACTGGTCACGAGCAACGAGGTGATGTCGATTCCGACCCGCACGCTGGCTCCGGCTCGCGATGGGCAGGACCGATCCGCCGAGCTCCCTGCCCCGTCCTCACGTCATTCTCGGCTGCCGACTCGCTTGTCGGCTGGAACTGCTCGCACCGGCGAAGGGGGGTGGGAACCGGCGCCCGCCACGAACGTTCACGAACCGGGACGCACCGCGACACGCGGGACGCCACGGCCGCGTGGGGATCAGAAGATCGTGTAGATGAACGGCATCACGGCGTTGTTCTCCGTCAGGAAGATGAACGCCGAGAGCACCACCAGGATCGCGAGGATGAAACCGAGCCACCATTTCTTCTCGTGCTTGAGGAACCAGACGAACTCCTCCAGCAACGAGGGCTTCTTGAGGGGCGCTTCCTCAGCCATGGCCACCGACCTCTCTCTCCGCGATCACGATCCGTACCCACGAGGCGCGCCGATTCTAGCACCGCCGTCCCGAGGCATGGAAGCTGGCAGTCGGGCGTTCGCCCGCTGCCGTGCGTCACAGGTTGGGATACTACATTTGCACCTCGGGTGAGCCGCGCGTGACCCACGCGAACGCTGCCAGAGCGAGCGCCAGGATCAGCGCGACCCCGGCCAGCCAGCGCCACTGAGCGCGCAGGTACCCGTGCACGCCGGTCGCCAGGGAGGGCTTCTCGAGCTCGGGCTCGCGGACCACGAAATCGACCGGCGTGGCTCAGGCCACCGCTGCCTCGAGAGCGCGCTCGTACGCGAGCGCCGCATCGCGCCACAGGAAACCGCCGGCGCGTACCGCTTCCCTGGCACGCGCGCCGATCGCGGCGCGCTGCGCCGGGTCGCAGCCGAGGCCCGTGAGCTGGGACCGGAGCTCGCCCTGCTCGGCGCCATCCCTTCCCACGAAGCGAACCGAGTCCTCGGGCAAGTGCTCGAACTCGGGCGACCCCGACACCATCGTGCACAGCCCGAGCGCCATCATCTTGAGCAAGGCACCGGACATCCCGCCCGAGCTCGGCCCACGCAGGTTGATGCCCAGGTCCGCGGCCTGGAT
>CAZYWA010000625.1:0-4351 GCA_964650975.1 uncultured bacterium
GTGCTGCCGTTTCACGCCGCGGTCTCTCACTACATCAACGTCGACGTGCCGCTGGTGCTGCTCTCGGTCCTGACGCTCTGGCCTCTGGTCCGTTACCTGGAAGAGGGTGGCCGGCGGACGCTGTGGCTCGCAGGTGCGCTGGCGGGCCTCGCCACGTCCGCGAAGTATCCGGGCGTGGTGCTGTGCTTCTCGGTGGCGGTGGCCTACGGACTCTCGGCGCGCCGTGGTCCGGTCGTGGACCTGATCGTGGCGGAAGGGTTGAGTGCCGTGACCTTCTTCGTCGGATCGCCGTACGTGATCCTCGGCTTCCACCAGTTCTCGACCGACTTCCACACCGAAGCGGTCCACATGCAGGGCGTTCACCCCGGCTACGACTTCCACGTCGCCGGATGGCAGTTCAGGCCGCTGCTCTATCAGCTGGTGGCGCAGTGGCCGCTGGTGATGTCGTGGCCGCTCTACGTCCTCGGGCTGGCCGGGCTGATCTGGGCCGCGCGCCGGGAAGACGCGCGGCTCAGGCTCCTGGTGCTCGGCTACCTGGCGCCGTGGTGCGTGGTGGTGGGTACGGCGACGGTGGTGTTCCCGCGCTACGCGTTGCCGTTCGTCACCGGACTGGTAGTCGTCGGGGCGGCGTGGCTCGACCGGTGTCTCGCGTCACGACGGAAGCACTGGAGCAGGCTCGCCGGAATCGCGCTGGCGGGCTCGGTGGGCTACGCGGCGCTCATGACCGCGACGCTGGATCGCAAGCTCGAGCCCCAGGCGGCGGCTCTCGCCAGTCGCTGGCTCGACGACCACGCACCGCGCGGCTCCCGGGTAGCGGTCGCGATCTTCTTCCAGAACGTGCCCTTCGCCCCGAGCCTGGACGTCTGCCAGGTGCAAACGGTGGAGGATTGGCAGGGCTCGCTCGAATGGGCGGATTACGTGGTGGTGAGCTCCGAGTACGCCTTGGCGCTGCGCCGCGCACCCGAGCCCGAGTTCGTGCAGCGACGGTTCCTGGAGCGGCTCGAGGAGGGGCCGGAGTACGGCCGGGTCGCCGACTTCGCGCCACCGCCCTTTCTCAACGAGAATGGCTACGCGGCCCTCGACCCCTACTTTCACAACCACTTCCACTCGCACCGGATCGAGATCTTCGCGCGCGCGGCGCCGGCACCGGCCGCGGACGCGGCGCGGCCGTGCGGGTCGGCCGCGCGTTGACTTGCCCTGTGGTGCGTTCTACGGTCGCCATCCGTCGCACCGCATCCTCGTGGCCCCGATGCCCGGTGAAATCCAGAACCACCGAACGCTGCGCGAGGTGATCGTTCGCACCATCCGCGACGGCATCATCAGCGGCACCTTCCAGCCCGGGGAGCACATCACCGAGCCGGACCTGGCTCTTCGGTTCGGAATCTCCCGGACGCCCATCCGCGAGGCGTTCCGCCAGCTCGAGACCGAGGGGTTCCTGACCACCGTGCCCAGAAAGGGCACCGTGGTCGCGTCGATCACCCCGCAGGACGTGCGCGACTTCTACGAGATCAAGAGCCTGCTCGAGGGATACGCCGCGCGCCAGGCGTGCGAACGGATCGGCCCGGACGAGCTGGTCGAGATGCGCGAGTGCAACGAGCGGCTGCTCGATGCGCACCGCGAGGGCGACCTGCAGCAGATGCTGGCGTTCCACAATCGCTTCCACGAGATCTTCGTGCGGGCGTCCGGGAACGAGCGGCTGGCGCACCTGGTCGACAGCCTGGTGATGCAGTCCCAGCGGTTCCGGATCCTGCTCTCGCTCTCGGACGTCATGCAGGACCTGGTCGACGAGCATCGGGCCATCGTCGAGGCCCTGGGCGCCAGGGACCCCGACCTCGCCGAGGAGCTGGTGCGGCGCAACGCTCGGCACGGGGAAGAGGCCCTGCTGGCGCGGCTGGGAGATCGAAAGCCGCCGGCCGATCGCCCCGGCACCGCCCCGCCGAACCCGGCCTGAGGGGAATCGGGAAGGATGTTTTCCTTGACAGCATTCCGGGGCGAGAGCTAGCCTGACCCCGGCTAAATACGGGTAGATACTGAAAAAACACCCTTCAGCACCACGTTTTACCGGAAGCAGGGGTCATGGCAAGCAAGATCGGTGATCTGCTAGTCAAGGCGGATCTGATAACGCCTGAGCAGCTGGAGACGGCGCTGCAGGAGCAGCGTCAGAACGGCGGGCTCCTGGGCTCGAACCTCATCAAGCTCGGGTACATCGAGGAGAAGTACCTCACCTCGTTCCTGAGCGACCAGTACGGCGTTCCGGCGATCAATCTGTCGGAATTCGAGATCGACCCCGAGGTGATCAAGATCATCCCCTCGGACGTCGCCAAGAAGCACCACGTCCTGCCGGTGAATCGAGCCGGAGCCACGCTCGTCGTGGCCATGGCCGACCCCACCAACATCTACGCGATCGACGACCTCAAGTTCATGACCGGCTACAACATCGAGGTCGTGGTGGCCGCCGAGGCCAGCATTTTGGCGGCGATCCAGCAGTATTACGAAGAGGAGCGCGACGACCACTTCAATGATCTCATCTCCGAGTTCGAAGAAGAGGAGATGGAAGTCCTCACCGACGACGACGACCTCGACGAGGACGAGCTCGAGAAATCCTCGGAAGAGGCACCGGTCGTCAAGCTGGTCAACCTGATCCTGTTCGAGGCCATCAAGCGTGGAGCGAGCGACATCCACGTCGAGCCCTACGAGAAGATGCTGCGGGTGCGGTTCCGGGTCGACGGGGTGCTCCAGGAAGTGATGAAGCCACCGTTTCGGCTCAAGAACGCGATCGTGAGCCGCATCAAGATCATGGCGCAGCTCGACATCGCCGAGCGCCGCTTGCCCCAGGACGGCCGTATCAAGCTCAAGGTGTCGAAGGAAAAGGAGATGGACTTCCGCGTCTCCGTGCTCCCGACGCTGTTCGGCGAGAAGGTGGTGCTCAGGCTCCTCGACAAGTCGAACCTGCAGCTCGACATGACGAAGCTGGGGTTCGAGGCCAAGCAGCTTCAGGTGTTCAAGAGCGCCATCTTCAAGCCGTGGGGCATGGTTCTCGTCACGGGCCCCACCGGTTCCGGCAAGACCACCACGCTCTACTCGGCGCTCACCGAGCTCAACAAGGTGACGGAAAACATCTCCACCGCCGAGGACCCGGTCGAGTACAACCTGGTTGGCATCAACCAGGTGCAGATGCACGAGGAGATCGGCCTCAACTTCGCCGCCTCGCTGCGCTCCTTCCTGCGGCAGGACCCCGACATCATCATGGTCGGCGAGATCCGCGACTTCGAGACCGCGGAAATCGCGGTCAAGGCGGCGCTCACCGGCCACCTGGTGCTCTCGACGCTGCACACCAACGACGCGCCCTCGACCATCAACCGGCTGCTCAACATGGGCGTCGAACCGTTCCTGGTGGCGTCGTCGGTCAACTGCATCATGGCGCAGCGTTTGTGCCGGAAGATCTGCACGAACTGCAAGGAGAAGATCGACGTTCCGCCACAGGCGCTGATCGACATCGGGGTTCCTCCCGATGAGGTCAACGAATTTCAGGTGCAGAAGGGCCGCGGCTGCAAGGTATGCTCCGACACCGGGTACAAGGGCCGCATCGCCATGTACGAGGTGCTCGACTGCAGCGAGGAGATCCGGGAGCTGATCCTGAACGGCGCCTCCTCCGCCGAGATCAAGCGCGAAGGGATGCGTCAGGGGATGAAGACGTTGCGCCAGTCGGCGCTAGGCAAGCTGAAGGACGGCGTCACGACGATGGAGGAAGTCGTCCGCACCACGATCGGGGACAATTGATCGTCGGCCGAGCGTGGCGCGCCGCTTGCAAACCCACCGCCCGATCGAGCCGCAGGGGCTTGGTCTCGAGGGCTAGATCGCACGAAAACCCGGGGATTCGATGGGTTCGGTGCGGCGCACACGCGACGGAAATCCCGAACGCGGTCAGGAACCTGACGATCGGCGACAGTCGGACGTGACGGATCATCCCCATCCCCGGCCTGAGCACGCCGCGAGCGGCGCGAGCACGCGCTAGAGCGCACGCGAGGAGCAACCGTGGCGAACATGCACCAGCTCTTGAGCGTGATGGTCGAGCGCGGTTCGTCCGACCTTCACATCACCACCGGAACCCCTCCCCAGCTGCGCATCGACGGTCGCCTCGTCCCGCTCCAGATGCCGCCTCTCACCGGCAAGGAGACCAAGCAGCTCTGCTACTCGATCCTCACCGACGCGCAGAAGCACCGCTTCGAGGAAGAGGACGAGCTCGACCTGTCGTTCGGCGTCAAGGGCCTCTCCCGGTTCCGCGCCAACATCTTCATGCAGCGCGGCGCGGTGGCCGGCGCCTTCCGTACCATCCCGTTCAAGATCTTCA
>CAZYWA010000626.1:0-4341 GCA_964650975.1 uncultured bacterium
AACCTCGGCAGGCCCCAAGAGCATTTCGTTCCAGCGCAGCAGCCCGTGCCCGGGCTTCAATGCGTCGGGGACACTCACCGCGCAATTCAATCCCCACAGTTGCTACGTCGTGTCCGCATGCCCGGTCCCGACCTCGGAAGGCTGCCAGGATCTGCTCACCGTCGTGGAGCATCCCGCCTGCGAGGCGCCCAATTCGGCGATCGACGTCTGGGACGCGTGCCCCGATCTGGACTGTCTTCCCTGAGCCGCCGGCGCTCCCGACCAGGGCCGGCGGCGTGGCCGGGGCCGCGGATGAGCGGGACATGGCTGTCACTAGGAAGTGACGCAAATGGTCACTACTTGTAGAGCGAAACCGTCATCAGGAGTAGACGAAATCAGTCACTGTGATGTGACGGAATCGTGCGAAATCGGCCTGAAATGAGCTGTTCCTGGGGGATCCGGCGGGCCTCAGGGCCGGGCCTTCTCGGGTCGTCCCGACCCCATGGATCCTTGCGGGCGCGCGGAACCGCGTCCTCCGAACGGCATTGAGCTCGGGCGCAGAGGGAGGGCGGCGGTCCCTCGCCGCCGCAGCGTTCCATCTCGATCGATCGCACCGGTCGCGACCGAGCTCGACCCTCCGCGGTGCCGCTCGAGGTGGTCTCGATGGATCGCATGAGTGACCGCGAGGGTATGATGACGCCATGCAGCCGCGTCCGGTTCGTCGTCCTGCGACCTACGACGATCTCGGGTCGGTTCCGGACCATCCGGTCGCGGAGATCATCGACGGCGAGCTGATCACCAGCCCGCGGCCCGCGCCACGACATACCCGGGTGTCGTCGCGGCTCGGCATGCATCTGGGTGATCCATACGACCTCGGGACGCGCGGTCCCGGCGGCTGGCTGATCCTGGACGAGCCGGAGTTGCACGTCTTGGGTCACGTGCTGTGCCCGATCTGGCCGGCTGGCGGCGCGAGCGGCTCGAGGCGCCACCGGAAGGCGCCTACTTCGAGATTGCTCCCGATTGGGTGTGCGAGGTTCTGTCGCCTCCGACCGAGGCCGAGGATCGCGAGCGCAGGATGCCGATCTACGCGGAAGCGCGCGTCGGTCACGCTTGGCTCGTCGATCCTGCCGTGCAGGAACTGGAGACCTTCCGGCTCGATGGGGCCGGCTGGCCCTCCATCGCCGCATTCAGCGGCGCTCGCACGATCTCGCCCGAGCCGTTCGACGCGGTGCCGCTCGAGCTTGCGGCGCTTTGGGAGTGGTGATCAGGGTTGGAGCTCATTGGCGGCTCGCGTGACAGTAAGGTGGGTTCCCGACTCGGGCGACGAGTAGTTCGCGCGGGTCGGGCCTCGCTCGTCTCTTCTGCAGTCTTCGGTAGTGGATCCGTTTGCCCGTTGCAGCTGGCGCCGCCAAAGCGGCGCCCTCCACATCGCGATTCATCGCTGTTCGGAGCGCCGCGCTTTGGGGGGTGGTTGGCAGAAAGTCGGGGATGCGCGCCTCATTCCCAGGTGGAGTAGGATCCGCGGCCGCGCGGTGCTGACCTCGGCGATGGCCGATGCCCACGCGACTCAGCGGACCGCGATGATCCCGGGCCCAGACGTCTCCCTCTCGCTCGCCGCCTACCTTCCGCAGGACCGGCTCCGTGCTCTCGCGGGCGGAGAGCCGCTTCCCCGTCGCGCGACGGGTTCCGCGCTGCTCGCCGACCTGTCCGGTTTCACGGAACTGACCGAAACGCTGACGCGCGCCCGCGGAGCGCGGCGCGGCATCGAAGAGCTCACCCGCGAGATCAATGCACTCTACGGAGCCTTGATCGCCGAGGTGGAGCGCTTCGGCGGAAGCGTCATCGACTTCGCGGGCGACGCGATCACTTGCTGGTTCGACGGCGACGACCGCGAGCGCGACCACGAGCAAACGCTGGGCGCGACGCCGGCGGCGCCGACGAGCCCCCCGGCGCCTCGCTTCGCGCCGTCACCGCCGCTTTCGCCATGCAATCGGCGATGCAGCAGTTCCCCCGAATCGCGCTCAAGATCGCGGTGACGAGCGGCTCCGCCCAGCGCTTCGTGGTGGGAGATCCGAACGTTCAGCTCTGGGACACGCTGGCGGGTCGCACGATCTCGCGTCTCGCGACCGCGGAGCGTCTCGCCGGATGCGCCGAGATCGTCGTCGATCAGACCACCTGTCGTACGCTGGGCGAGAACCTGCAGACGACGCCGCGATGCACCGAAACGCACGAGGCGTTCGCGGTGCTCGAAGGCCTGGCGCACCCGGCGTCCGCCGTGCCCGCGCGATCGGTGTCACCGCTGCCGATCGCGCACGATTTGCGCCACTGGATCAATCCCGCCCTGTTCCTCCGCGAAGAGGGCGGGCACGGGGCGTTCTTGACCGAGCTCCGTCCCGCGACTCCGCTCTTCCTGCGATTCGACGGGATCGATTTCGAAGCCGAGCCCTCGTCCGAGCAGCTCGACGCATTCGTCCGGCGCGCACAGGCGGTGATCCGCGACTACGAAGGCACGCTGCTCCAGCTCACCATCGGCGACAAGGGAAGCTACCTCTACGCGGCGTTCGGCGCGCCCGTCGCCCACGAGGACGACTCGCGTCGGGCGGTGAAGGCCGCGCTCGAGCTGCGACGGGTGACCGAAAGCTTGCCGTTCCTCGAGTCCGTGCAGGTGGGGATCACGCGCGGCACGATGCGGACCGGAGCGTACGGCGGCTCCACGCGCCGCGCGTACGGCGTGCTGGGCGACGAGGTCAATCTCGCGGCCCGTCTCATGACCCACGCCGCGCCCGGTCAGATCCTCGTCAGTCAGCGCGTTCACGAGGCGATCGCCGGCACGTTCGATTGCGACGCGCTGGCGCCGGTCAAGGTCAAAGGCAAGACCGATCCTTTGCAAATCTTCGCCGTGCACCGCGCGCACGTCGCGCGCGTCCCGCACTTGCAGGAGCCGGCGTATGCGCTGCCCATGGTCGGGCGGACCACGGAGCTCGGAGCGATCGACGAGCGACTCGCCCGGACGCTCGCGGGAAAGGGTCAGATCGTCGCCATCCGAGCCGATGCGGGGATGGGCAAATCCCGCCTCGTGGCCGAGGTGCTCCGCCGTGCTCGCGAAAAAGGTTTCGTCGGTTACGCCGGCGCGGGCCAGGCCGATGGGCTTCAAAGTCCGTATCTGGCGTGGAAACCCATCGCGACCGCTTTGTTCGACGCCGACCCGGCCGCCCTCGACCCCACCGCGGTCGTGGCCGACCCGATCTCGAGCGTCGAACGAGCCGTCCGGCGCTTGGCACCGTCCCGTTTCCACGCCCTGCCGCTCCTGGGCTCGCTCTTGCCCTTCGAGATCGCCGACAACGACTACACCCGGAATCTCGAGCCGCGCGACCGGCAAGGTGGACTGCGGGCGCTGCTCGAAGACGGTTTACGCTCGGCGGCGCGCGAAGCACCGCTCTTGATCGTGGTCGAAGACCTGCACTGGCTCGACGGCGGTTCGCGGACGTTGCTCGACGACCTGGCGCAGGGGCTCGCCGACACTCGGATCTGTTTCGTCCTGGCGCATCGTCCGGAGGTGCGCGGTCTCGAGGTGCCCGGTGTCGAGGTTTCGGGCCTCGAAGTCTCGATGCGCTTCGAGAGGATGAGCACCTACACCCAGCTCGACCTGCCCGAGCTGACTTCGCCCGAGGCGGCGCAAGTGCTCCGCGGGAGGCTGGCGCGGCTCTATCCGGCGCACGACGCGAAGCCCGACGTGGAGCTTTCGCCCCGATGGATCGAGCGGTTGACCACCCACGCGCAGGGGAATCCGTTCTACCTGGAGGAGCTGCTCAACTACGTCCACGATCGCGGGCTCGATCCGTTCGATCCGGCCGGTCTCGACGCCCTCGAGCTCCCGGAGAGCCTGCACACGCTGATCTTGAGCCGCATCGACCGGTTGAGCGAACGGGAGAAGATCGTCCTGCGAGTCGCGAGCGTCATCGGGCGATCGTTTCGCGCGGCCTGGCTCGTCGATTACTGCCCCGAGCTGGGCAACGTCGCGACCCTCGAAGCCGCTCTCGACCGGCTCGCGGACCTCGACATCACGCCCATCGACTCGGCGGCGCCCGAACGCACCCACCTCTTCAAGCACGTCATCACGCACCAGGCGACGTACGAAAGCCTTCCGTTCGCGACCCGCGCCGAGCTTCACGAACGATTCGGCGGCTATCTCGAACGGCAAATCGCCGCGGGAACGTTTCACGAAGCGTCCTTCCTGGACACCCTGGTTTTTCACTACGGCCGCGCTGAAAACGAGAACAAGGAACGGGAATACCTGTCGAAGGCCACGAGCGTCGCCCTGAGGACCAGCACGTTCACCACCGCACGGACCTATCTCACGCG
>CAZYWA010000627.1:0-4334 GCA_964650975.1 uncultured bacterium
TCTGCTCGACGCTTGGCGGCCTCGCTACGAACTTTCATGAATAACCCGGGCTAAGACGGCGCCGTCGTCATCGCGGCGGTGGCCTCGGCGGTGTCCGGGAAACGCAGCCGAAAGCGGGTTCCCTGGCCTAACGTGCTGTCGATCTCGACGCGGCCGTTATGGCGCTTCATCGTGCCGTAGACCATCGCCAGGCCGAGACCGGTGCCGCGCTCGCCCTTGGTGGTGAAGAACGGCTCCAGGCAGCGCTCGCGGGTCGCGTCGTCCATGCCCATCCCGTCGTCCTCGACCTCAACCACCACGGGGTGGGTGCCGGGCTCGATGCGCAGCCGGATCGTGATCTCTCCGGTCTCCGCGAGCGCGTCGATGGCGTTGAGCACCAGGTTCGTGAGTGCCTGATGCACCTCGTTTTCGAGACCGAGGACCTTCGGCACCGCCGCATCGATCTCGGCGCGCACCGTGAGCGCGCGGCCGTCGCTCTCGGCGCCGCGTTTCCAGCGCGGGCGCGTGAGCTCGACCACGTCCTCGATCACGCGCGCCAGGTCGACCGGCAGCGGATGATCCGACTCCTCGCGCTTCCGGTAGAACTGCCGCATTCGCCCCACGATCGCGGCGACGTTCTCGCCGGCCTTGCGGATCAGCCGCACCGAGTCGAGGATTCCGGGGGGCGCCATGTCGTCGTGGAGCACCAGGTCGGAGAATCCGATCACCGGAAGGACCGCGTTGTTGAGGTCGTGCGCGAGACCGGCGGCCATCTCGGTCATGGACTGGAGGCGCTCGTGCTGGAGCACCGCGCGCTGGGTGCGGCGCAGCTCCTCGCAGGCGAAGCGCAGCTCGGTGTTGAGGCAGGTGTTCGAGACCGCGAGCGCCAGGGCGTTGGCGAGCGAACGGATCTGCTCGACGTGGTGCGGGCCGAAGGCCTCGCGGTTTCGCCGACCGATCAGCACCCAGCCCGACGTCACGCCGGCCCCGGCGCGTTGCGGCGAGCCGAGGGGAAGCGGGCCTTCCAGCTCGTCACCGCTCTCCGTGACGGCGCTCGAGAGCGGAACCCAGAACGCTTGCCGCATCCCGTCCGACGCCATCCACGAGGGTTCCTGGGGCAGACCGTTCTCGTCCGCCGTCCAGACCGTCGCGGCTGGATGCGAGCTCGGTGGCCGCGCCGAGTCGAGGCGAGCGAGCACGCCTTCGAGCTTCGGACCGCAGCCACGTCGAAGCTCCGACAGCTGCCGGCCCGCGTAGCAGACTCGCGCCACACCCAGCTCGGCGTCGACCAGACGCAGCGCTTCGCTCAGGAACAAGGGCAGAAAGCCGTCCACGCCGCTCTGGCTGAGCCAGCTGCCCTCGACGATCCGGGTGCGCGCCGCCAGCTCGTCGCGCTGCTGCCTGAGCAGCTGCTCGGCGCGCTTGCGCTGGGCGATGTCGAGGAACACCGCGATCACTCCGTCGCCGCGGCCACGCGCATCGCTGAGGGGCGTCAGCGAGAGGCTGACGTGAACCACGTCCCGGTCGCGGCGGGCGATCGCCAGCTCGGCGCCGACGCGCGCCTGCCGGGCGCGATGGAGGTTCGCGAGGTCCACCTCGACGGGCACCGATTCGGCCGCGGGCATCGCGGCGCGATGCAGCGGCAGCTCGCGCCCGATGACGTCGCGAGCGGACCAGCCGAACATGCGCTCGGCCGCGGGGTTCCAGGCGCGCACCCGGCCGTTGCCACCGATGGTGACGATCGCGACCGGAGACTGCTCGATGACGGCGAACACCTCGTCGTGCGCGGCGCGCAGCCGCTCGTTCGACGCCCACAACGCCGAGTTCGCTTCCCAGAGCTCGTCCTCGGCGCGCTGCCGGTCGCGCTGGGCGGCGGCGCGCGCAACCGCTTGCTCGATGGCCTTGCCGAGCCGCGCGGTGCGGTCCTTGAGCACGTAATCGTCGGCGCCGAGCCGCAACGCCTCGAGTGCCCGCTCCTCGCCGATGGTCCCGGACGCGAACACGAACGGGATCCCCGGATGGCGGGCGCGGGCGATCTCGAGCGCGCTCAGCCCGTCGAAACCGGGCAGCGAGTAGTCGGACACGACGACGCTCGGCGCCTGGCCGGAAAGGGCGGCGACGAGCTCGTCCCGGGTGGCGACTCGTTGCAGCTCGAACCGCATCCCGCTCTTCCGCAACGCGACCTCGAGGAGCAGCGCGTCGTCATCCGCATCCTCGACGAGCAGAATCCGCAACGGAGCGGCGGCCGGCGATGACGCCGCGGGGACTGCTGGAGGGGCCGTCTCCGTCACGGCCGCAGGGGGCTCGTCACGCGATTCGAGGGTGGACACGGCAGATGGTTCTCGCAGTTTCGGCCGCTGGACTGCAAGTCAGCGAGCATCCGGGTGGTGTCGCAGTTTGCCGATCTCCGGCTCGGGCGCCGGCCCAGGTGGGCAAAGTGAGACGGCACCAGCATCCGCGGGTTTACACCGCCCGTCGATCGATCCGCGCCTCGGCGATGACTGGCGTCAGGTCAGCGGCTCAGGATCGTGACGCAGCTCACTCCGGGGAACCCGTACACCTGCGTGTAGCCGGTGCGGACCGGGCGCGGGATCTGGCGCGCGCCGGCCGCGCCGCGAAGCTGGACGCAGACCTCGTGGATCTGGCGCAGCCCGGAGGCGCCGATCGGCTCGCCGTTGGCCATCAGGCCGCCGTCGGTGTTGACCGGGATGCGGCCGTCGATGGCGGTGGCGCCGTCGCGCACCAACGCTTCTTGCTCGCCGTCCTTGCAGAAGCCGTTCTCGGCCAAGTGCATGACCTCGTGGCCGACCTCGGTGTCCTGCACCTGCACGACGTCGATGTCCTCGGGTCCCACTCCCGCCATCTCGAACGCGGCGCGCGACGCCTGCACGGTGGGCGAGGGGACATCCTTCACCGGTTTCGACGGGCTGAGCGTCTCGAAGGCGCCGTAGAGCCGGGTGCGAAACACGTCCGCGCGGAGCTGGATCGCCTTCGAGGTGAAGCGCGCCGCGGCATCGGCGCGACAAAGCACCATCGCCACCGCTCCCTCGCTCGGCGAGCAGAAGTGGTACTTGCGGAGCGGATCGCAGACCAGCGGCGAATTCGCGATCTCGTCGTAGCCGAGCGCGGTGCGCCGCCACGCGTTCGGATTGAGCGAGCCGTTCCGGAACGCCTTCACCGCGGTGCGGTGCAGGCAGTCCTCGGTGATGCCGTGGTCGTGCATGTAGCGGCGGGTCTTCATCGCGAAGAACTGCGGGTTGAGCGCCAGACCGGTGGTGCCGTACCACTGGCCGAGGCCCAACCCCTCGAGCGTGGCGCCGACCGAGAACGCTCCGCGCGGGTGCTTGTCGAGACCCACCACCAGCGCCACGTCGCCCTGGCCCGCGACCACCGCGTTGGCGGCGTTGAGCAGCAGGTTCCCGCCGGTGGCGCAGCCGTTGAAGAGCGTCGTGAACGGGACGCCGGTGAGCCCCAGGTACTTGATCATCGCGTCGGGCTGCAGCGTTTCGAGGCTGCCGGCGAACGCGAGCTGGACTTGCTTCCAGCTCACTCCCGCGTCACGGAGCGCCGCGTTCGCCGCCTCGACACCCATCTCCATCGCCGAGACGCCGTCGTGGCGGCCGAACGGATAGAGCCCGATCCCGAGGATCGCGACGTTCATGCTCACGGATCGTCTCCCTTCAGGCCGGCGTCGAGGGCGCGAAGGCGAAGGTCACGAGTGGCGCGCCCGTGGCATCGGCGCCCATCACCTCCAGCACCAGATGCATCCGCATGCCGATGACGAGCTTCGCGGGATCGTTCTCGGTCAAGCGCGCCTCGACCCGCACGCCGTCCGCAAGCTCGACGTAGCCGACGCCATACGGCTTGAAGCCGCCGGGAGGCGCCACGTAGGGCGGTGTGGGCGGCGGAAACCGCTGCACCGTCCAGGTCCAGAGCGTGCCCTCGGTGGCGAGCGCGATGTCCTGTCCCGCGGCGGCGGTGCAGGCCGGACAGCTGGTCTGCTTCGGGAAGGCGACCTCACCGCAAGCGGTGCAGCGGCTGCCCACGAGCCGCGGGCCGTCGGTGTCGAAGCGGAAGAGACCCTCGGCGATCGGCACCGGGTGACGGGCGGGCTCCGGCATGAAGCGCTCCATTCGCGCGTGAACGAGGGTCGTCGGTCCGCGCGGGACGAAACTCTACGATCTTCGCGACGTTGTGTCAGGCCGACGCCCGCGGTAACCCGGCTTGCCAAGGGGCCGCTCTCCGAGAGAGAAAGCGTCCAGGATGAAATGTGCTGTCTCACCTTGCCCACCGGGGCCGACTCGGGCGACGGACGTCCGGTGGCTGTGCGAGGGTGCTCGAGCCCGCGCCAACCG
>CAZYWA010000628.1:0-4330 GCA_964650975.1 uncultured bacterium
GCTACGCAAGCTGTCGCCCTCCTGAACCGCATCGGCGTGACCACCGCCGCCGCACGCCGGGGCTGCTCCGAGCGGTCGATCGCCAACCAGACGGGACATCGGCCGATGCGGGTGCTGCGCAGCTACATCCGGCGAGCCAACGGAGCCGCGGCGGGTAAATCGGTAGATCAGGGGCCGAGCAGCGTGTCCCACACCGGCTTGTAGACCGGTACTCCACCGGCGAACGGAGTGTCGGCGTCGACCGCAGTGGCGTTGTGGGGATGCAGCACGAAGCGGCCCGACTGCAACTCGTGGGACCCACCGTAGGGCGGCGAGGTGTTGTCGACGGACGTAAGACTGCCGCTGTCGCCCATGCCGAGCGCGACCCAGTTGGTGGTGATGTCGCTGAACGCTGGGTCGAACTGCTGGACGAACCCGAAGTACTGCGAGACGGGCGTCGCGAGCGGCGGTCCGACCCAGTCGGCCGGAACGCCGTTGCTCGAGTCGATGGGAGCCGAGAAGAGAGCCACGCGCGCGACCGCGAGGGTCTTGCCGATGATGGCCGCCTCGCCGCCGCCCTGCGAGTGCCCGGCGACCGCGATCTCGCCCCAGCGGGGATTGCCGTTCTGGAGGAACCCGCCCCAGTCCTCGCTGGGAAACTTCGCATCGAGGAACTGGAGCACTTTGACGAACCGGTTCAGGATGGAGTTCGCAGGGTCGACCGAAACCTGGCTGGAGCGATCGATACCGTCGAAGATCTCGAGGCGCGCCGGCTCGTAGCAGGTGAGATCGGACCCGCATGCGGTGGCCAGTGCCTCCGAGTCGGGATAGGCGAGCCCGACCACGTGGTAACCGAGCTCAGCACCCTCGGTGAGGACGTGCTGGTAGGCCCGTGGCTCCGCCTCGGTCCCGGGGAGGAAGAGGAGCAGCTGTCCGTTTTGACTGACACCCAGGTCGACCAACGCCTGGTGCACACCGAAGCCCCCACTGATGCTCGCGTCCGTCTCCGTTGGATCGATCGGGTGGACCTGGAGCTGACCCATCCCGCCCCCACCGCCGCCGCCACCTCCACCGCCACCTCCACTACCACCTCCTCCTGCACCTCCACCCCCTCCACTCCCACCAGCACCCCCGCCCCCACCCGTGCTGCTACTGCTGCTCGTCCCGCAGCCGGGGGTCGCGCCCACAATCAAACAGCACGTGCAAAGAAACGAGGCCCACAAGAAGGACGACCCGTACGCCGCGCGCCGCTTCATCGATTGACTCCGTTGGATGGGGCTGGTTTCGGTGAAGTGCGAAATCGGGCCTTCACCAGCCCGGTGAGCTCCATCGCCGCTACACCAGGATCGCTGCTTGAGTGCGGATGGGCTTTCGGTAGAGACGCTCGGCTCACCAGGCGTCGAGCCCCAGATCCACCGGGATGTGAAAGACCAGCATCGGGCCGCGCGCCGACCTGTCACGCAGCGCCGGTCCGTCCGCCGGCGGGGGAGCCAGACCCGGGATATGACCCACATAGGGTCGCACGCGCTCGACCTCGTCGAGCAGCAGGATCATCAGGTCGCGCGACGTGGAGACCGGCATCGCCGCGAGGGCTCTGCGCGTCAGGAACGGCGAGTCGCCTGCGTCCGCCGCGCCGCCGTGGAGCGCGCGCGTGTAGGCGGTCGGCGTGGCACCGGCGGTGACCGAACCGTCGTGGAGCCACGAGGTGCCTCGCAAGCGCGTGAGCGGATCGCTGGTGCTCCGGACGTCGAGGGACAGACGGTTCTCGATGAGTGGGAACCAGAGCGCTCGCATGCGGTGCTCACGGCCCTTGCCGCCCTGAGCGGAGGCTGGAGCCGTGAACAACAGCATCGCGGCGAAGACGCAACCAACATGGACCCCGCAAGCCCTCATGGACGGCCCCGCCCCGACGTCGTGACCTGGGAGTGGCGAACGACGACAAAAGCGAATCTCGCGCGCCCGGATGACACCGGCCTGACAGCCGTAGGATCCGGCACCGCGCGTTGCTGCTCGTCGGGTTCGTGGGGGCGGTCCGGCGCAGCGAGCTAGTCGCGCTCGACGTCGAGGACGTGGCCGAGCACACGGCCGCGCTCGTCGTCACCGTGCGGCGCTCCAAGGTGGACCAGGAGGACGTCGGGTTCGCTGGGTTCGCTAAGGCGATGCCCTTCGGGTCGACGCCGGAGACCTGCCCGGTGCGCGCGCTCAGGGCGTGGCTCGAGGCGGCGAGGATCACGAGCGGTCCGCTGTTCCGGAGCGTCGATCGGCACGGGAACGTCGCGCCAGCGCGCACGAGCGGGCTCACGGTGGCTCGGGCGGTGAAGCGGGCCGCGCTGGCGGCCGGGCTCGACGCCGAGCGTTTCGCCGCGCACTTGCTCCGCGCTGGGTTCGTCAGCACGGCAGCGCTGCGCGGCTGCTCCGAGCGATCCATCGCCAACCAGACCGGGCACCGCTCGATGGTGGTGCTGCGCGGCTACATCCGCCGGGCGACCGTGTTCGAGGAGAATGCGGCGGTCGCCGTAGTGAGCCCTGAGGGCTCGATACGTCTACACAGATCGCTCGCAGGCGTAGTATTTGACTGGCGGCTTCAGCTCAATCCTCACGGCGCGTGCGCCGTCCACCGTCCGGTGACGCCCAGCTCGAAATCGTCGGAGAAGATGAGCGGGCCGTACTCGAAGGCGCCGAGGTCGCAATCCGCTCCGGAAGGCCGCAGCGTGCCGCGCTGATCGTCGGAGATCGGCACGGCGAAATCGTCGAGGCAGCCGGAAGGGTTGCCGGCATCGACCGCCGGGCTTCCCGGCCCGATCGCGCGCGTCGCACTGAAGCCTCCGTTGTAGCTGAGCGGCTGGAGTTGCGGATCGGTCGCCAGGATCGAGCCGCTGATCGTGCACGAGCTGTCGTCGTTCTGGAAAATGTTGTATCCGTTCGACTGCACGTTGCCTCGGCATTCCCGCGGCACACGCACGACGTTTCCGCCGGGCTGGATCGTCACGGTGTCGGTGTTGCCCGCAAGGATCGAGTTGGCGACGCGCACCGCACCGGGGATTCCGCCCGACTCGACATAGAGTCCTCCCCCGGCTCCGTCACCGCTGGAGTCCGAGTCGGCATCGTTCGACGCGATCGTGGAGTTGAAGAAACGTGTCGTGAGTACGTTCTGCGTCGAGTAGATCCCTCCGCCGAAGGTGAGCGCCTGATTGCCCGAGATCGTGGAATTGTTGATCCGGAGTGTGCCGGTGCTCTGGTAGATCGCACCGCCCTGGCCGGCCGCGTTGCCAGCGAAGAGCGATCGACTGATGGTCACGATGTCGCCGGGCTGGTACACGGCGCCCCCGATACCTTGCTCACTCGCCCAGCCCGCCGTGTTGCCCTCGAAGATCGAACCGTCGATTGTGGTCGGGCCGGACGTTGCGATGGCTCCGCCCCCGCTGTCCGCGTGATTATCGGAGAACACCGAGCCTTGGACGGTGAGCTGACCTCCATTGGTCATGTAGATGGCACCCCCAACAGCCCCTTTGCCGTACCAAGTCGTCGAGTTCGCCTCGAAATCGCAACCGACAATCGCCAGCGTGGTGGCCGATGTGACTGCTCCATTCTCCTTCCCCGTGAAGCCGCGAATGGTGAGCCCTTGGACGGTGAGCGCTCCGGAATCGGTCCAGTGTGAGATGAAGTACCCCGGCAGCGCGCCCGAGCCCTGCTCGACCACCGTCGACGCGAATCCAGCGCCGATTATCTTCATCGGCGCGGTGACGGCGAGATACCCGTTGCTCAAGTCGATGGTCATTGCCGGAATGTGAATCTCGGTCGTGACCACGAAGCCGATGGCGTTGGCCTCGCGCGCAAGGTGCACACGCCGGTTCCTGCCACGGTCTCGCACACTCCGTCGCCCACCGCATCCGGCGCGTCGCCTGGGCTGTTCACCGTGTAGACGACAGCGGCATTCGCCACGCCCGGGATGAGCACGGTGACTGTAAGCGCCAGGAGTCCGAGGACGGCAGCGAACCTTGGCTGCTCGCCTTCACGGGTTGTGCGCAACACCGCCAGAGTCTACGTCGACCTCGTTCCAAGCGCGAGCGTGAGGTGTCGCGATCTACGACATCAGCGCTGGCCCGCCGCCTTGACCCATCGCCCCGGCGTGGCGGCTCCGAGTGCGCCATCGCGAGCCAGACAGGGCACCGGTCCATGCTGGTGCTGCGCAGCTACATCCGGCGGGCGAACGTATTCGAGGGAGAATGCGGCGCTAGCACGGCTGGCGTAGTGCAGGCGCAGACGGTCGATTTCGCGGGCCTCCAGACCGCACTGCGCGCTGGTTTCCGGATCCCAGGACGCGAGTTCCACGGGGGGTTGGTACCTGTGA
>CAZYWA010000629.1:0-4324 GCA_964650975.1 uncultured bacterium
GGATGAGGGCATGGCGCTCAGGATCCACAACACGCTGACTCGGACCAAGGAGGAGTTCGTCCCGGCCGAGGCTGGCTTGGTGAGGATGTACGTCTGCGGGCCGACCGTGTACGACTCGGCGCACCTCGGCCATGCGCGGTCGGCCGTCACCTTCGACGTGGTGCGGCGCTATCTCCGCTTCGCCGGCCTCGAGGTGCGGCTGGTCCGGAATCTGACCGACGTGGACGACAAGATCATCCAGCGAGCGCAGCGAGAGGGCCAGGACTGGTCGGCGATCGCGCGACGCTACTCGGACGAGTACGGTCGCGACATGCGCGATCTGGGGCTCGCCGCGCCCGACGTCGAGCCGCGAGCCACCGATCACATCGCCCAGATGCAGGAGCTGATCGGCCAGCTGATCGCGGAAGGAGCGGCCTACGCGGTCGAAGGGGACGTGTTCTTCTCCGTGGGTGCGTTTCCCCGCTACGGCCGGCTCTCGGGCCAGGATCTCGAGCAAGTCCGAGCGGGGGCGCGCGTCGAGGTCGACGATCGAAAGCGCGCCCCGGAGGACTTCGCACTGTGGAAGGGGGCCAAACCCGGTGAACCGTCGTGGCCGAGTCCCTGGGGTCCCGGCCGCCCCGGCTGGCACATCGAGTGCTCGGCCATGGCGCAGCGCCACCTCGGGCTTCCCTTCGACATCCACGGTGGTGGCAGCGACCTGATCTTCCCGCACCACGAGAACGAGATCGCGCAGAGCGAGGCGGCCACCCACACCACGTTCGCGCGGGTCTGGATGCACAACGGGATGATCCGCGTGAACGAAGAGAAGATGTCGAAGTCGCTCGGCAACTTCTTCACCATCCGCGATCTCCTCGGCCTCCACGACGCCGAGTCCATCCGCTTGTTCCTGGTCGGTCAGCACTACCGCAGTGCAACGGATTTCTCGCTGGACGCCATCGAGGAGGACCGCAAGGCCCTGGCGCGCGCCTACGCGACGATGGCGCGCATCGACCGTGGCGATTGGGGTGCGCCTCCGCGAGGGAAGGGAAGCAAGGCGGCACCCGCCGGCGGCGAGCCGAGCCCCGCACCGGACTGGGGAGCGACCGAAGCCGCGTTCCGCGAGGCGATGGACGACGACTTCAACACCGCGCGCGCGGTCGGCGTGCTCTTCGACGCCGTTCGCACGGTCAACCGTCTCGCCGATCAAGCGGGCGGTGCCGGCGGCGGGGCGGCTGCCACCCGTGCGCGTGCTGGACGCGACCTCCTTGCCCGGCTCGGTGCCGTGCTGGGGATTCTCGTGAGCGAGCCCGCGACGTGGCTTGGTGCCGATCGTGACCGGCGCGTGGCGGCCAAGGGGATCGAGCCGAGCTGGGTCGAGGAGCGGATCGCGGCACGCGCGGCCGCTCGGCGCGACAAGCGCTGGGCCGACGCCGACGCCATCCGCGGCGAGCTCGGCGCGCGCGGTATCCTCCTCGAGGACCGGCCCGACGGGACGAGCGATTGGACGGTAGCGGAAGCCGAAGGTTCGTCGGGAAGCCCGAGCACCCCTCCGCGGTCCGTCGATGAGCGCGAGCGCTGAGCCGACCGAGCCGCCCACCGGCTTCCAGCTGGTGACGGAGCTCGAGCCGCGCGGCGACCAGCCGGCCGCGATCCGCGAGCTGGTGGAGGGCCTTCGCTCGCAGCAACCGAGCCAGGTGCTGCTCGGTGTGACCGGCTCGGGAAAGACCTTCACCATGGCGCACGTCATGGCCGAGATCGGCCGGCCGACGCTGGTGATGGCGCCCAACAAGACGCTCGCGGCGCAGCTCTTCGCCGAGTTCCGCGATCTCTTCCCGCACAACGCGGTCGAGTACTTCGTCAGCTACTACGACTACTACCAGCCGGAAGCGTACGTCCCATCCTCCGACACGTACATCGAGAAGGATGCGTCGATCAACGACGAGATCGACAAGCTCCGCCATTCCGCGACGCGCTCGGTGCTCACACGGCGCGACGTGGTGGTCGTGGCCAGTGTTTCGTGCATCTACGGCATCGGCGATCCCGAGTCGTACCGGCAGATGCTGGTCGAGCTCGCGGTGGGCACGGAGGCGCCGCGCGAGAAGATCCTGCGTGGTTTCGTGGGCATGCAGTACGTACGGAACGACGTGGATTTCCACCGCGGTACCTTCCGGGTGCGCGGCGACGTGGTCGAGATCTTCCCGGCCTACGAATCGGATCAAGCCATCCGCATCGAGCTCTTCGGCGACACGATCGAGCGGCTCTCCAAGATCGACGCGCTGCGCGGCACGGTGCTCGAGCGCATCGACCAGGTGTCGGTGTTTCCCGGCAGCCACTACGTGACGCCGAAGGACCGCCTCGATCGCGCGGTGAACACGATCCGCGACGAGCTGGCCGACCGGCTGCGCGAGCTGCGCGACGCGAACAAGCTGGTCGAGGCGCAGCGCCTCGAAAGCCGCACCCTCTACGACCTCGAGATGCTGAGCGAGATGGGCTACTGCCCCGGCATCGAGAACTATTCGCGCCATCTCGACGGGCGCGGCGCGGGTGTCGCGCCCAGTACCCTGCTCGACTATTTCCCGGACGATTTCCTGCTCATGATCGACGAGAGCCACGTCACGGTTCCCCAGGTCGGCGGCATGTTCCGCGGCGACCGCGTGCGCAAAGAGACGCTGGTGCAGCATGGCTTCCGCCTCCCTTCGGCGCTCGACAACCGCCCGCTCACGTTCGACGAGTTCCTGGATCGCACCGGCGACACGCTCTACGTCTCGGCCACGCCTGGCGACTGGGAGGTCGAACGCAGCGGCGGTGTGGTGGTGGAGCAGGTGATCCGCCCCACCGGGCTCGCGGATCCCGCGGTCGAGGTGCGCCCGGCGGGGAGCCAGGTGGACGACCTGCTGGGCGAGATCCGCGCCGCGATGGCGAAGAAAGAGCGCGTGCTGGTGACGACGCTCACCAAGCGGATGGCCGAGGATCTCACCACGTACTACCGGGAGCTGGGGATTCCCGTGCGCTACCTCCATTCGGACGTCGAGACGCTGGAACGAGTGGAGATCCTGCGCGACCTCCGCCTCGGGAAGTTCGAGGTGCTGGTGGGAATCAACCTGCTTCGCGAAGGGCTCGACCTGCCGGAGGTGGCGCTGGTCGCGATCCTCGATGCGGATCGCGAAGGCTTCCTGCGCTCGCAGCGCTCGCTGATCCAGACCATCGGTCGCGCCGCACGCAACCTGAATGGCCGCGTGATCCTCTACGCGGACGGGGTCACGCCGTCGATGGAAGGCGCCATCCGCGAGACCGAGCGTCGGCGCGCGGTCCAGGTCGCGTACAACACCGAGCATGGGATCACGCCCGAAACCGTCAAGACGCTCGTGCGCAGCACCGTCGGCGACGTGTGCGAGGCGGACTATGCCGCGGTGCCCTTCGGTCCGCCGGACGTGGAGCCGGGAGAGGACGTCGCCGCGCGTGTCGAGACGCTCAAGCGCGAGATGCTGGCGGCGGCCGAACGCCTCGACTTCGAGAAGGCGGCGGAGCTGCGCGATCAGGTCCACCAGCTCGAATCGGCCGTGCTCGGCATTCCCGGCGGGAGCGCGATGTCCGGGCGGGCCGCGTCGGGTAAGCTCACCACCGTTCCGGTCTCTGCAGCGGGCGCCGGCGGGCCAGGGCGACGTGGGATGGCCGGCGGCCGGCGGCGCCGCTGACGCTGGCGATCGTGGACACCGGCGGCAAGCTCATGAGCGCCGCGGATCACGAGGATCGAGAGTCGGGAGGCGAGTCGAAGGTCGCCGAGTCGGCGCCCGTCGAGGTGGTCTTCTCCGCCCAGCTCCTCGACAAGGTCGAACGGCTGCCGCGTCGGCCGGGTGTCTACGCATTCCGCGATGCGCGCGGCCGCGTGCTCTACGTCGGCAAGGCGAAGAGCCTTCGCGACCGGGTTCGCAGCTATTTCGCGCGCGAGGCAGGCGACGGCCGATTCCACGTGCGATTCCTGATGGCGCGAGTTCGCGACCTCGACGTGACCGTCACCGAGACCGAGAAGGAAGCGTTCATCCTCGAAGACACGCTCATCAAGAAGCATCGGCCCCGCTACAACATCCGGCTTCGCGACGACAAGACGTACACCTCGCTGCGCGTCGACCTGGGCCATCCGTTTCCGAAGCTGCGGGTGGAGCGACGTCCGTCGCGCCACAACGCGCTGGTGTTCGGACCCTTCTCGTCGGCGCAGGCGGTTCGCGCCACGGTCCTGGAGGTCCACCGGACGTTTCCGCTCCGCACCTGCAGCGACTCCGACTTCGCCAACCGCTCGCGGCCGTGCCTCGACTACCAGATCGGCAAGTGTCTCGGTCCGTGCGTC
>CAZYWA010000630.1:0-4319 GCA_964650975.1 uncultured bacterium
CGGCGCCGGTCAAGGCGGGCGCGCCAACCGCCTCTTCGGAGCGTCCCTGTCCGTGCGTGCCCTCCGGAAAGTCGGCGACACCCAGCGCATGCGGATCGTTGCGGAAGAAGTCCCAGCCGGAGATGTCGTCGACCAGGCCGTTGCCGTCGTCGTCGATGCCGTTGGCGAAAGCCACCATCAGATCCTGCGCGTCGGGAACGCCGTCGCCGTCGCGGTCGCCGACCCGCGGGTCACCGGCGTAGTCGGCGGAGTTGAAGCGGCCGTCGTGATTCGCGTCGTAGTCGGAGGCGCCCGCGGGCTTGGGCAGCTCGCCGCGATTCAGGAACAGGCTGTCGCGCAGCGACGGCGCGCCGTAGCTCTCGAGGCCGTCGTCGATCACCGCGACCAGCACGTCGGGACGGCCGATCGAATGCTTCCACGCCTCGGTGGTCGAGATGCCGGGGATCTGGAGCGGGTCGTCGGCGTTGGTGCCTTCCGGGTTCGACGGGTCGTAGCCGAGCAAGGCGCTCGAGACCTCGAGCAGCCCTTCGTTGAGGTTGGGCGGGATGTTGGGCACGAACACGTCGCCGCGCGGCAACGTGGTGCTGGCGGCGGAGCCGTCCGCTCCGCGCAGCGCCGGATCGATCACGATCCGGTGCTGATGTCCGAACTGGAACTCTCCACCCGTGGGAGTGAAGCGGAGCGTGTCGTTCGCCGCGTCGGTCGACTCGAGCAGCACCGTGCCCGCGACCTCGACGACTCCGGTGCGATCGGTGCGCAGCACCCGCAACGCGTGGGCTCCCACGGAGCTCGGGTCGAGCGAGCCCGCGAAGCGCACCGTCAGCGGTTCGCTCGGCAACAGCCGGAAGCGACCGAGATGCGCGGATTGGGCCGCGACGTCGACGGCGCGCGAAGGCGCTGCCGACGCCAGCACCAGCAACACCAACGAAACGAGAACCAGCCGCCGTCTGGATCGAATCACCGCCACCCCGAGTCGAGCGAGGGGCGGGAATCTTAGCCCGAAACCGGAAGCCGGGCAGACGCGCGGAGCCGGCTCAGGCGGCGGTCAAGACGAGGTCAGAGCGTGCGAGGGATTCCCTCGTCCGTTGGTTCGGGGGCGCTTTTCACTCGCCCCACCGGCGCCCGTTTGCGGAGGTGGGGCGATGCAGAAGCACCGCGCCGAGAGGCGCGCGGCGAGCAAAGCGAGCCGACTTGGGGGTGGGGCCCCGCAAAGACCGCGCTCTTTGCGGGGCGGGGGGCTTGAAAAGCCCCCCGGGAAACTCAGCTCGCGCGCGCGCCAGCGCGGCTTGTGGCGCTGGACTCGATCTCGGCGAACAGCCGCTCGGCTTCGCCCTCGAAGCCGGCGTCGGAGGGGTCTTCGAGCACGAAAGCCTTGATGATGCCGGCGTAATGCGCCACCGATTCGGCGTTCATCCATTCGATGCGGCCGTCGATCAGCTCAACGCGGTACATGAGGAATCTCCGCACACTCGTGTCACGGGGTCGCAAGGGGACGACGCTCGGTTCGCGGTCAGGTAGTAGCAAGGGCTGGGCCACCGCCCGAACGGTGAGCGATCGATCACCACTACCCGAAAAACACCTAGATTTCAGGGCTTCCCGCGGCATCCCGCCGCGAGCGAGCCGTTTCGGCCCGGTCCCGAGTCGCACCCAGGTGTTGCAGTCCGACGCGGATGTTGCAGCTTGCGACTGCGACGGGAATGGCGCGTGGACGACGGTAACCGGCCGCGCGCCCGGACGTTACCTGGACACCTCAGAAGACCGGCATGGCGTCGATCTGGCGGATGAAGCTCTCGAAGATCCGGTCGCCGGCGGTGAAACCGCGCCGGAACGAGATGTCGTCGAGGATCTCGTGGTCGCGCTTGAGCAGCAGCATCAGGAGCGCCGCGATCTCGATCGCGCGGCGAGCACTTCCCGGCGGCAGGAACACGAATGACTGGGTGCGCGAGCCGCCCTTCGGATCGGGCCGCCCGGCGAACAGCACCTGGAACGGCACCGGAGCGTGGACGTCCACCCAGCAGGAGTTTCCGCCGCTCACCAGGAAGGTCGCGTCGAATGGCTGGTTGGCGCAGCCGGTGAGCGCCTGCTTCCACGCCTCGCGGAACCGCCCGCGCAGGTGCATCGAGCCGTGGAACGGATCGGGGAACGAGACCTCCGGAGGATGCGTGAGCTCGAGCCCGTGCAGCGGTCCCAGGTGCATCGTGTCGCACGCGTTCACCGCGATCAGGTGGTGATGGCAGTGAAAGCGCTGCGACGGCAGCGCGACGGCGCGCAGCCGCGTGTGAGGCTCGGGTCCGGGCAGCGGGAAGAGCGCCTCGGGACCGTGCCAGACCCACACGAAGCCCCAGCGCTCGGTCACCGGATAGGTGCGGAGGCGGATCCCGAGGCGCGCGTTCCCCGCGCCGGGCGCCTCCGCGAGCCGGCCGTCGGGCGCGTAGCGGAAGTGGTGCAGCGCGCACACCAGCTCGTCGCCTTCCACCGAGCCGTGCCCGAGGTGCGCGCCCAGGTGCGGGCAGTGGGCATCGGCCGCGTAGACGGCGCCCGAGACACCGCGCCACAGCACCAGCGGCCGGCCGGCTGGCTCGGCGCGCGCGACTCGGCCCGGAGCGACGGCGCGCGAGCGCGCCGCGACGTACCAGGATTGAACGACGGCGCGCGGGTCGGCGAAGCGTCGCGGCGTCGCCGCGGTCACGCCGCCGCCGTCACGCGGCCGCCGTTCAAGCAGCCTCGCGTTCCGCGCGGCCTTCCGAGCCCACGTACCAGTCGCACGTGTAGTAGCGGTGCAGGTTGTGGGCGTAGAAGCGATAGCCCCAGTTGGCGGCGACCGAGAGCGGGATCTGCACCCGCGAGCCGGCGATGCGGCGCGCGATGTTGCGCCGGCTGTAAACGGTTTGCCAGACCGAGGTGTGGCCTTCGAGGAGCTCGGCGGGACTCATGCGCGCCGGCTGGAACACCACGTGCTGGCCGTCGTAGAGGTTCCAGTCGCGGGTCAGGATGCGGCCCTCGGCCTCGAGGCGCTTGAAGAGCGTCGTGCCGGGGAAGGGTGTCGCGACGGCGAAGCGCGGCAGGTCGATGGCCGCGTCGATCACGAACTCCGCGGTGCGCTGGAAGACCGACGGATCGTCCTGATCGAGCCCGAGCACGAAGGTACCGTTGATCGAGACGTTGCGGGCATGCAGCTCGCGCACGATGCCCTTGTAGTCGTCGGGATCGTTGAAGCCCTTCTTGCTCGACCGCAGGTTTGCGGGCGACAGCGTCTCGAACCCCAGCAGCAGGCCGCGGCAGCCGCTTCGCTCGGTGAGATCGAGCAGCTCGCGATCCTTGGTGATGCGGGTGGTCGAGAGCCCGTACCAGTGGACCTTGAGCGGGATGAGCGCCTCGAAGAGCTGCTTCGCGTGATCGGGATCGGCGATCAGGTTCAGGTCGATGAAGATCACGTGCTTGGCGCGGGTGCGGCGCACGTCCTCGACCACGTGCTCGATCGGCTTCTGATAGGGCTTCCGTCCCCACGCCGACGGCACCACGCAGAAGTCGCAATCGTGGATGCAGCCGCGCGTCGCTTCGACCACGGCCGTCGTGATGTAGCTCTTCTTGTGGTGCATCTCGCGGCGCGGAAAGCGCAGGTTGCGTTCGCTCAGCTCGAAGTCGGGCGCCTGCTGATAGCGCGGGGCCATGCGGCCCGCGGCGAAGTCGCGGAGCAGCGCGGGCCAAGTGTCCTCGGCGTAGCCGACCACCAAGGCGTCGGCGTGCGGCGCCGCGTCGTCGGGGACCAGCGTCACGTGCGGGCCGCCCAAGACCACCGGGATGCCGCGAGCGCGGAAATGGTCGGCGAGCTCGTAGGCGCGCGGCGCCGAGCCGGTGATCACGGTCATGCCGATGAGGTCGGCTTCGAGGTCGAGCGGGACGTCCTGGATGCCCTCGTCGACCAGCTGGATGTCGGCCTGGATGTCGTCCGGCACCAGCGCCGAGAGCGTCACCAGCGTGAGCGGCGCGTAGCGCAGCGACTTCTTGAAGATCCCGCCGCGATGCCGGTAGAGCGGGCCTTTGGGGGAGATCAAAACGATACGCATGATTCTCTCGATGCTACCCCGCCATGCCGCAGCGCGCCAAGACGCGCCTCCCTTTTGGGATCGCATCCGTTTTGGTCCGGGGCAGGTGTCCGTTTGGCGACGCGGCAGCGGGCGCCCGCCCCGGGGCACGGCCGGCCATCACGTCGACGCCGAGGGCGGGCCGGCCTGCATTCGGCCTCGCGCCTACATCGCCGCGCCGACGACATCACCGCGACGCTCGGCCTCGAGCACCCCGGGGCGAGCGCCCGCTGC
>CAZYWA010000631.1:0-4318 GCA_964650975.1 uncultured bacterium
GAAGATCGGCTTTTCCGCTGGAAAATCGTGAATCGTGTGAAACGGCCGCGCGGCCTCGAAGACCGTGAAGCGCAGTCCCGCTCGTGCGGCTTCGAGCGCCGCCGCGATGCCGGAGACACCGGCGCCCACGATCACGAGATCGAGCACCTCGCCGTTCTGGCTGCGGCGCGCGGCGAAATCGGGCTCGGCGAGGATCGCCTGGACCGCCTTGGCGCCGCTGTCAGAGGCGAGCTTGAGGAGCGGAATGCCCAGCAGATCACCCGTGATGCGCACGCCCGGAACGGCGGTGGTGCCGTCCGGATTCACCTCGGGCAGCGCTTCGACCGCTCCCGCCGGCCAGCCGGTGTGAAGCCAGCGCGCGTAGAGCGCGAGCCACGACGCACCGGGACGGGGCGGCCAGATCGTCATTCCGCGAGGATTTCTATGCGGCGTCGGCGAAATGGATCACGTTCTTGATTCCGGTCGCCTTGCCGAGCAGCAGATCGCGATGTGCCTCGACCGGGAACCGCCCGGTGATGAGCGCGCGCACCGCCTCGGGAAAGCGTTGCACGAAGAGGCCCACATCGCGGATCGCATCCTGGAACGTGATCTTCCCGGCGTTCACGGTGCCGTAGACGATCTGGTTCTTGAGCACCAGGTTCCGCATCAGGAGGTCGGTATCCACCTGAATGGGCGCCTTGCGTCCCGGGACCCCGGTGAAGATGAAGACACCGTTGGTGCCGAGCACCTTCATGACCTCGAAGGCGATCTGCGACGCACCCACCGCTTCGTACACCAGGTCGATGTTGCCGACCTGCTTGGCGAGCCCCTCGACCGGCACCTCCTCGGACGCGATGTATTTCGCGCCGATCGACTCGACCAGATCGGCCTTGTCGTTGGGCCTTTTGGAGCGCGAGTAGACGTAGGTCTCGAAGCCGTTGACGAGCAGCGCCATCGCACCCAGGAGACCGACGGGGCCCGCGCCCAGCACCACCGCACGATGCCCTTCCCCGATCGGTGCTCCGGCCCTCTTCGACATCACCCACGGCAAGCGCATCTGCACCTGCGCCAGCTGCTCGAGTGCTTTCTCGGCGATGGTGAGCGGCTCCACCAGCACCGCGACCTCGGCGAGCTCGCGTGGCACCAGGTTCATGTAGCGGGCGTCGTCGACCACGTACTCGGTCATGAAGCCGTGCGCCTGCTTGATCCCACGCTCGCTGAAATCGCCGCTGAAGCAGAAGTCCTGGCGGCCCGACGTGCAGGCGCCGCAGTCGGCGTGATCGCACGGACGGCGCACCATCGGCACCACCAGATCGCCGAGCTTTAGGCCGGTCACGCCGGGACCGAGCTCGATCACCTGGCCCAGCGATTCGTGGCCGATCACCAGACGCTGCGAGCCACCGGGAGGCGTCCCGTACTCGAAGGCGCAGATCTCGCGGTCGGTGCCGCACACGCCCACGTCGAGCATGCGGAGCTTCACGTCGGTGGAACGAGCGAGCGTGGGCTCCTCGTGGTCGACGAGCGCGACTTCGCGATTGTCGGGCGAGACGGCGACGGCTTTCATCGATCGGTTCCTTTCGCGGCGGATTTGGTCAGGCGGCCTGGGCTCCGGTGACCGAACGCCACGCGCGCGTCACGGCACCCTTGCCCGTCCCAGCAGAAGCTCCATCGTCCTCGATCCACTGCGGGTTCAAACGGCGGATTTCGACCAGCACGAAGTTCTCGATGTCACGATGCTGGACCCACTTGTCCGGAGTCACGCGATCGCCGCAGAGCGAGCAATGAACCGTAGCCTTGACCGTGGGTCGTGGGGAATTTCGCGGCATGACCGGCTCCTCTCGGGTTGGCGCTTCTTGCGGTGGAGTCGCCAGAGAAGGGGTTTCGTTACGCGATCGAGCGCTGCCCGCCGAGGGACCGGCGGGCTTGTCAGGGCGATCCCACCTGGAGGGCGCGCGGTCCCTCGCGCGCCGGCGATCGAGCGCGGAGCGCCCACGCCCTCACTCCGGCATGGTGAGCACCAGCTTGCCCACGGTGCGGCCCGACTCGATCGCGCGGTGCGCGTCCGCCACGCGCTCGAGCGGATAGGACGTGACACTCGGCACCCGCAGCGCGCCGCTCTCGACGAGCGGCAAGAGCCGCGCCATGGCCGTCTCGAGCAGCTCGCGGCGCTCGAAGAGATACGAGAGATTGAACGCCAGCACGCTGCGGTTCCTGGTGGTGAGGTCGAGCGGGTCGAAGCGTGGCGTGCTCAGCCAGTCGATCGCGAGCTTCGCGTAGCTCGGGCGGCCGCGGCCACGCGGCAGCATGGTGGCGAAGCCGTAGACCACGAGCTTCCCGGGCGAGCGCAGGTGCGCGTAGCTCCGGCGCAGCGTTTCGACGCCGTTGGCGTCGAGCACCACGTCGTAGCCCTCCGGTGCCAGCCGCGCGGCTTCCCTCCACAGATCCTGGCGGCTCTTGTCGATCACGGCGTCGGCCCCGAGCGCCAGCACTGCGTCCACCTTGTGGCTCGCGCCGACCACTCCCACCACGCGGCAGCCAGCGCGCTTGCCGAGCTGCACCAGCTGGCTACCGACACCACCCGCCGCGGAATGCACCAGGAGCGTATCGCCCGGATGAGGATGCGCCAGCTCCGAGAGCGCGAAATCCGCCGTCAGCGTCACCGCGAGAAACGCGGCCGCCGCGTTCCAGTCGAGGTTCTCGGGTCTGGCCCACACCTGGTGGGCGGGCACCACGGCGTGGGTCGCGTAGCCGCCGAAGCGCGTGACCGCGATCACTTGGTCGCCGGGCGCAAGGTTCGCCACTCCGGCGCCGCACGACGCCACCGTGCCCGAGACCTCGAAGCCGGGCGTGATCGGCCAGCCTTGGTATTTCTTGGCGGACGAGTAGAGGCCCATGCGCACCGCCACGTCCGCGAAGTTGACGCCCGCGGCGTGCACCGCGATCGACACCTCGCCAGGACCCGGCGACGGATCGGGGTGGGTCTCGAGCACCAAGCGCTCCCAGCCGCCGGCCCGATCGACGACGATTTTCCTCATCCGGCCCACCGCGAAGCGAGTAGCATCTTGCGGATCGTAACCGCGCCGCCCTCCGCCGCCGACCTCGAGCCTCCATGCCCACGTCCAGCCTGGTGAAGATCGAAGAGACGGCGTACCTCGGAACCGGCGCCATCCGCCTCGCCATCCCCGATCTCTCGGTGTTGCTGGTGCCCGAGGTGGGCGGCCGCATCCTGTCGATCAAACATCGCGGCGAGGAGCTGTTTTTCATCCACGACGAGCACATGGCCGAGCCCCTCGAGCTCGCGAGCGTGCGCGACCTGAGCGCGGAGAAGCGCCGCCTAGGCTTCCGCCTGTGGGGCGGAGACAAGACCTGGATCGCGCCACAAGCGCAGTGGGGCGACGGGATCCCGCCGCTCGATCTCGACGCCGGCCGCTACACCTGGCGACGCGAAGGCAAGGCGATCGTGATGGAGAGCCCCGAGTGCCGCGAGACCCGACTGCGCGTCACCCGCCGGGTGGAGCTCTTCTCGAACGGCGATCTACTGGTCGACGAGAAGCTGGTGAACGTGGGCCGCCGCGAAGTGACGCGGGGCATCTGGAACGTGACCCAGGTACTCCGGCCGTTCGACGTGTACTTGCCGATCGCGACCGCCGCCGTGCGCGGCTATCCCGACGAAGGCGACTCGGTGGCAATCCACGGCGAGGTGCTGCGCGGGATCGATGGCTGGACCCAGGTGCCGTGCCGCGAGGCGCGCCACTTCAAGTTCGGCGGGATCGCGGAACGCGGCGTGGTGGTGGCGCTCAGGCCAAACGCCCACGAGACGCTGGTGCACGTGCGGCGTTTCGACGTTCACCCAGCCGCCGAGTACGCGCACCGATCGTCGGTCGAGGTCTACAACTCACCGCTTCACGACTACCTCGAGATCGAGGTGCATGCACCGCTCAACCCGCTGGCACCCGGCGCCGTCACCCATCAGCGCCAGCTGTGGCGGTTCGGCCGGCTGCCGCCGAACATCGGCCCCGAGGAAGCGCTGCTCGCACTCGGTTGATCCGCGTGGCGGTCTCGCGCGCGCTCTGGCCGGAAACGCGAACCGGTGGCCAGCGAACCCTTCGCGAGACGAGCCGCGGCAGCTCAGAAGGTGTGGACAAAGTCAGATCGTTGCCCGGAGCGCTTCCTCCGAAGCGATCTCGTGCTGTTTGGAGGGACACGGTCCCTCGCGTCCGCAGCGTCTGGACCAAGATGGACGCTTGCGGCTGCGAGGGACCGCAGCCCGCCTACTAGCAGCCACAGACGCTCGAGCGGTTTCCCGCCACGCATGCCGCTGATCCAAGCGGCTGAATTT
>CAZYWA010000632.1:0-4312 GCA_964650975.1 uncultured bacterium
CTGGTGGCGGAGATTCAGGCGGCCGCCGCACGTCTCGGCCTCGATCCCCTGCTTCTCGCGGCGATCGCCTATCACGAATCGGAGCTTCGCCCGTTGGCACTCAACGTTGCTGGCGAGCCGATCTTCCCGTCATCGATCGACGAGGCAATAGATGTCATTCACTCGCATGGGGAGGACTACGAGCACGGGCGAATGGATGTTGGCGCACTGCAGATCAACACGCGTTGGCTTCAACGCGTGAACGCGGCGGGTCCCGTCCAACTCGCTCCCGAAGACCTCCTCGATCCGGGGGTGGCGGCCACCATGGGCGCGGCAGTGCTGAAGCACGAGCTCGATGCAACGTCCGGAGACGTGTGGAGAGCGGTGGCACGTTACCACTCGGGCCCGGAGCGACCCGACAACATCGAACGGGGCCGGGCCTACGCGGCTGCGGTGCGCCGTGCCTACGAATACCTGCGAGCCCGCGTCGCCGGCCGACCTCTGGTCGAAGGACCCCCACTCGCACCACCGACGGCGGGAGGACCGTCGTGAGTCTCGCGCGCGTCGTCGGCACCGCGGCCATGATCGTGGCCATCGCGGGAGCGAGCCTCACGGTCCGCGCGCGCGCGGCGGATCCGCTGGCGCCCACGGCTCTCACGTCGGATCCCATTCGGCTCGAGCCGGTCCGGCTCGGACCGAGCTGCCATGTCACCTACCGGGAGTCGATCCAGCAGATGGTGCACGCCGTGACGCCCGCGCTGACTTCGCTGAGTCGAGCCGAGCTCACCGCGTCAGGCAGCGCCTGGAACGCGGTGCGCTTCGACTCGGGTGTCGTCGCACATCAAGGGCCGGTCACGGTGGTGGAGACCGATCTCGCGAAGCTACTTCCGGCCGGAGTGGTACTTCCGCCCTCGCTCGAGGCATTCGACCTAGTCTTCGTCCACCCAGCCGATCCGCACTCGGACGCATTGCTCACGGCTCTCGGGAGATCGAGGGGTCCGGATGGACCCGCGAAGCGGCGGTCGATCTTGGCGTTCCTCGTGAATGTGACCGGGGAGGAGTTTCGGACCGCGCGTACGCGCCTCCCGCCGGAGGTCCGGGCTGCCTTTCCAGCATCTCGGGACTTTGCTCGCTTCCTGGGGGTGGGGACCTACCCGGCGCTCGTAGAAGTGCGCAGCGGTACGGCTCGTGTGATCGCCGGAAATCTCACGCCGGAGGAGCTAGAGGCGCATGGTTTCTGAGGCCCGGCGGCGGCTCCCGCCGTCCCTCTTACCCGCATTGCGCGGTCTGCCGGTGATCGTTGGGATCGTGCTCTTTCACGCCGGTTGGACTTCGGCGGGGACGGACAACGAGATCTTCCGATGCGACCCCGCGCCTCTCCCACTGGGTGAGGTCTGCCACATCGATCCTCGGCGGGCCGAACCGGAACCGGCGGCCCCGGAGACGCTGGCGCAAGCCCCAGCGGCACGGGAGTCGTGCGCGACCACGGACGCGCCACCAAGCGGTGCCTCGCCCGTGTCCGGTGATGGCGAGCTCGATGCCGAGACGCGATCGATGTTCCGGCGGTACCTCGAGCATGAGCTCGCAAAGCAGGAGCGCGAGGACCAACGCAGTCCTTTCGTGAAGGACGAACACGCTCCGCCGTCGTTCAGCCGGCTGATTGACGATCCGACGCGGACAAATGCGGCGGCCTTCTTGCGCGACCAGATGGAGCTCAATCTGCGCCACGTAAAGGCGCAAGAGGCGATTCGGTCCGTGGTCATGGATCTACGCTCGGGCCGAGTCGACGACCAGGTGGTGAATGGTCTCTCCGAGCTCCAGGGTGAAATCCAGACGCGCGCCGTGAAGGCGCGGAACCCCTCAGAGGTCCTCGACGAGATCCGAAAGGATCGGATGCGAGAGACCCTCGAGGCCTCGGTGAAGGGAAACCCGAAGCCCAGTGTGAAGCCCTCTCCGGCGGATGGGATCGGCCGGCTCGAGCTTCGGTACTACTTCAGTCCGAGCTGTTCCCATTGTGCGGAGATGACGCCGGACGTAGAGACGCTCGAGCGGCGCTACGGCTCGGCTCTCACCATCGTCGGGATCCCGATTCAGCTCGAGGGCGAGACGATCACGCCGCAGGCCCTTCGGGCGTATCGCAACCGGTATGGGATCACGTTTCCGTTCGAGGAGCGGCATGAGTCGATCGCGCAGGCGGTGACCGAAGACGGCCTCGAGGGCGTTCCCCTCGCTGTGCTGGTGCTACCCGACCTGCCTGGCGGACCGGTCCACGTGCCATTCACCGGTGCCCGCACGACGGCCGACATCGAAGCGTGGCTCTCGCAGATCCTCGAGGGACTTCGCGCCTCGGAACCCGGCCACATCGATTCCGATGGCTGTACCGCCTCGCCGAGCTCGGCCGCGAGCGCGGGAAACGCATCATGACACGGCGCTTCGCGGGCATCGCCCATGCGTGGCTCACCGCGGTGCTGCTCGTTCTCGCTTGCGGTGACGTAGGACCCGCGGCCGCAGCGTCGCTTCAGCGCGGCACGGCCGCGGTCGAGAACGTGGTCTCGCTCTATTTCAACGACGCGAGTCTCACAGACGACTGCCTCAAGTTTCGTGTCACCGGCTTTTGCGTGAAGTTCGTGCCGCCGGCGAGCGTCGCCCTCGGGGTCGCGTTCTCCTACTCCGAGCCCGTCGCCTTCGTGGAGACCGGAGCGACGGAAGGGTTTACGTCGTTCCTACCCGTCGCCGGCGAGCTCATCGGACTCGTCAACGCCATCGGGTTCTCCGATTACCTGAAGAGCCTCATCCTGGGCGAGCTCCTGCCTGGGGTGACGGATCCGCCGAGCCTGCCCAACTTCACACCGTCGATCGCGTCGGCGAAGGCGGGGGAAGGTCACGACACGCAGTTCGTGCAGGCGCATGCGTTCGGAATCCCGTACGTCTACTCGTACATCGTCCAGCAGTCCCTACCCTCGCCCTACCTCCTCGATTGCGACGACAAGGGCTCGCTGTGTGGCTGGTCGCTCGCCTACGCGAGCGAGCTCGACTTTTGCTGGGTCACGGGGCTCTGCGATCTCTTCGACGTGATGTACGGCTCGATCGACAAGCTCGCGTCGGGCGAGTTCGCACAGGCGGGAACCGAGTTCGCGTCCCTCTTCACGACGCTGCCCGGCTTCTGCTTGCTCGACGTCGCGGATCGGGCCGCGAGCTCGTTCGAGCCAGACCCAAATCTTCAGATGGGCGATGTCGGACCGAAGTTCACCGAGGTATTCCAGGGGACGGATGGTTTCGGCATCGCTGGCCCGACGCTCACACAGACTTTTGGGACGTGCGCGGACTGTGGGTTCCAGCTCCCAGGTGCCGACTATTTGAAGAGCGTCGTCGACGAGTACACGTCGACGATGGAGAGCTTCCAGAACGCCCTGCCGTCGATTCCCAACCTTGGGCCGATCTCGGACTTCACGGGATCGGCCGAGGAGCGGATCCAGGGCTTTTGCCTCGGGTCGTGGGGCCCGCTGCGGATGCGGCACGGCCACGAGATCAATGTGTCGGACCTGGTAGCGCACGCGAAGGCGGGCTACACGGCCGCGAACCTCGGGTACGCACCCGGGATGATGAACATCAACTACCTCTGGTCGAAGGCGCTCCAAGGTGTGTCCTTCGATCCATCGAAGCTCGTGGACCTGGGGTCGATTCTCTCGAAGATGGGGATCGACGTGCCCGGGAGCGAGCAATGCAGTGGCTCAGCCAGCAACTACGTCCGGTTCGATCCCAAGACAGAGATCTACAACCGGATGACCGAGCAGGAGCTGTTTCCCAAGATCGACACCTGCAACGACGTCGGCGACGTGCCGCTCACGTGGCAAGCGGCGGACAAGCTCGAGCCTTGGGGAGACCTGGTCACGAAGTTGGCGAGCGCCGAGAGCCCATCGGATGTCTCGGTCGTGGGGGGGTCGACCGCGTTCACGTTGTGGAACCGGCAAGGGTGTTGCCTCTTCCTGGTGACCATCGGCGTGTGAAGGAGTGTGCGTGATGGCAAGGTCCTGGCTACGGAAGTATGCGGATCGCGAACGCCGGCGGGCGCTCTGGAACGCGCACATGGACGCCGGCATGGCATTCTCGAACACGGGTGAGTTGGACGAGGCGATGGTTGCGTGGAGGACAGCTTGTCGATTCGCTTCGGCCTACCCCCTGGGCGACCTGCGGCGGTACGGCGCTCACTTCAACCTCGCGGAGTTGTACCGACTGCGGCGTCAATCCCGTCGCGCGATCCGGCACTACCGTGCCGTGGTGTTCGGTGCGCGAGCTCGGGTCAATGGTGGTTTGGAGACTCGGCTCGCGCTCG
>CAZYWA010000633.1:0-4309 GCA_964650975.1 uncultured bacterium
TGCGGGCGTCCCAGGACGCGAGCGCGCACGTCGTTGACGAACGAGCGCGTCGTGGTCGCGTTCCGCTTGCCCACGGCGAAGCTCACGATGGCGCGCGAGGAGGCGCCGAGCGCGGTGTAGATGTACTGATCGCCCTCATCCGTGACGCCTTCGGCCGCGTGCTTCTGCTTGCACGAGACGAACGACCAAAGCTCGTCCATCTCCAGCATGGTGACGTGGAGGTCCCGCATCATCGAGTCGTGCATCGCCGCGCAGCGCTCCCCGATCGCGACGCCGAGGCGCATCACGGTATCGCGGTGGACGCCATAGAGGCGTTCCACGGACCGGATCGAGCAGCCCTCGATCAGTGCGGCGATGATCTGAACCTGCTTCTCACGCGGTAGGACGTTCATTCCGGACCCCCGAGGGTCCACGCTGCGTGCTAGCCTGGTCTTTGCGGGATTCCATGTGGCTAGCGCTGCGTGGGGTTCTGAGGCCGTCTCGGCGCCAACCGGGGCGGCCTCGTTTGTTGTGGTATTACTGTAGCTACATCAACTGTGGCTGTCAAGTGTTGACCGGTAGTATTTTTGTGGCTACGATATGGCGCATGGCTAGACCGCCGAAGGACCCCTCCCAGGTTCGGAACGTCACGATCCGATTCCGCGCTACCGCCGACGAGGAGCGCATCTTCGCCGCTGCGGCAGCGCTGAAACGCCCGCAATCCGAGCTATCGCAGTGGATGCGGGAGACGCTGTGGGCCGAGGCTGAGCGCGTAGGAGCGACGAAGGGCGTTCCAGGCCGAAGCCTGGAACGCCCCCCGAAGCGCCGTCATCGCTGACGGCTACATTCTTCTGGATTGCCGAGAAGCCACGGATCTACCTCTATGGCCGGGAGACTCCTCCCCCGACGGTCGGTGTAGACGACCGGGAGTGATCGCAGGTATAAGCGGGTGGTCTAGTGCCCGGTTAACCTGCCGGTCGATGTAGGTCGGGGAGACGAGAATTGCACTCGCACGGGGCGTAACCCGCTAGCAACGGCGCCCCACCGGATGCCAAGCCCGGCGCGTCTACTGATTCCGCCACTCCCCGGTTGTTGTCGCTGCGGCCCTTCCCCTTAGCCGGGGTCGGGCCGCACCTTCTCCTGCCCTCCTTGGTCTGGTTGCCGCGCACGGAGCGCGGCGGTCTTGAACTCGGGCGTAACCGCGAGGCACCGCGCGCCTCGCTGGTCGCGTTTCCGGATGATCGGGTCGGGGAGCCGTAGCCTCGCGGCGGCGGTACGCACCTGACCAAGGATCGGCCCGAGAGCCTTTGGGCTGTCGAGTCCGCTCACCTTCGCAACATCGGCCGAAGGGACTGGATCGCTCGCGTCTACCAGGTGGCGGATCGCCGCCGTGGCTGGTTTCCCGAGATGGGCGCCGAAGGTGCGGAGCCGATCCGCATCCCACGTGACCGTGTCGCCAGAGCCTGGGTCGATGCGCGTCCCGACCGGACCATACGGGCTGAATCCCGCAGCCGCTGAACGTCCAAGGCCGAAGAATCCCAGATTTGAGAGCGCTTCTGTGATCGACAGGGGAGGATTGGCAGCATCGACCGCGGCGTTGTGCTCACGGACGGCGATCATCGCGGCGCCGAGGAGTGCCCCGTCGAACACCTCAACCTTGGTGCCGTCCTTCGCCGTGATGATCGCCTTTGGGTCCAATCCATCCTCCGAGCCGTCTTGGCACGTGAATCGATCTGCCGGTTGACCAGATGGTTGAATCCTACCGCACTTGGCTGGGCCCGTTCAAGCGAAAAAGTCTCCAATTTCGCGCACTTACACCAATACGCATTTCAAGTGCACACTTCAAATGCTCGATGGATTTGCGCTCGACCCAGAGAGGGCGCATCGCGAGATCGCGATTCGGCGTGGGCGTAGACTGCGAATCGGGCGCCGTTGCGGCGCTCGCGACGGGCCGGGGGGTGACGAGTGAGCCGAGCGCAAGGCGGGGCCGCTTTGACGGCGGGCATTGCCGCCTCTGTGGCGCTTTTCTGGATCGGCGAGGGGCGCCAGCAGCAATACGGCCGGTGCATCGAGCGGGTCGTGGCAACGACGAGCAGGGTTCACGACCCCGACCCGGTCTCTCAATGGGTGGCCGATGGGGCGCGCTTCGGCGAGTGCGGCCCTGACCCCGGCAGCAGTAGGCCATTCGTCGGGGTAGTCGCGCCGATCATGATCCTGGGCGGGTGCGCGCTCATCACCAATGGGCGCTCGCACAAACTAGGACACCGCGCCCCGAAGTAGGACACGACCCAGGACTGGGGGCCTGGCAGGCGCCCTCGGGCCGGGCCGCGATGCGGCCCACCGGACGCACCCGGCGCGGTCCTGGCTTCGCACCCGCCGCTCCGGCGGAAGGCCCGAGCCGCGCCGCTCCTCGCGTTTTGTCGGCTCGATCGCGCCCGCCTGTCGGCACGCTTCCTGCCTTGCTGGCCATGCTCAGACACCCGTCCCGACCGCCGCCATGCCGCTCACCACCGTTCCCGTCACACGCCCGCCGCGCTTCCTCGACCGCGCCCGCGAGATCGCGCGCGTCCGCCACCTGAGCCGCCGGACCGAGAAGGCGTACGTCGGCTGGATCCGCCGGTTCATCCTCTTCCATGGCAAGCGCCACCCGAGCGAGATGGGTGCGGCCGAAGCCACCGCGTTCCTCACTTACCTCGCCGTCAAACGGAAGGTCACCGGATCCACGCAGAACCAAGCCCTGAGCGCGCTCCTGTTTCTCTACCGCGACGTGCTCGCGCAGGACCTCCCGTGGCTCACCCAGCTGGTGCGCGCCAACCGGCCCAAACGGCTGCCCACCGTCCTCAGCCGCGACGAAATCCGCGCCGTCCTCGCCGAGCTCGACGGCGTCCCGCGGCTCATGGCGTCGCTCCTCTACGGCTCCGGCCTGCGCCTGCTCGAATGCGCCCAGCTGCGCGTCAAGGACCTCGACCTCGGGCGCCTCAGGCTCACCGTGCGCGCCGGCAAAGGCGACAAGGACCGAATGACCGTGCTTCCCGACGCGCTCGTCCCCGACCTCACCGCCCAGCTCGAGTGCGCGCGCCGCCAACACGAACGCGACCTCGCGAACGGCGCCGGCTGGGTCGAGCTACCCCACGCCCTCGGAGACAAACTGCCCAACGCCGGCCGGTCGTGGCCCTGGCAATGGGTCTTCCCCGCCACCCGAACCTACCTCCACCCGAACGGCCAACGCCGCCGCCACCACTTTCACGAAAGCGCCCTGCAACGCGCCGTCACCCTCGCCGTCGCCCGCGCCCGCCTCTCGAAACGCGCCACATGCCACACCTTCCGCCACTCCTTCGCCACCCACCTGCTCGAAGACGGATGCGACATCCGCACCGTCCAAGAGCTCCTCGGCCACAACGACGTCAGCACCACCATGATCTACACCCACGTCCTCGACCGCAGCTGGGCCGGCGTCAAGAGCCCAATGGACCGACTCGGCGCGATCGGAGGAGCGCCCAGCTCCGGCTTTGGCGCATCCGGCGCGGCGGGCGCGCCCACCGGTCCACAGGGCCAAACCGGACCAGGTCGCGGAGCGCCGCCGAGCTCGTCCAAAGCTTTTCCAACCACACCCAGACCGGCACCCGGCGAGGCGCCCGCCGAGATCGCCTCCCCCGGGATACCCCGAAATCGCTAACTCGCCCCGCCCGGCCGAACCTCCGAGATTTTACCAAGCAGTCCGGCCACGTTCGGCCCCGAGCGCGCACACCCCCACCTGCGCTATCCTCGTCCAATCCGACGGGGTATCCGGCGGATCGACGGTTCCAGTGAATTGCAAGTTCGAGTGGTCTGTTCGTGGTTATCCCGGTGCGCGCCGTGACGTGGATCTCTGCTGACGTGCGCGACCTCGAGAATCTGGTATTGGGAGCTGCCGTTTGCCGCGGCAAACAGGCGGGCGAGCGGGACCGTCGTTGCGAGCAGCCGCGGCATGCCGTCGTCGTGGCACTGGCGTTCGCCGGCCCAACTGGCGTATCAAGGATCCCCGGGCACGCGATCGTTTCTCGGCGGAGATTCGTCGTTGCAGGGGCCACTCGAACTCGTCGCTACAGCAGTCGGCAACCGGGGTGCTCGTGGTTGATCGCGCGGTAGTCCGTGGCCGCTGCTGAGCTTGGCGTTGGAGCCTGTAAGTCGTGAATTCCTCCGGGACTGGCGTCGGCGGAAGGCATGGTCTTAGGGGTTCGGTTGTCGAGGGTGATTCGAGCGCTGTCGTCGTCTTCGACAGACCATCTTCGACAAGCTGCAGGTCGGCATGCCTGTTGCCGTGGAGAACGCTGCGTCCTGCACTCCCCGC
>CAZYWA010000634.1:0-4304 GCA_964650975.1 uncultured bacterium
GCTTCCGAAGTCCGGCATTCCAAGAAGTGGCACCTCGTCGCCGCGACCGACATGGCGCGCCAGCACCGTGCAAGACGTGGGGATTGTCTCGGCATCGTACAGGCCAAGGTAGAGGCTCAGGATCTGGCGCTCGAACCTGCTGTTCGGGGCATCTCGATACCGGTGCAGCCGTGCGAGCAGGTCGTTCACCGCCAGCGACGCGGCCGCCATGTTCACGGAGATCACAGCAGGCTGCTCCGCCGGAGCGCCCTCGATGTACCCCTCGGCCCGGAGTAGTTCGTGCTGCCCTGGATCTCTGCGCCTCATGAAGGCGCCGCGCAGCTGCTCCGGCGTGTACATGCCGCGGCTCATGAGGCTCGGACCATCGGGGCGCACGTAGTTGGCCGCGGCCTCGACGCGGGTGATCGCCCCGCTGTGGTCGACCCCCAACTTCACTCCCACATCGAAGTACGGCAGTAGGTAGTAGGTCGCGAAACACGCATCGGCGCGCGTTCGAGCGCGAGGCTTGTGCCCGATTTGTGCGCCGGCACCCGGGAGACGCCGCGAAAGCGCGGGAAATCTGGGCACAACTGCGGGTAGTGATCGAGGTACTTTCGCAGTGAGACCCACGCGAAAACCAGCGGGATTTCAGATGCTTGAAGCGCCTGCCGCCATCCAATTTCAGTAGGATTCGTCACCACGGCTGCTCAGCGCGGCTGCTCCGAACGAGCCATCGCGAACCAAACCGGGCACCGGTCGATGCCGGTGCTGCGCGGATACATCCGGCGGGCCAACGTCTTCGAGGAGAATGCGGCGGTGGCGGTGGTGGACTCGACGAACTGATGGTGGCGTGCTCCCCGTCGTTGCGGTCGCCGGTCATCCGCGCCTACCCTCGCTCGCAAGCGACCGAGATTCCCCGTGTCGCGCAATCGGGGGAAGCCATGAAGGTCGTGCTCGTGAGCGCTCTGGCGCTTGTACTCTCGTCCTCCTCCGCGTGGGCGACCTGCAAAATGATCATGACGACCGACCCGGGCGGTCAGCCCGACTCGGTGATCTTCGACGGCTGCAATGTCGTGGTCCGGAACGGCGCAGGTTCGACGGCGACCACCAACGGGCTCGGAAACCTGATCGTCGGCTACAACGAGCCGCGAAGTGACACGACACCCGCCGACCGAGCGGGTTCGCACAACTTGATCGTCGGCGTTCGTCATCACTACCCGTCGTACGCGGGCATGGCACTGGGCCGCCAGAATACGATCAGCGGCCCGTACTCGTCGGTGACAGGTGGCGGGCAGAACACCGCCAGCGGCAACCGGTCGTCCGTGAGTGGTGGGCAGAGCAACGTCGCGAGTGGCGATTACTCCTCGGTGAGCGGTGGCGAAGAGAATCAAGCGACCGACGTGGGGACATCGGTAAGCGGCGGCGACAACAACGTGGCAGGAACCGGATCGCAGCCGACTGGCCTGATTTCGGCGAGCACAGTGAGTGGCGGCTACCGCAACGCCGCGAGCGGGCAGTTCGCGGCGGTCAGCGGCGGGTTCAACGGCACCGCGAGCGGTTCGACCTCCTCGGTGAGTGGCGGAAGCGGCAACGGCGCCACTTCATCCGAATCCTCGGTGTGCGGCGGGCAGACAAACACTGCAAGCGGACCCGCTTCCTCGGTATGCGGCGGGGCGTCGAATGTCGCGAGCGGCGTCACTTCCTCCGTAGTCGGGGGCCAGAGCAACGTCACCAGCGGGGTCGCCTCCTCGGTGAGCGGCGGCTACCAGAACCAGGCGACCGACCAGTGGACCTCTGTGTCGGGCGGAGCGGGCAACGTGGCCGGCCCTGGAACCGTCCCACAGGATTTCACGCTCACCGGGAGTGAGGGCGCCACCGTCGCCGGGGGCGAGGGCAACAGCGCAACCGGCAAAGCCGCCTCGGTGAGCGGCGGAGCCTTCAGCGCCGCGAGCGGCGACGAAGCCTCGGTCAGCGGAGGATTCGGGAACGCCGCCACGGGCGAGGTCTCCTCGGTGAGCGGAGGGGCCGGCAACCACGCGAGCAACTTCGGTACGTCGGTGAGTGGGGGGATGAACGTGACCCAGGGAACCTCGTACGGCTGGGCCGGCGGTACCTTGCACTCCCCCTGAATCGCATCGCGAGGGTGGCGGAGCGCGACTTTTCGAGTCCTGCCCCGGTTGCCTCCGTGCCCAGGGCATGAACGGGTGCTCGGCAGCGCGAGGTGCGCGGTTGCTCCGCCGCCCAATCGGGGCCAGGTGGAAGCGTCCGAGCAAACGGGAACGTCAGCGCCGAGCGGACCGAGGGGCTGACGGTCGTCAGGGTGGTGAAGCGGGCAGCGCTCGCTGCGGGGCTGGAGGCCGAGCGGTTCTCCGGGCACTCGTTGCGGCTCGGCTTCGTGACCACCGCGGCGCGACGTGGGTGCTCGGAGCGGTCGATCGCCAACCAGCCCGGACACCGGTCGATGCTGGTGCTGCGCAGCTACATCCGGCGGGCCAACGTCTTCGAGGAGAATGCGGCGGTGGCGGTGGTGATGTAGCGCGGGCGAGGCGGCAATTTGAGGTGTGTCGAGAGCGGCCGGGCCCGGGTTCTGGACCCAGAAAGCGACTTCCACAAGGGGGGCCGCTGCCCAGGTATAGGCCGGGCTCGCCGGACGCGTTCTTGCCCTGAGATAACCGGCCGTGGTGGTGAAGCGAGCTGCGGCGGCGGCCGGGCTCGACCCGGCACGGTTCTCCGGACACAGCCTCGCTGCGATCCTGGGTGAAGTGGGGTGCGCGGCTTACGCGCGAGCACGGACCGACGACTCCGCAGGGCTCGCCTCGCTGAATGGCCCTCCGTGGTTCGGCGAGGGCGGTGCTCCCGTCGGGCGTCGCTCTGCCGGTAGATTCCCTCCGAAGTCCCGCTTCGTGACCCTGAGAAACCAATCCCATATCGAAAGGGGGAAGTAATGCTACGTCGAACGGCTGGACTGGCTCTGGCGCTCTCACTGCTCACTGCTGCGAGTGCGCACGCCACGTGTACGATGAACATCGTCGGCAATACGCTCAAGATCGACGGGTGCAACGTGCAGATCACCAACGGTGCCGGATCGACCGCCACCACCAACGGCCTCGGGAACCTGATCATCGGTTACAACGAGCCTCGCTCGAACACGACACCGGCCGATCGCGCCGGTTCCCACAACCTGATCGTGGGGGTGCGACACCACTATCCGTCCTTTGCAGGGATGGTGCTAGGCCGCCAGAACACGGTGAGCGGACCCTATTCGTCCGTGACGGGGGGTGGGCAGAACACAGCAAGTGGGAACCGATCCTCGGTCAGCGGGGGACAGAACAACATCGCGAGTGGCGACTACTCGTCGGTGACCGGGGGCGAGCTGAATCAGACAACGGACGTCGGCACGTCGGTGTCGGGCGGCGTGGCCAATCTGGCAGGCCCCGGAACGCTGCCGATGCTGCCGACGCTCAACGGGAGTGAGGGAGCATCGGTGAGTGGCGGCGACACCAACACCGCGATCGGGCGCGTCGCTTCAATAGGTGGGGGCGCCGCCAACACTGCAAGCGGTACCGAGTCGTCCGTGGGGGGCGGCGCCAGCAACACCGCAAACGGTGACGATTCGTCGGTGAGCGGCGGCGCCCTCAACACCGCGAGCGGAGTTGACTCGTCGGTAAGCGGCGGCTCCAACAACACTGCGGGTGCTCAGACGGCGTCCGTGAGCGGGGGCGTCAGCAATGTCGCTAGCAGTTTCGAATCCTCGGTGAGCGGGGGTGCGAACAACACCGCGAGCGGTTCTCAGTCCTCGGTGAGTGGTGGGAGTAACAGCGCCGCCAGCGGTCAGTACTCGTCGGTGACCGGCGGCTACCTAAATCACGCGACTGCCGAATGGACATCGGTCTCGGGCGGGTCGTCCAATGTGGCCGGCCCCGGCACGCCGGCAAGCGGTGTGACGCTCTCCGGAAGTGACGCGGCATCGGTGAGCGGCGGCACGAGAAACACCGCGACCGGGCTGCTCACTTCCGTGTGCGGGGGCGACGGGAACACGGCGAGTGGTGGCGAGTCGTCGGTGAGCGGGGGTGCGTCCAACACCGCGAGCGGTCAGTACTCCGCAATCAGTGGGGGCACCGGCAACGCGGCGAGCAGTCTCTCTTCGTCCGTGAGTGGGGGCGACTTCAACGTCGCGAGCGGCGGCGAGGCGTCTTCGGTGAGCGGCGGCGACGGCAACACCGCCAGCGGCGAGGCGTCTTCGGTGAGCGGGGGCAGCCTTCTGACCGAGTCCACCAACTTCGCGTGGGCCGCGGGATCGCTGCACTCACCCTGATCCAGTTCGC
>CAZYWA010000635.1:0-4281 GCA_964650975.1 uncultured bacterium
GTGAAGGTGGTCGCGCTGCCTCCCGGTGTCGATCCGGCCGACGATCCCACGGGCGGGACCGACCTCGAGCTCAAGCAGGAAGCGGACAGCACGGTCACGCCGATCTTCGGCTTCGTGCTCAAACCGCCGATCGAGGGCATGCAGGACATGCTGTCGCTCGGCTTCTCGTACCGCGCTCGGGTCAAGAACTACTTCGGCACCGGGCAGAACGACCAGTCGGTCGGGCTCGGGCGCCCGGACGGCAGCTTCTTTCAGCTGGTCTACCTGAAGGGCGACCTGGTCAACTTCGTGGGCTTCGTGCCGGAGCAGTATTCCGTCGGCCTCGGCATCAAGCCGGACGAGCGGCTCACGATCGGGCTCGACGTGACCTACAAGCGATTCGAGGATTTCGCGTTCTGGCTCGACCAGCGGCCCAACCCGAAGTTCCAGAACACCATCGTGCCTCGCATCGGCGCCGAGTACCGGCTGCCCAAGGACGGCGACATCGGCGACGTCGGCGAGCTCACGGCGCTGGTGTTCCGCGCCGGCTACTACTTCGAGCCCAACGCGAATCCGTCGCTCGCCGGACCGATGAACATCATCGACAACAACCAGCACGTCGCGTCCGCCGGTCTGGGCGTCGACACGATGATGATGCACAAGTACCCGATCAGCTATGACGTGATGTTCCAGGCCCATATCTTCGAGCCGCGCCGCACGGCGAACCAGCTCGACCCGCTGGTGCCGCCCTTCGAGGCCACCGGCCACGTGTTCGCGAGCACGCTCGAGATCAACTTCGGCTGGTGAGCGGAAGGCTAGCGCGGCCCGGTTGACGGCCGGGCTCGAGACACGTTACATCAGTCATGTCAGAAATAACTGACACAACTGATCCATGACCCGAGCAACCAGCGACACGAGCGAGACCGCGCGGCTGCGCGCCCTCGAGGACCGTTTCATCGACCGGATCGGCGAGCTCTCGGCCATCTGGGGAACCACCCGCTCGATGGGCCGGATCCACGCGCTGCTCTATCTCTCGGCCAAGCCGCTCGCGAGCGACGAGATCGCGGCGCGGCTCGCCATCAGCCACGGCAACTGCTCGACCAGCCTGCGCCAGCTCCTGATCTACGGTCCGGTGCGCCGGGTGCACGTCCGCGGCGAGCGCAAGGCCTACTACGTGGCGGTGTCCGAGCCCTGGGCGTGGCTGCGCTCGACCACGCGCGTGCGCCGCGACCGCGAGCTCCTGCCGCAGATCGAGGGTATCGGCGAGATCCGCGAGGAAGCGGAGCGCGAGCGGCTCGAGGCACGCGGCGAGCGCAAGCGCGAGGTCGAGGCGATGCTGGCCAAGATCGACGTGATCGACGGCTTCCTGGGCGAGGTGCTCGACCTCGTCAACGGTTTTCTCGGCCTCTCGAAGGACACCCTCGCCACGCGCGTGAAGGCGATCCGCGAGGTGAGCGCCGCCAAGCGGCTCGCCTGACCCCCCGATTACGTTTCCAGAGACCCGAAGAGGAGAGTCACCATGAAGCCCCGCTATCCGATGCCCGCGTATCCCAACGGCTGGTTCCAGATCGCCGTGTCGAGCGAGATCGCTCCCGGCGAGCTCAAGACCATCAAGTACTTCGGCCGCGAGCTGGTGCTGTTCCGCACCCAGGAAGGCAAAGCGCACGTGCTCGACGCGTATTGCCCTCACCTGGGCGCTCATCTCGGGCTCGGCAAGGTGGTCGAGAACACCATCGAGTGCCGCTTCCACCGCTGGCGCTACAACGGCGACGGCACGGTGGCGCACGTGCCCGACGCCACTCGCGTGCCGGCCGTGAAGGCCACCTGCTGGAACGTCCAGGAGCGAAACGGCATCGTGTTCCTCTGGCACCACGCGACCGGCGAGGCGCCGACCTGGGAGATTCCGGAGCTCGGCAAGGTCGGAACGCCGGCTTACATGGACTGGCAGGTGCAGAAGTACCGGATCCGCACCCACTGCCAGGAGATCGGCGAGAACGTCACCGACAAGGCGCACTTCACCGGGCTGCACGAGATGGATCATCCGGACGAGAGCGAGTACCGGGCGTGGCCCGAGGGTCACGTGTTCTGCGCCGAGCAGCACATGAAGATGGCGAAAGGAGCGATGGCCGGGATCGAGGTGCCGGTCTCCACGCGCACCCACGGGCCAGGCGTCGCGATCCTCACGGTGCTGGTCGATCCGGTCGAGACCGTGTCGTTCATCACCCAGACGCCGATCGACGAAGAGTCGGTGGACGCGTGGGTCAACTTCACGCTCAGGAAGCAGGACGATCCCGAAGCCGACCAGATGATCACCGAGATCTACAAAGGCTTCCTCAACGATCAGTACCAGGACGACATCCCCATCTGGGAGACCAAGAAGTACGTCTCACGCCCGCCGCTCAGCGACTTCGACGGCCCGGTGCCGCTCTGGCGCAAGTGGTATCGCCAGTTCTACTCGCAGCCCTTCGACGAAGAGGCCTGGGCCGTCGCCAGCTGAAGTTCCCGTCGCGGCGATGCCGCGTGCCCGCGCCATTCGTTGCGTTGCGGCGGCGAGGTACCGCCGCCCTCCACGCGCGCTCGCGCTTCACGGCGCGGGAACCCCTGAATCTGCCGGCGAGCGGGCAGCGAGCCGACTCGGGGGTGGGGCCCCGAAAAAATCGCACTTTTTTCGGGGCGGGGGGCTGGAACAGCCCCCGAATAAACTCAGCCTTCCAGCGCCACGAAGTGCAGCGCCTGGCGCGCCGAGCGCAGCACGTGGCGGGGCTTGATCGGCGAATGAAGGAACCGGTTGAGCGCCGCCGCGAGGTGCGAGACCAGCGACGCGTCGCCGTGGAAACGCATCTCCTCGCGAGCCGCGAGGAACGTCTTGAGCAGGTGGACCGACAAGATGTAGCGGTCGAGACCCGGGTCGAGGATGCGCGCGATGCAGTCGCGCTCGAACGACTCGAGATCGGGCACGTGCCAGTCGTCGAGCTCCACCGCGGCGGCGGTGTAGGCCCTGTTTCGCCCGAGAAAACAGGCCATTTGCAGCAGGGCCCGCGGCCAGAGCTCGGGAAACCGGGTGCATTGCTGGCGGGCGGCGTTGGCGAAGGTGATCTCGTGGGTCACGTCGAGCCAGCCGACGTTCTCGTCGACGCCGTTCGTGGTGCGGTGCTGCAGGCGCTCGTCGAAGCGCAGGAGCTGGCGGGCGGAGGCGGCGAGCAGCGTGTCGTAGATCGCCTCGGGGCGAGCGCCGCGAGCGGCGGCGTTCGCCACCGCGTCGAGCGCCGCCCCGATGCCCAGCGCCGCGAGCTCGTCGGGATCGAGCTTCGCGGCGGCGGTGCCCTCGTGAGCGGGCCAGGATGCGAGCGCCCTCGCGTAGCCGCGAAACTCGGGGATCAGATCCTCGCGGTACGCGTTCAAGATCGAGCGCACAAGGTTGTGGACCAGCGGCCGCTCGACTTGGCACCCGAGGCGGACGATCAGCCGCCGTGTGTGCGGGATGTAGATCAGCGAGTGGCCGAAGTCCTGGTAGTGGGCGAGCGCCGCCGCGGTGAGATCGCGCTCCAGGCGGGCGAAGCCATCCGGCCCGGCGAGCGCGCCATTCGCGAGCGCGATCGCGGCCGGCTCGTCTTGCGCTTCGCACGCCGCGAGGAACGCCCCTGAATCGTAGTCGCGCGTCTCGCTGCTGAACGGGTGCTCCGGCTCGCGCAGCACCTCGTCGGATAGATAGCCCACCGCTTCGAGCAGGCACGCGAGCCGCTCTTCGGCGCCGCCCTGCTCGTCGTGAAGCCGGAGCCACCCCTCGGCGGAGGGATGAGCGTGGGTCATTCCGTACTCGAAGCGGTTCGCGGAGAGCTGGATCGCGAAGCTCAGGATCTCCTCGGCGGATCCGCCGGCTTTCAGAAAGCGGGCGATCTCGCGCGCGAGCCGCTGGTAGTCGTGATCACCGAATGCCTCCTCGAGGCGTTGGATGGCTGCGACCATCCGCTCCGAAGCGGGAGGATCGGTGACGTCGACCTCGATCGAGCCGCCCGTGATCCGCACCGGATACGTGCGCAGCGCGTCCCCACCGTACAGGTTTTCGCCGCTCGCGAGATCGAACTTCCAGTTGTGCCAGTTGCAGGTGAGGACGCAGCCCTGGTCGAAGCTGCCTTCGCTCAGCGGATAGCCCTCGTGCGGGCAGCGATTGGCGATGGCGAAGATCTGCCCACCCGAAGCGATCAGCAGAATCTGCTTGCCCTTCAGACGCACGACTCTGCGGCCTTTCGCCTTCAAATCATCGGCCGAAATCTTCGCTGCAATCCACATGGCGCTACTTTT
>CAZYWA010000636.1:0-4277 GCA_964650975.1 uncultured bacterium
CGCCCGGCCCGGAGGGACGCGGTCCCGCGCGTCCGCGGCGGTCGATAACGGATAGGACGCCGCGGCTGCGAGGGACCGCAGCCCTCCAACCCGATCGCGGTGCCCGTTACAGCGACTGCTAGACTCGCGGCGATGAGCGCGTTCGATCTCACCTTGCACCCGCACCGGCGCTGGAATCCGCTCGCGGGCGAATGGGTGCTGGTCTCGCCGCACCGCACGCAGCGGCCGTGGCAAGGCCAGGCAGAGAGCACCGCGGCGGCCCCGCGCCCGAGCTTCGACCCGAGCTGCTACCTCTGCCCCGGCAACGCACGCGCGGGCGGCGCGCGCACGCCGCCCTACGAGCACACTCACGTCTTCGACAACGATTTTCCCGGCCTGATCCCGCTCGAGGTCGAAGGCGAAGCGCACGCGGCGAACGGGCTGATCCACGCGGCGCCGGTGCGCGGCGTCTGCCGTGTGGTGTGCTTCTCGCCACGCCACGACCTGAGCCTCGGCGAGCTCGACGCCGCCCAGGTCCGGCGCGTGATCGACACCTGGGCCGACGAGACCGCCCGCCTCACCGCCCTGCCCTACATCCGGAACGTGCTGGTGTTCGAGAACCGCGGCGCGATGATGGGCGCTTCGAATCCACACCCGCACGGCCAGATCTGGTCGACCGAGGTGATCCCCAACGAGGTCGCGAGCGAGGTGCTCACCCAGACCGAGCACTGGAGCACCACCGGGAAGCCAATGCTCCTCGCGTACCTGGAGCACGAGCTCGCCGAGCAAACGCGCGTGGTGCTCGCCAACGATCACTTCGTGGCGCTGGTCCCCTTCTGGGCGATCTGGCCGTTCGAAACCTTGGTGCTGCCGCGCCGTGCCGCTGGCACGCTCACCGACCTCGATCCCGGCGAGCGCGACTCTCTCGCCGCGCTCCTCCGGGGCCTCACCTCCCGCTACGACCGGCTCTTCGACGTCCCGTTCCCCTACAGCATGGGCTGGCACCAGCGTCCGGCCGACGGCGAGGACCACGACGGATTCGTGCTGCATGCGCATTTCTACCCACCGCTCCTGCGCTCGGCCACGGTCCGGAAGTTCATGGTCGGCTTCGAGCTGCTCGGCGAGCCGCAGCGCGACATCCCGCCCGAGCTGGCGGCGGCGCGGCTGCGCGAGGTCGGCGAGCGCGCGAGCTGAGTCTCCCCGGGGGGCTGTTCCAGCCCCCCGCCCCCGAGTCGGCTCGCGTTGCTCGCCGCGCGCCTGCAGCGCGGTGCTTCTGCATCGATCCACCGCCGCGACGGGCACGGGAGGCGGCCCTTGCGCGCGGACCGCGACCGCTCGGTCACGCCAATCTTGGCCGCGAGCTCACGACCGCGCGCGCAACCTCGCGCCGCCGTCCTGCAGCGCACCATCGCCAAGCCGGCGCGCGGGTTGACGGATTCGCGCTCGGGAATGAATATATTGGCCGATGCTCGCTAGTCCTACTTATCCGATGAAACGAATCGCTCTGGTCGAAGACAACGCCGACAACCGCCTGCTGCTGCGAACGCTGCTCGAGGATCGCTACCGGCTGGTCGAGTACGGCTCGGGACCGGAAGCACTCGCCGGCATCGTCGCCGACCCGCCCGATCTGGTGGTTCTCGACGTTTCCTTGCCGGGAATGGACGGCACCGAGGTGCTAACTCGCCTGCGCGCCGACCGTCGTGGCGCCAATCTTCCGGTCATCGCGCTAACCGCGCACGCGATGATGGGCGACCGCGAGCGGTTGCTGGCGCTGGGCTTCGACGACTACGTGCCGAAGCCGGTCGTCGACGAGAGCGCGCTCTTCGACACCATCGAGCGCATGATCCGTCATGGAAACTCCCCGTCTCCATGACGGGATTTACCCTCGGCTCAGGCACGCCACGCGTCTCGATGCCGAACCCCCACAGTCCGGAATCCGAACGGCGAGCCCCCGACAGCGAACCGCGAGCCGCGCTCGCCAGGGTCTAGGCTTGGTTCGCGCCTTGCACGGGAGTGCCCGGGGGGCCGCGTCTTGAGCGAAGACCGCACCACACGTGTCGGACGTCCCGGACGGGACATCGCGCTCGTCATGCTGGAGCGCTGGCTCAAGGAGCTCGCCCAGCCGCGCGGCGACGAGATCCACGTGCTGGCTCGCGCGATCCGCGAGCACGCGGCGCGCTGGCCAGCGATCGTCGAGGCGGCCCAGGCGCTCGAGGAGGCGTCGTCCCTCGAGGTGGGCCCTCGACTCGCACGTCTGCGCGAGGAAGTGGGCCGCTACCGGGCGCTCACCGTCGCCGGTCAATTCGGCGCCATTCTCGTGATTTCTGCGGATCCTGCGGTGGGCCGCGCCGTGGGCCGGGCGGCGCGCCGCGACACGGTGCTGGTGGAGCGCGCGGCGCGCGCCGCGAAGCTTTTGAGCACGCGGCCGTTCTCGGCCATCGTGCTCGACCTCGACTTGCCCGACGTAGCGGCGACCACGCTCGTCGACGAGCTGCGGGCGCAGCCCGGCACCAGCTCCATTCCGGTGATCGCGCTGCGCGGCGTCGAGCACCGGCCGAAGCGCAAGCGCCCGCCCGATCCCCGGATTTCGCGCACCTTCGACAAGCCGGTCGACACCGCCGAGCTCGCCCAGGCGATCGACCAGGTCATATCCGCGCGTCCGCCGGTCGCCGGCAGCGCGCTCGGCGCCGCGTTGCGTGGAGCGGCGGCGGGCGACGGCGACGGCCAGGATCCCGACGCGCTCGCGCAAGCGATCTCGAGCGGCGGCCGCTACGACCTGCGGAAGCGCATCGGCCAGGGCGCCACCGGCTGCGTCTACGCCGCGACCCAGACATCCATGGGCCGCGACGTCGCGATCAAGGTGCTCTTCCCCCAGTGGTGCGACGATCGCCGCGCCCGCGAGCGGTTCCAGCGCGAGAGCGTGGTGCTCGCCAAGCTCGATCACCCGAACGTGGTGCGCGCCATCGATGCCGGGCACCACGCCGGGCTCTATTACCTGGTGATGGAGCTGGTCGACGGCGAGTCGCTCGCCGAGCGGCTGCGCCGCGAGGGCCCGCTCGGCGAGACCCGCTCGCTGCGCATCGTGCGCCAGATCGCGTCCGCGATCGGCCACGCCCACCGTCACGGCGTGGTGCACCGCGACGTGAAGCCGGCGAACGTGCTGCTGGGACGCGACGGCCACGCCAAGCTCGCCGACCTCGGTCTCGCCAAGATGCTGTGGACCGGGCTCGACACGCCGCCCGACTCTCCCAGCTCGAGCGTGGGCGGCACGCCCGCCTACATGTCACCCGAGCAACTGCGCGGCGATGCCGTGGACGTGCGCAGCGATCTCTACTCGCTGGGCCTCACCTTCTACGAGTGCCTGACCGGCCAGCCGGCGTTCCCGGCGACCTCGATCTCGACGCTCATCGAGCGCAAGCTCATGGCCCCGGTGCGCCCGCCGCCGGAGGTGGCCCCGCAACTGGGCCCGCACTTCCTCGCGGTCTTGCAGCGCTTGTGCGCGGTGCGCCCCGCCGCGCGTTACGCCACTCCCGCCGAGCTGCTCGACGACCTCGAGCGTCTGGAGCGCGGCGAGAGGCCGCTCGCCCCGCCGCCCTCGAACGAGGACCGTGCCAGCCTGCTGCTGGTGGAGGACGACGACGGCGACGCGCTGCTCGCCACCACCACGCTCGAACGAGCGGGTTACGACGTGGTGCGGGTGCGCGACGGCGACGAAGCCGTCGCGCGCTTCGAGGACGCGATTCCGCCCGACCTGGTGGTGCTCGACCTGATGCTCCCCGGCTCGCCGGGGATCGAGGTGCTCGAGCGGATGCGGGGACAGCTCGGGTGGCGAGAGGTTCCGATCGTGGTGCTGACTGCCCAGTCGGAGGAGCCGGTGGTGGTCTCGGCGCTCGAGAGAGGCGCCAGCGACTACGTGATGAAGCCCTTCCGAGCGGACGAGCTCACCGCGAGGGTGCGCCGGTTCCTGCGACCTCGCGCATGAGCGCAGGGACGGTCGTGAGTCGCGAACGCCTCGAGGATCTGCTGCGGATGGGCGGACAGACGCTGGTGGACGGGATGATCGCGATCTTCCTGCGCGACACGCCGGCGCGCCTGGCGCTGCTCGCGGACCTGGGCGCGGGATCGGCCGAGCGCGCTCGCGCGGCGCACTCGCTGCGATCGAGCGCCGCGAACCTGGGCCTTCCTCGCCTCGAGGCGGTCGCGGCCCAGCTCGAGGCCGGCGCCGCGGCGCCCGACCTGCCGGCCGAGCTCGCCGCGGGTCTCGCGGCCGAGCTCGAAGCCGCCCACCGCGAAGCCGT
>CAZYWA010000637.1:0-4272 GCA_964650975.1 uncultured bacterium
CCCGAACTGCTGCGCGCCACCTTCCCATGTGGTTCGGTCACGGGCGCACCCAAGATCCGGGCGCGCGAGGTCATTCGCGAGCTCGAGTGCTCGCCTCGTGGACCCTACACCGGTGCCACCGGCTGGATCGACGCGCGCGGCGACGTCGAGCTCGCGGTGGCGATTCGCACCGCGATCGTCCACCACTCTCGCCTCGAATACGGAGTGGGCGCGGGGATCGTGGCCGACTCGCATCCCGAGGGCGAATGGCAGGAGACGCTGCTCAAGGCCGAGGCGCTGGCCCGCGCGCTCGAGCGAGTCGAAAGCCAGCCACCCGAATGGACCGCAGCGGGAGCCGCGCTGGTCGGTGACCTGGTGAGGTGCCCTTGACCGATCGGTTCGTATGGTGGAACGGGGCCGTGATGCCGCCCGAGGAGGCGCGGCTCGATCCCCGCGATCGGGCGGTGCTCTACGGCGTCGGGCTCTTCGAGACGCTGCGCTCGTACCGCGGCTTTCCGTTCGGGCTCGATGCTCACCTGCGGCGCATGCGCGCCACCGCCACCAAGCTCAGGCTCGACGTGAGCTTCCCGCCGCGACGGGCGCGTGCAGCGATCGCGGAGCTGCTCGCCGCGTGCGAGCTCGACCGGCAGGACGCCTCGGTGCGAATCACCGTGACCGGCGGGCTCGACGGCGGTGGCATCGATCGGCCCGCCGCATCCCCGCCATCGATCCTGATCCACGCCCGCGCCACCGCGCGCCTTGCGGCGCCGGCGGCGATCCGCGTGTGCCGCGCCGGCGACGACGCTCACCGTCCGATCCCGGGCATCAAATCGATCGGCTACCTGCCGTCCGCGCTGGCCAGGCTCGCGGCCCGCGAGCGCGGCTGCGACGAGGCGCTGGTGATGACCGAGGCGAACGAGGTGCTGGAGGCGGCCAACTCGACGATCCTCGCGCGTCTCGGCAACACGCTGGTCACGCCGCCTCTCGACGGCCGCATCCTGCCCAGCGTCACGCGGCGCATCGTGCTCGACCTCGCAGGACGGATGGACATCGCCGTCGACGAACGCCCGCTCCACTGGCATGAGCTCGCGAACGCGCGCGAGCTGCTCGCGATCGGCTCGGTGCGCGAGATCAGCGCGATCGTCGCCGTCGACGGCCGCCGCGTCGCCGACGGCCGGCCAGGCCCGTGGTCGCGGAAGCTCTTCCGCGCGTACCGGCGGGAAGTGGCCGCGGCGGCAGGCGCCGGCTGAGGCCCGCGGGCCGACCGGCCGCGTCAGCTCTTGGGGCGGACGGTATTCGTGCGGCGGCCGAGCGAGGTCTTGAGGGCACTCGCGAACGGCGGGTTGACGCGGATCAGCTGCCGGAGCTGCGCGCGAAACTGCGCCTGGAGATCGGGATCGGCGGGGCGCTTGATCAGATCGCGCGCGGCCTCGAGTGCTCGCGGTGACGCCTCCAGCCGATGGCGCAGCGCGATCGCCAGCCGCTGCAGGTCGTCCGGCAAGCTGGTGCCGAGCTTCTCGACCGGACCGGTGGCGATGGTCGGGAGCCACGGCAGCAGCCGGTCGATCACTCCCGACGCCAGGTCCAGCACTTCGCCGGTGCCCATCGGCTCGTCGAATCGCGGCGCCGCCGGCGCCTCGACCGGCTCTTCCGGCTCATCGCTCGGGTAATAACGATCGAGCGCCTCCGCCACCGCCGGATCGCTCGCCAGCCGCGGATCGACGCGCAGCCCGGTGGCCGCCTGCAGATCGTCGAGGGCGTAGAGGTTGTCCGGATCGGTCATCGCCACCGCCACGCTGCGATCGTCGCCGAGCGCGAACGGGATGGCGTTGGTCTGGCGCGCGGTGTCGCCGGCGATCAGCGCGATCGCGGCCGGGTCCACCCACGTTTCGCGAAGCAGCACCGGCTCGACGCCGAAGCGGCGCGCCAGGAACGCGAGCAGCACCCGTTCCTCGATGTAGTTGAGCTTGAGCAGCACGGTGCCGAGCCGGATGCCCTCCTCCGCCTGCCACTTGCACGCCCGCTCGAGCCGCGACGGGTCGATCAGCCCCGCGTTGAGCAGCTCCTGGCCGAGGCGCTTGACGGGCCTGGGACCGCCCGCTTCCCGCTTCGGCCCGCCGCCCAGCGCCACTCGCCGCCCCTCAATCGCAGCGCGTGAACGACGCCAGGAAGCTCGAATGATCGAAGGTCACCTGATCGGTGACCTTGCTCCGCTCGACCGTCTTCATCTCGATCTCGAAGCTGCCCGCCTCGCGCGGACCGATGGTCGCGGGGATCGGCGTCACCTCGCGGCGCGCGAGCACCTTCTCGGACTTGTCGTAGTCCACGAACTCGACCTTGATGCTGCGCGCCAGTCCGGTGCCGGCGTTCATCACCTCGCCGGCGTAGATCGTCTTGGTGCCCTCGACGCGGCTGCGCCGGTTGCGAAACACCAAAACGCAGGCGCTGGCGGGCTTGGCGGGCGGAGGCGCCTCCGCCGTCGCGCGGCTCGAGGCCGGGGAGGTCGCCTTGGGGGTCGGCACCGAAGTCACCGGGGCGTCCTCGGAAGTATCGACTTCCTTGGCCTTGGCACGCTGCGCCGCGGGCACCTTCGCCGGCGAATCCACGAAATGCACGTTTCCCGCAGGGTCGACGTAACGATAGAGCGCCTGTGCACCCGCGCGCGCGGTGAATCCGAAAACCAGCACCAAACCCACCACCCACGGCCCGAGACGCCTCATGCCCCCGAGCCTAGCGAAATTCCAGCACCTCCGATAGCCCCAAGCCCACGCGATCGCGTATTCGATTGCGGCGCGCAGCGCCGATCCCGGGACCGGTTCGCGACGGGGCAATTCCATGTCGGTCGGTTCGGGGACGTCCCCTCGCCGTCACCCCCGACCGACTGCCCGCGTGAATCTCGTGCCGGCGCCGAGAGGCGCCCGGCGAGCGCAGCGAGCCGACTCGGGGGTGGGGCCCCGAAAAAATCGCACTTTTTTCGGGGCGGGGGGCTGGAACAGCCCCCCGGGAGAATCAGATATGGACGTCGAACGTGACCCCGAAGGTCACGATGTCGCCGTCGGCCCGCACCGAGAAGGTGTCGTTGGGGAAAAACGCCGGATCGGCGACGCCGTTCTTGTCGGGCAGCACCAGCTCGCTGGCGCCACCCAGGTTCGAGCTCTCGCCGACCTGGATGTTGCGCTGCGCGATGGTGATCCACTGGATGTGTGCCGCGACGTCGAGCTTTCCGTCGAACATGCCGTAGTACCCGATCGCGCCCGAGCCGACGTAGCGGTCGCCCGGGTCCGAGGTGAAGTCCCACACCGAGTCGGGAGTCGGCGAGGGATCCCACCAGAAGCCGACGTCCACCCGCAGCGGCTCGACCGGCCGGTACTCGATGCCGGTGCGGATGCTGAACACGTCCTGCCAGCCCTGCCGCGAGATCACCAGCCGCTTGTAGCCCGACGTGATCAGCGAGGGCGAGAGCCCGTCCCCCGCGATCCGGATCACGTCGTTGTGGCGATCGGCCCAGTTCACCCACACGCCGTCGAGCGCCACCATCCACTGATCGGTGATCTTGTAGCTGCCGCCGATCCCCGCTTCCTGCGGCAGCTTCATCTTTTCCCGGTAGCGCTTCACGTCGCTGGCGAAGTGCAGCGCCTTGAACACCGGATTGTTCTCGACACCCGGCTCGAAGACGCTCTGGATCCGACCTTCCAGATCGGGAGTCATCGAGCTGCGGTAGACGGCGCCCAGCCGCAGATGCTCGTCGGGGAAGAACATCAGCCCGACGCGAAAGCCCGGCGTCTGGAAGTCGAGGTTCACGTCGTTGACCGGCGAGATGCCGGTGGGCAGCTCTTGATCCGGAGTGATCAGCGTGTAGCCGTCGTCGACGCCGTTCTTGGTCGACGCGATCCCGCACAGCGCGTTGTCGGGCACGCCGAAGAGCAGCCGGCACGACGCTCGTCCCACGGCGCCGTCGCCGATCACGGTCTTGAACCAGATGTCGTTGGCGACCTGCAGATCGAAGCCGAGCCCGATCGACATCCAGTCGGTGGCCTTGATCGCCAGCGACGGCGACCAGTTGATGAAGATGAGACCCAGCTCGGCGGCCGAGTAGCGCGCGTCGCCGAAGGTGCTCGGAAACTGCGCAGCGCCGGCGAACGGCACCTCGAGCGGCAGCGGCACCAGGTAGAGCCGCTCGCCGATGCTGAATCCGAACGGAGTGAACGGCGTCTCGGTCCACTCGGGGAACTTGGGATCCATGTGGACGGTTTCGCCTGGCACCAGGTTCGAGCTCGAATTGAAGACCGGCTC
>CAZYWA010000638.1:0-4265 GCA_964650975.1 uncultured bacterium
TGATCACCGAGACCGCGGCCGCCGATTCCGCGAGGCTCTGACCGGACTTGGTCACCGAGGTGATCTCGATGTCCATGAGATCCTCGAGTGGCAGGTCGGCGAGGCTGGCGGGCTCCGCGGCGCGCGCCGGATGGAGGAGGCCAGCGGCGAGCCACAGCAGCGCGACCCGCGCTGGCGAGCCGACACGTGCCAGGCCTCGAGCCCGGTACACGCCGCGCGCCTGTCCGCTCATCGCTCGCCTCCGCTCACGTCGGACCGGGCCATCCGGCGCCCGGCTCGACGGGCCATTCGACGAACTTGGAGAAGCTGGAGAGGCACGCAGCCTTCACCTGCAACTCGCGGTTGATCGCGCCACTCTCGGCGCCCGCGGGCGACGCGACGGCTCCGGCGACCCCGACCCGCAAACTCGCGGACACCACGAGCTTCGCGCATGCCACCGCGCGCCCGGGCTGTGCGCGCCGGCCCGCTCTGCATGACCGGTTGGCTGCGCCGCGATTCAGTAGCGCCATGCGAGCCCCAGGAAGTAGCTGCGCTCGATCTCGGTCACACCGCTCGTCACACCCTCGGACAGGAACTCGCCGTGCCGATCGCGGGTGAGGTTCCGGACGCCGAGGGCCAGCTCGAGCGAAGGGGCTGGCCGCCAGCCGAGCCGCAGGTCGAGGCGCGCGTAGCCGGGGACGTCATCCGCCGAGAGGCGATCGACCAGGTAGAGAAGGGTGTCGAATTCGAGGTGGTAGGGCAGATCGAGATTGGATCGAACGTGCCCCGAGTGGCGGGGGCTTGTCCCTTGACCACTGACCTGCCCGAAGTCTCCGGGATTGCGATCGGTTTCGAGCGTCTGGAGCGCGTACCAGGCCGTCACCTTCCAGAACTGCGTGGGGTGGACGGTGCCGCTCAGCTCCAGACCGTAGGACTTCCCGCTCGCTCCGTTCGTGAACACCACCGGGATGACGACATGGGGCGGCGACGCCGCCGGATCGGAGAACGGCTCGCCCTGCTCGAGGGACGCCAGGTTGTCGTAGCGGTTGTAGAAACCCGTGACATCCGCGGAAACCCAGTCCGCGGGCTGGGCTCGGTAGCCGGCTTCGTAAGCGACCACCGTTTCGGATTCGACTTGCGAATTGCCGAATAGCTCCGCCGCAGCGACCTGCCCGGTCTCGGTGGGGAAGGCGGCTAGAACGATATCGACGCCACGATCGGTGCGCGACGGGGTGCGCACCGCGCGCGACACCGAAGCCCACAGCGACTGCGACGGCGAGGCTCGCCACAGGGCCCGCGCCGTGGGCTGGATCTCGACGCCGGTGTAGTCGTTGTGCTCGAGCTTCGAGCCGAGGGTGAGGAGCACGCGACCGTCGAACAGCCGGATCAGATCCTCGACGAAGCCGTTCGCCACGTCCGTGGTGCGCGCCCGTGGCTGCCACCGGAGTGGACGGTCGGGCTCGGTGGAGTCGGCGACGATTCGATAGCCCAAACCCCACACCACCTCGTTCCAGTCGAGCAGTGCGAAGTTGTGCTGGATCTCGAGGTCGTAGGTGGTCGCGCGTTCGCCGACGTAACTCGGTATCTGTTCCGAGTAGTACCCGGTGAACGCCTGGACCTGAAGGCTCGATGAGCTCGAAAGCTCGTGCGACCAGCGGCTGAGCACGTGTCCGCCCAGGCTCCGGTCCTGGAAGTCGAGCGTCTCCTGAAAGGGGGGAACGAGGACGGGCAAGGTGTTGGGTCCGGCTTCCCGCGCGTCGTAGGCGTCGGCGGTGACGGTCACCTGATCTCGCGCCGTCGCATCCCAATCGGCACGCAGCCCGCCGCGCAGTGAGTCCCAGGTGTCGCCGCGTCCATCGTCACCGGCCGTGGGAGACGAGTCGCGGTCGAGGTACTTGCCGAAGGTTCGGACGTGAAGGCCCGGCGCCGGCTCGCCGCCCCAGCGCACGGCGCCGATGCCTCGGTCCTCGGAGCCGACCACCGCCGACGCCAGCACACCCTGGGTGTCCGCCGCGCTCTTGGTGATGATGTTGATGACGCCGTTGACAGCGTTGGCGCCCCATACGCTCGCGCCGGGCCCGCGGATCACCTCGATCCGATCCACGTCCTCGAGCATCAGATCGACCGTGTCCCAGTAGACCCCGGCGAACATCGACGAGTACACGGTGCGTCCGTCGACCAGTACCAGCAGCTTGTTCGCGTACTGCCCGTTGAAGCCGCGCGCACTGATCGCCCAGGTACCTAAGCCGATCTCGGCGACGTCCAGCCCCGGCGCCAGACGCAGTGCTTCGGCGATCGACGTGGCACCCGAACGCCGAATGTCGTCGTTGGTGATCACGGAGACCGCCGCTGCCGATTCCGCGAGGCTTTGACCGGACTTGGTGACCGAGGTGATCTCGATGTTCATGAGATCCTCGAGCGGCAGGTCGGCGAGATTCGGGGGATCCGCGGGGTCCGAGGCGCGCGCCAGGTGTGGCGGGCCAGCAGCGAGCCACAGCAGCGCAACCAGCGCTGGGGAGCCGACACGCGTCGGGCGTCGAGCCAGGTGCACGCCGGACGCCTGTCGCCTCATCGCTCGCCACCGCTCACGTCGGATGGTGCCGTCCGGGCTCGGCCTCGGGTGGAACGGGACCGACCGCACCCTCGCCGGGCGAGTATTCGAGCTCGGGGTATTCGCGTTTTGCGCACTCCGAGCACATCGAGTGTGAGAACATGGCCTCGGAGTTCTCCGTGACGTAGTCCTCGATCCGCCGCCAGGTGTTGGCGTCGTCTCGGATCTTCTTGCAGAACATGCAAATCGGCAGCAGTCCTCGCAGCACCTTGACCTGCGCGATCGCGTCCCCGAGCTCGGTCACTTTGGAGTGCAGAGCGCTCTCGAGCGCCACGATCCGCTCGCCCGCCCGCAGTCGAGACTGCAGCTCCGACGGATCGCACGGTTTCGTGACGTAGTCGTCCGCGCCGGCCTCGAAACCGGCGAGGACGTCCTCCGGCTGATTGCGCGCCGTGAGCATCAGCACATACACGTAGCGCCCCCCGGTACGCCGCCGGATTCGCCTGCAGAGCTCGGCGCCGTCGACGCCAGGCATCATCCAGTCGATCACCGCGAGGCGGATTTCCGGCTGCCCCTCGAGCGCGTGCCAGGCCTCGTTGCCGTCCGCGGCGGTCACCACCTCGTGCCCGGCTCGAATCAGGCGGTGCTCGAGAATTCGGCGTGAGACGGGATCGTCTTCCGCGATGAGAACCCGCACCCGTCAGTCCCTTTGCATCGAATCGCCCATCACGCGCAGCACCAGGGGGCGTGCAATCGAGATGCCCGGTGTGGCGCCGTACTTCGATGCCCTCGAGGTCGTCGGCGAGACCGCGCCTCGGTGGCCAAAGTCCGATCGAAGCTGGCATTTCACCCGATCCGATCCGGCCAAGAGCATCCGTCCGGATCGACGAGAGTCACGGTTCGAAGCGCAGGAGCCGGCCGCGGTGCGGCGCTCAGCGAGCGCTCAGACGCTGCCTCGCGAGCTGGGGCGGGCCGAGCGGAGAGCGACGGCAGCCGAGCTGACTCGAGTGGGATCCCGGAAGGCTGTTCGCTTGCCGTTCAATCCGTAGCAGATTCGACAAACCGCGCGGTGATTTCCGTGTGAAGGGGCGGGCAAACGAAAAACCGAGGCCCGTCGCCGTGGGCAGGGAAGCCGACGGCGACGAGCCTCGGCGGATTGAATCCGCTAGAGGCAGTGGGTCACTGCGCTGCGCGGATGACCAGCGCCGTGTTCGACGAAAGCGTCACCGTGGTGCCACCCATCGCGGTCCACGTGGCCGAGCCGCTCGCCGGGAGAGCTCCCCCGCCCGAGAGCGCGAGCTTCTGAAACCCGCCGCTTCCCATGCTGTAGGTGAGCGACTTGGTGCTGGTGTTCACCACCGCCGTGCCTCTCGCATACGCACGGGTCACCAGGCCGTTGCTGTGACTCACGGCCTCGCCGAGCGCGGCGCCGATGTCGAGCGAGTCTTCCGGGTAGGACTGGAGGTCCGAGCCCACGTTGCCCGCGTAGAAGTGGTACGAGCGGGGCGAATTCACGATCAGGTAGCTTGCGATCGAGAACATCCGGCGCTGCACGTCGGTGCTCGAGCCGTAGTCCATGCCCACCGCCATCTTGCCGGACGCCACCACCGACGCGTAGTCGTTGATCACCTGCAGGTAGCGGGTGGTGTCGAAGAACGCGCCTGAATCCTTCCAGGCGAAGTCCTCGAAGAACAGGCCGTCCGCGTTGGCGAGCAGCTCCAGGCCGCGGTTACCC